>CAIXWQ010000284.1 GCA_903923175.1 uncultured delta proteobacterium | reverse complement strand
GCGCGCAGCGTCGCCTCGTCCAGGGTCGCGTGCGCCTCCACGCCGGTCGCCGCGACCAGGCGGGCGCGGTGCGCCTCGCGCGGCGAGAAGCCCTCGGCGAAGTAGCGCTCGGGCGCGGGGCGCCGCCGGATGCGCAGGAAGTCGATGAGCTGCACGAAGAGCCGCGTGCGACCGCCGCTCGCCGCCCGCACGCGCGTGACGAGCTCCGCGAGCCCGGGGACGAAGCGGTCGTCACCGATGCGCAGCAGCGGGCCGCTCGGCACGTCGCGGATCCCCGTCGCCTCCACCACCAGCGCGCCTGGCTGCCCCTGCGCGAGGCGCGCGTACCACGCGAGCACCTCCGGCGTCACGAGCCCCTCGGGGCTCGCGCGCCACGGCACCATCGCCGGCACCCACGTGCGCTCGGCGAGCGCGAGGCGCCCCTCGGCGAGCGGCGAGAAGAGCCGCGCGCGCGCGGCCTCGTCGGCCGAGGGCCAGCGCGCCTCGCCGAGCGAGTGCCGCACGCGTTCGGGCGGGGTCCACATCGTCAGGCGCGCTCGGCCCGCGTCGCCTGCGCGCCCTGCCTGGCTCGTTCGCGCTCGAGCAGGCGCGAGGCGATCACCACGCGCTGGATCTCGGTCGTCCCCTCGTAGATGCGCAGCGCGCGGATCTCGCGGTAGAGCCGCTCGACGGCGACCCCGCGCATCACGCCGCTGCCGCCGTGGATCTGCACGGCCCGATCGATGATCCGCTGCGCGGCCTCGGTGGCGAACATCTTCGCGATCGCTGCCTCCTGGGTGATCGAGGCCGCGCCGTCGTCGCGCAGGCGCGCGGCGCGGAGCACGAGCAGGCGCGAGGCGTCGAGCTCCGCGGCCATGTCGGCGAGGTAGGCCTGCACCTGCTGCTGCTCGCCGATGCTCTTGCCGAACTGCGCGCGCGCGATCGCGCGGTGGGTCGCCTCGTCGAGCGCGCGCCGCGCCATGCCGCAGGCCGCGGCGCCGACGCTCACGCGGAACGTGTCGAGCGTCGCCATCGCGATCTTGAAGCCGTCACCGACCGCGCCGAGGCGCTGCTCCGCGCCGACGCGGCAGCCGTCGAGGCGCAGCGCGCCGATCGAGTGCTCGGCGACGAGCGGCGTGGGGCCGTCGATCACGAGCCCGGGCGTGGCGCGCGGCACGAGGAAGGCCGTGATCCCCTTGCGCCCCTTGGCCGGCTCTGCGTTCGCGAACAGCACGAAGTGATCGGCGATCGGCGCGTTGGAGATGAACACCTTCTCGCCGGTGAGCACGTAGCCGTCGCCGCTCGGATCCCGCTCCGCGCGCGTGGCGAGCGACGCCACGTCGGTGCCCGCCTCGGGCTCGGTGAGCGCGAAGGCGCCGACGGCGCGCCCCTCGACGGCGGGGGCGAGGAAGCGCTCGCGCTGCGCGGGGGTGCCGAACGCGTGGATCGGGAAGCAGCCGAGCCCCTGCACCGCGAAGAGCGAATCGGCGTTGCCGCTCGCCCAGCCGAGCCCCTCGCGCACGAGGCAGATCGCGCGCAGATCGACGGCGCCCGAGGCCGGCGCGAAGGCCCGCAGCAGCCCGCGCGCGCCGAGCGCCGCGAGGATGGCGCGGTCGGTCTGCGCGTGGTCCGCGGCCTCTCGCGCCTCGAGCGACACGACGTCGGCGACCGCGGCCCGCACCGTCGGCGCGAGCGCGACGTGCGCCTCCGCGAAGCAGAACCCGAGGTCGTCGGTCGAGAGCGGCACCGGCCTCGCGTCGACGTCGCTCGCGCGCGTGGTCGCCGAGGTCACGATTTCGGCTCCGGCGCGCCGGCGAAGCGCGGCGGCCGCTTCTGCACCGCGGCCTCGTACGCGGCCTTGAAGTCCGGGTGAAGCATGCAGATGGCCTGGGCCTGCGCCTCGGACTCGATGGCCGCGTCGAGCGTCATCGTGTGCTCGTCTTCGATCATCTGCTTGGTCATCGCGTGGGCGAACGCGGGGCCGTTCGCGAGCTTGCGCGCGTAGGCCATCGCCTGCGGCAGCGCCTCGCCGTCGGGGACCACGCGGTTGGCGAGGCCGATGCGGTAGGCCTCGTCGGCGCCGATGACGTCGCCGCCGAAGAGCAGCTCGTTCGCGCGCCCGAGCCCGACCACGCGCGGCAGCAGGTACGCCGCGCCCATGTCGGCGCCGCACAGGCCGACCTGCGGGAAGATGAACCCGAAGCGGGCCGACTGGGCGCAGATGCGCACGTCGCAGGCGAGCGCGATGACCGAGCCGGCGCCGACCGCGACGCCGTTGACGGCCGCGACCACGGGGCGGCGCACGCGGCGCAGGTTGCGAATGAGCGCGCCGGTCATGCGCGTGAACTCGAGCAGCCCCTGCGCGTCCCTCGCGAACAGCTCGGCGATGATCGCCTCGCGATCGCCGCCGCTACAGAAGCCGCGCCCCTCGCCGGTGATCACCACCGCGCGCACGTCGGCGCGCTCGGAGAGCGTGGGCAGGAAATCGCGCAGCTCGCCGTAGACCTCGAAGGTGAGCGAGTTGAGCGTCTTGGGGCGCTCGAACGTGACGAGCCCCACGCCGTCCTCGAGCGTGAAGCGGAACGATTTCGGCGCGGTCATCGTGCACAACCTCCAGCGGCGTCGGCTTCGTCCTCGGCGTCCGGCTCGGCAACCGCGGCGCCTCCGTCTTCCAGCACCCCGCGCAGGCGACCGAGCAGGTCGCGCAGCGCCTTGCGATCGCCCTCGGGCATCGGCGCGATCAGCTCGTCGGCGAGGCGGTTGTGCTCGCGGATCGCGCGCTGGGCGAGCTTGTCCCCCTTGGTCGTGAGGAACACGCGCGTGAGGCGGCGATCCTTGGGATCCGCGCGGCGCTCCACGATGCCGTCGCGCTCGGCGCGATCGACCAGGCCGGTCAGGTTGCCGGCCGTCACGAGCATCCGGCGCGACAGGGTCGCGAGCGTGGCGCCGTTCTCGCGCGCGAGCTGCGCCAGGAGATCGAACCGCGCCAGCGTGAGCTCCGGCGCGAGCCCGCGGCGGAGCGCGGCGATCAGCAGGTTGTGCGCGGCGAGGAGCCGCACGACGATCGACGGTGCGAGCGTCGCGGGGCTGACAGGCGTCGCGACGCCGGCGGCAGCGGCGGCCGACGCGACGGGCTTCGACGCCGAGGCGCTCCGCCTCAAGGCCGCGCCCCCTCGGCCCGCAGCACGGCGGTCGCCTCGATCTCGAGCTTGGCCCCCTCCTCGACCAGCGCGGCCACGCCGACCAGCGCCATCGCGGGGAAGCACGCCCCCATCCGCGCCTTCCACTCCTTGCCGACCGCGCGGGTCGAGGCGCGGTACTCGGCGACGTCGGTGACGTAGACCGTCATGCGCGCGATCGACTCCGGGCCGCCCCCGGCCGCGCGCACGACGGCGAGGACGTTGTCGAGCGCGATCCCGAACTGGAGGGCGAAGTCGGCGGTCTCGACGCGCTCGGCCTCCGGACGCCAGCCGACCTGCCCGGCCACGAACAGCACGCGCTCGCCGCGCCCTGCCGTCAGCATGCCGTTGACGTAACCCTTCGGGCGCGGCCAGGCCGCGACCTCGACCGGAGAGATCACCTTCTCGTCGAGCTCACCCATGCGTCTGTCCTCCGTCGATCGCGATCGCCTGGCCGTGGATCCCGCGCGCCTCGTCGACCACCAGCGCCGCGACGGCGTGCGCGACCTCGGCGGGCGTGACGAGCCGGCGCTGCGGCGACAGCCCCTCGAGCGCCGCGCGGGCGTCGGCGGCGGCGCGGCCCGTCTTCTCGACGATGCGCTCGATGGCGCGATCGGCCATCGAGGTGTCGACGAAGCCGGGGCACACGGCGTTGATGGTCACGCCGCTGCGCGCGACCTCGAGCGCGAGCGCGCGCACCAGGCCGAGCACGGCGTGCTTCGCCGCGCAGTACGCCGCCGTGTACGCGTACCCCGCGAGCGCCGCGTTGGAGGCGACGACCACGACGCGGCCGCGCCGGCGCTCGACCATCGCGGGGAGCGCCGCGCGCAGCAGGCGGAACACCGCCGTCGTGTTGAGCGCGAGGGTCTCGTCCCAGATCGCGTCGGTGATCGCCTCGAGCTTGTGCGAGGCCTCGACGCCGGCGTTCGGCACGACGATCGACACCTCGCCGAGCACGGCGGCCTCGGCGAGGATGCGCTCGGAGGCGCCCTGCGCCGTGACGTCGGCGACGATGGGCAGGCCGCCGATCTCGTCGGCGAGCCGGACGAGCTCCTCCTCGCTGCGGGCGACGACCGCGACGCGCGCGCCGTCGCGCGCGAGGCGGCGGGCGATCGCGGCGCCGATGCCGCGCGATGCCCCGGTGACCACGGCGACTCGACCTTCCAAGGGGCGCACCGAGATCCTTTATGACTAAAGGATCTCGAACGCAAGGCGTGGCGGCCGCGAACGGGCTGGTAGGATGCGCGAATGGCCTTCGACCGTCCACTGCTCGCGGTCGCCTTGGTCGGCGCGCTCGCGCTCGGTCTGGCGCTGCCGCGCGGCCGGCGCGAGGAGCCGCGGCCCACGTCCGAGCAGGAGGCGCGCTTCCGCGTCGGGCTGGTGTTCGACGTCGGGGGGCGCGGCGACAAGAGCTTCAACGACGCGGCCTGGATCGGGCTGTCGCGCGCGGCGCGCGAGCTCGGCGTCGCGACCGAGGTGGTCGAGCCGGCGGGGGCGGAGGATCGCGAGGCCGCGCTGCGGCTCTTCGCGGCGCGCGGGTTCGACGTCGTGCTCGGGGTCGGGTTCATCTTCTCGCGCGACGTCGACACGGTCGCGAAGGACTACCCGCGGACGCGCTTCGCCTGCGTCGACTACTCGCCCGACTTCGCGGGCGGCGTCATGCAGCCGATCCCGCCCAACGTCACGGGCCTCGCGTTCCGCGAGCAGGAGGGCTCGTTCCTCGTCGGCGCGGTGGCGGCCCTGTCGAGCAAGACCAAGCACGTCGGCTTCGTCGGCGGGATGGACATCCCGCTGATCCACAAGTTCGAGGCCGGGTATCGCACCGGCGTGAAGGCGGTGTGCCCCGCGTGCGTCGTCCACGTCGCGTACGCCGGCTCGTCGCCCGACGCGTTCCGCGATCCGGCCAAGGGCAAGACGATCGCGATCGCCGAGATCGCCGCCGGCGCGGACGTGCTCTTCCACGCCAGCGGGTCGACCGGACACGGCGTGTTCGAGGCGGCGCGCGACGCGCGCGTGCTCGCGATCGGCGTCGACGCCGATCAGTACGACGAGGCGCCGACCGCGGTGCTCACCTCGATGATCAAGCGCGGTGACGTGGCGGTCTTCGACGCGATCGCGGCCGCGAAGCGCGGGGAGCTCCACTCGGGGATGCTCGTCCTCGGGGTGAAGGAGGGGGCGCTCGACTACGTGCGCGAGGGGCCGCACGCCGACAAGCTCGACGCCGCGGTGCTACGCGAGGTCGAGGCGCTGCGCGCGAGGATGGCCGCGGGCGAGATCGAGGTGCCGACCGAGTAGCCGCGGTCGGCTCCCTCGCGGCGACGCGCGAGCCCACGTACGCACGAGCTACGCGTCGCAAGCGATCGTCGAGGTGCGGGGGGCATCCCATCCGCGCCCACGATGAGCGTGCTCCAAATATTTCCGACGGCGGGGTTCGATCGCTCGACCACGACGCCGGTGTTGCTCGGCGTCCTGATCTCCTGGTTCTTCACCGAGACGTTCGGCTGGGTGTTCGCGGGCCTGGTGGTGCCCGGCTACCTCGCCGCCGTGTTCGTCCTCGATCCACGCGCCGGCATGATCGACGTGGGCGAGGCGGTCGCGACGTACGCGCTCGCGCGCGGCCTCGGTGAGCACCTCTCGCGCACGGGCCTCACCTCGCGCGTGTTCGGCCGCGAGCGCTTCCTGCTGCTCGTGCTCTCGTCGATCGTCGTGCGCCTCTGCGTCGAGGGGGCCTTGCTCCCACGCTTCGCGCCGCACGCCGCGCAGTCGTTCTTCTCGATCGGCCTGGTCGTCGTGCCGCTCGCGGCCAACGCCTGCTGGAAGGTCGGCCTCGCGCGCGGCCTGGTGCAGAACGGCCTCCCCACGCTGATCGTCTACGCGCTGCTGCGCGTGGTGCTGGTGCCGCACACCAACCTGTCGCTCGCCGGCTTCGAGCTCGCGACCGAGGACGTCGCGCAGAGCTTCCTGGCCTCGCCGAAGGCGTACATCCTGCTGATCACCGGCGCCGTCGTGGCCGCGGCGGCGAACGTGCGCGACGGCTGGGACTTCAACGGGATCCTCGTCCCCGCGCTCCTCGCGCTGGTGGTGCTCGAGCCGACGAAGCTCGTCGCGACGTTCGTCGAGGCGCTGGTGATCGTCGCCGTGGCGTCGGCCCTGCTGCGGTGGACGGCGCTGCGCCGCGCGAACGTCGAGGGGCCGCGGCGGCTCGTGCTGTTCTTCGGCGTCGACTACGCGCTGCGCTTCGCCTTCGCCGCGCTCGCGGGGCACTGGATCGAGGCGACCAAGGGCTTCGACGTCGTCGCGCTGATGGGCTTCGGCTACCTGCTCCCGACGCTCATCGCGGTGAAGATCGCGCAGCGGGGGAGCGCCGTGATGGTGATCCTGCCGACGGCGCACGTCGCGATCACGGGGTTCGTGCTCGGCACGCTGCTCGGCTTCTCCGCGACGCTGCTCGACGCCGCGACGCCGCAGGCCCGCGCGGCGGTGACGCGCGTGATGCCGCCTCCGCCCGACGACGCCCTCGTCACGGCGCTCTTCGCCTCGGCCCTCGCGCGCTCGACGCCGCGGGACGAGGGCGCGATCGCCCCGACGCCGGCGGCGGACCTGGCTCGGCTGGTCGACGCCGCGCTCCGCGACGGGCCGCCGCGCAACGCGCTCACGGCGCGCCCCGCGCGGCCGACCGACGCCCTGGAGGCCCGCTGGCTCGAGGGGGGCGTGCTGCTGGTGCGCGAGCGGTACTCCGCGCTCGACGAAAGGTACGGC
>CAIXWQ010000283.1 GCA_903923175.1 uncultured delta proteobacterium | reverse complement strand
CCAGAGCCGCGAGCGCGGCCACCCCGGCGAGCACGGGGAGCGCGACGAACAGGGCCGCGCCCGCGCCGTGCGCGCCGAGCGAGGACGCGCGGCCGAGCACCGCGACCGCGACCGAGCCGCCGAGCGAGCGGGTCGCGTAGATCAGGCTCGTCATCGAGCCGCGCGCGGGCCACGGGACGTCGCTCTGCGAGGCCACCAGCGACGTGCTCGCGGCCGGTCCGAGCCCCGCGCCGAGCAGCGCGAGGGCCCCGAAGAGGACGAGCGAGGTCCCGCCCTCGAGCGGCGCGCGCGCGCTGAGCGAGAAGCGCGAGGAGAGCGCGAGGAGCGAGGCGCCGAGCAGCGCGACGAGGAAGCCGCCGCCCACGCTGGCGCGCAGGCCCCGACGCACCAGCACGCGCACGCCGAAGCTGGAGCCGAAGGCCCAGCCGCCGAGCAGCGGGATGAGGGCGAGCCCGGCGCGCGCCGCGTCGCCCGAGGCGCGCGCCGAAAGGAGCGGCACGTACGCGACGCACACGTTCAGCAGCGCGCCGACGAAGAGAGAGACCACGAGCGCGGCACGCACGGTCGGCCGCGCGAGGAGCGCGGGGGCGAGCAGCGGCTGATCGGTGCGCCGCTGCTGCAGCGCGAACCCGAGCCCGACCAGGGCGGCGAGCGCGAGCGCGAGGAGCCGACCGACGAGCGCGGCCCCCTCGCGCGGCTCGACGCCGACCAGCGCGAGCGAAAGCGCGCCGCCGAGCAGGAGCGCGCCCCAGGGCTCGACCCGCGGGCGCGCCTCGCGATGCCGCGGCGGATCTCGATACGAGAGCAGGAGCAGCGCCACCGCGAGCGCGCCGACCGGCACGTTGACCAGGAAGACCCAGCGCCACGAGGCGTTCGCGACCAGCGCGCCGCCGAGCACCGGGCCGAGCACGTTGGCCGCGCCCCAGCTCGAGGTGAAGAGCGCCTGGATGCGCGCGCGCTCGCGCAGCGTGTAGAGATCGGCGCCGATGGTCATGGCGATCGGCTGGATCGCGCCGGCGCCGAGCCCCTGCACCACGCGGAACGCGACGAGCGCGCCGATCGACGTGGAGAGCCCGCAGGCCGCGGAGCCGGCGAGGAAGAGCGCCATGCCGACGACGAAGACGGGGCGCCGGCCGAGCGCGTCGGCGAGCGTGCCCGCGATCAGCACGCCGACGGTGCTCGCGAGCAGGTACGCCGTGAAGACCCACGGATAGAGCGCGAGGCCGCCGAGCTCGCGCACGATGGTGGGCATCGCCGTGGTGACGACGGTCCCCTCGAACGCCGCGACCACCAGCGCGGCGACGATGGCCGCGGTCGCGACGCGCCGGCGCGCGAGGCTCGTCGCGTCGCGCGCGGTGCGGGCGGTGCGCGGCCCCTGCGCAGGGCGGCTCGGGGCGGCGGCGACGAGGTCCATGACGGAACCGTAAGGCGCGATCGTCATGCACGCACGGCATGGACACGCATACGCGCTATGCGAAACTCGCATGCGATGGACATCGATCAGCTACGCGCGTTCGCCGCGCTCGCCCGAGAGCGGCGCTTCACCGCGGCCGCGCGCGCGCTCGGCGTCTCGCAGCCGAGCCTCTCGCGGCGCATCCAGCAGCTCGAGCGGGAGGTCGGCGCGCGGCTGGTGGTGCGCACCGCCAAAGGGGTCGTCCCCACCTCGGCGGGGGCGCGCTTCCTCGCGCACGTCGAGCTCGCGCTGGCCTCGGTCGACGCGGCGCTGCGCGACGTCGAGGACGCGCGCGGCACGCCGCACGGCACGCTCACGCTCGGCATGATGCCGACCGTCGGCGCCTACGCGTTGCCGGATCTGCTCGCGCGCTTCCACGCCGAGCACCCGGCCGTCGTGCTGCGCCTGCGCGAGGGGCTCCCCGACGCGCTCGAAGCCGGCATCGCCGACGGCTCGCTCGATCTCGCCATCTCCAACCTGCCGGTGAAGCGGCAGGAGCTCTCGGCCAAGAAGCTCTGGCAGGAGGACTACCTGCTCGCGGTGCCCACCGCCCACCGGCTCGCCGCGCGGCGCACGCCGATCGCGCTGCGCGACGTCGCGTCCGAGCCGCTGGTGGTCGTGCCGGGCGTGCCGCCGACGGCCGCGCTGTTCGCGGCCTGCGAGGAGCGCGGCGTGCGCCCGCGCGTGGTGGTCGAGGTCGAGGGGCTCGAGGCGGTGCGCCGCATGGTCGAGCGCGGGATGGGGGTCGCGCTGCTGCCGCGGCTGATGACGCGCGACGCGGGGCGCCGGGTGAGCTTCGTGGAGGTGTCCGAGGGCGGGGTGCGAAGGCAGGTCGCGCTGATCCACCGCGGCGCGGCGTACCTGACCGGCGCGGCGCGCGCGCTGCAGGTCGTGATCGTGCGCGAGCTGCGGCGCGCGTGAGAGGCGAGCCGCGCGTCAGAGCGCGGGAAGAATCCCGCGCTCTTCACTGCCCACCGGGGCGGTCGGCACCGCCCCGCCCCGCCGAAAGCGATTCGTCGGGGCCCCACCCCACCGGAGAGACTGTTTCACAGTCTCTCAGCGCCGGCGACGACGTAGCGCGACCGCGCCGCCCATCGGCTGCGGATCGAGCGGCGGCAACGCGAGCACCAGGCGCTCGATGGCCGGGAGCGAGGTCGCGACGGCGCGCTCGGCGCCGAGCTCGTCGAAGAGCGCGTCGTACACGAGGATCAGCACGTAGATCCCGGCGAAGGAGCGCGCGAGGTAGCCGAACCCCTCGACCCACTCGACGTGGTGCAGGTGCGCGCCCTTGTGCAGCTGCGCGGCCGCGGGGAGCGCGCGCACCTCGCGCAGCGCGCGGATGCGCAGCGGGCCGATCGCGTCGTCGTCGCTGGGCGGCGGTGGAACGCTCGGGCGGCCGTCGCGCACGCGCATCGCCTCTTGCAGATCGATCACGCTCGCGCGCGGCGGGCCGACGTGCTCGGGATCGACGTCGCCCCACACGACCGGGGAGCGGCCGTCGATCACCATCGCGTCGAGCGCGCCCGCTCGCTCCGCGAGCGACTCGAGCTCCTCCTGCAACGACATCGTGGGCGAGCGGGCCGCGCCTCGCGTCGAGGGGGCCTCCTCGAGCGCGCCGGCGAACGACTCGACCAGCATCGCGAGGCGGCGCTCGGTGGCGTCACGCTCCTTCGGCTCGGCCTCGAACATGACGACGACGACGCGGGCCTCGTCGAGCGAGGCGCGCAGCTCGTGGGGCGCGAGCGCCTCCTCCAGCGACGTTCGCGGCTCGACGCGCACGTCCGCGGCGCCGAGCTCGCGGCGCACGAGGGTGATGAGACGATCGATCGGGGCTGCGCCCATGGGTCGGGGGATCCTAGGCGACCTGCCGCCGCGCCGCTCGTCTACTTCGGCGCGACGACGACCACGTGCGCGCCCGCGCCGTTGCAGGCGACCGTGAGATCGCCGTGGGCGTCGGGCGTCGCCGCGAGCGGCGCGCCGTCGCAGCTGAGCTGCCAGCCCGAGCTCGGCGCGTCTTCCGGCGCAGGGAGGTGGAGCAGCGTCGGCGCGGTGATCTTCGGATCGCCCTGGTAGCGCAGCTCGAAGCGGCGCGTGGGCGCGTCGAACTTCCACGACGAGGGCCACCCGGCGATCGCGCGCGGCACCACGCGCGCGAAGACCTTGCGAACGGCGTCGCGCTCCTTCCACGCCCCCGACGTCGCGTCGAAGTCGTAGAAGCCCCACTGCCCCTCGCTCGGATCCTCCTTCCAGACCCAGTACGCGGACGAGGCCATCATCTCGTCTTGGAGCTGCAGCTGCCCGCCGATGTAGTCGGCGTAGCGCGCGCTCGACGGGCCGAAGCCGAACTCGCCGACGAACAGCGGCGCGCCCCAGCCGTCAGCCTCGTCGCGCGCGGCGGCGTTCGACGGGCGCAGATCCTCCAGCGTGAACGAGCTCTCGAAGGCCGCGCCGCCGCGGAAGACGCCAGTGTAGACGTGCGGCGCGTAGACGACCCCCTCGAGCCCGAGCGGCGAGGTCGCGACGCTCGCGTAGTCGACGAGGTTGCGGCTGGCGGGCGGCTCGAAGAAGACGAGGCGCGTGGGATCGGCCGCGCGGATCGCCGCGCCCGTCTCCTCGTCGAACGCGCGCAGCTCGGCGTCGGTGGCGTTCGGCTCGTTCATCAGCTCGATGCCGACCACCGTGTCGTCGCCGGCGAACCGCGCGGCGACCTTCGCGGCCATCTGCCCATAGCGAGCCCGCAGGCGCGCGCCGTCGGCGCTGGTGCGCGAGAAGAAGGTCGTGAACGCGGCGAGCACGGGCTGGCTGATGGTGGCCGCGCCGAGGTCGATCGGGCCATCGAGGATCGAAGCGGGCGAGAGCGGCGGCACGATCGCCCAGAGCGGCGCGCCGTCCTGCCCGAACCACTTGCTGTACGCGTCCTGGTGGAAGTCGAGCAGCACCTGCACGCCCGCCCCCTTCGCCGCGGCCACCAAGGCGGCGACGGCGTCGAGATACGCGGCGACGTAGGTCGGCGGCGTGGTGTCGTCGGGCTCGATCGCGCTCCAGTGGATCGGCAGCCGCACCACGTCGAAGCCGACCACGCGCACGCGCGCGAGGTCGGTCGCGTCGACCACCGGCACCGTCTCGCGCGGCTTCTTGCCGGCGCCGAGATCCACGTCGAAGAGCCCGCGCACGCGCGCGTTCACGCCGTGCAGCACGACCACGCGCCCCTGGGCGTCGACGAATTGGCCGCAGCGCGTGGCGAGGGGAGAGAACGCCCCCGCGGTCGCGGTGCAGCTCGGCGCCGCCGCGTCGGGCGCATCGGTCGCCGGCGCGCTCGACGAGCACGCGACCAGCGCGACCGGCGCGACGAGCGAGCAGATCGCGAGGAGGCCCGCGCGCGCGCCGCGCAGGCGCTTCACGGTTTCCCCGCGGGCGCGACCGGCGCGACGGGCGTGGGCGCGACCGGAGGGGGCGTGACCGGCGTGGGCGCGACCTTCGGCGCGTCGAGCACGCGCGGCGTCGCCAGCGGCTTGCCATCGAGCGGCGTCTTGCGCTTGGTGCGCGCGGAGATCAGGTAGCTCGAGCGATCCTTGGCGGGCAGCTCGCTCGGATCGCCGACCTTGGTCTTGAGCATCGTCTCCGGGATGCCCAGCTGTGCCAACACCAGCTTGAGCGCCCCGGCACGAACGGTCGCGAGCGCCTCGTTCGCCTTCGACTCGACGCTCGTGTCGCCCCACGCCTCGATCTGCACCTTCTCGAGGCCGCGGTCGACGAGCCCTTGCAGCCGCTGCGCGATCATCGCGAGCTGCGCCTTCATCGGCTTGCTCACCGTCGGGCTCGCGGCCGCGAAGCGCACCGGCTTCTCGACGTCGATGGCGCCCGACGCGTACGTCACGAGCGAGTGCGCGCCCGCCTCGGGGCAGCCGTCGTCGTCCTTCACGCCGTCGATCGTCTCGGGCTCGAGCGGGCACTGGTCGACCTCGTCGCCCACGCCGTCCTCGTCGGCGTCCTTCTCGGGGCAGCCGTCGCCGTCCATGATGCCGTCGAGGTCCTCGGGCGCCGTCGGGCAGACGTCGATCTCGTCGGGGATGCCGTCCTTGTCCGAGTCGCACTTCACGCCCGGCTTCGAGACGCTGCCGTCGAAGCACTGCTGGCTCGGCAGCTCCGGCGGTCCGCCCTCGGGGCAGCCGTCGTCGTCCTGGTAGCCGTTCTTGTCCTCCGGGACGGCCGGGCACTTGTCGAGCTCGTCGATGATGCCGTCGCCGTCGGAGTCGAGCTCGGGGCAGCCGTCGTCGTCCTTGTAGCCGTTCACGGTCTCGGGCGCGTTCGGGCATTGGTCGCGCGCGTCGGGGATGCCGTCGCGATCGTTGTCGGGATCGGGGCAGCCGTCGGCGTCTTCGAAGCCGTCGCGATCCTCGGGCTCGCTCGGGCACTTGTCGTCGCGGTCGAGCACGCCGTCGTGATCGGTGTCGTTGGCGAGCGGCGCGTAGCGGAGATCCAGCGTCGCGCGCCACGTCGGCTCGAGGAGCTGCGCGCTCGCGCCACGCAGGCTGCCGCCCGCGCCGGCGTGGATGACCAGATCGCCGGCCCAGAGCGGCGCCCAGCGCACGCCGCCGAGCCACTGCACGGGGCTCGTGCCGCTGTCGACGAGCGAGGGGAGCGCGAACAGCTCGCCGGTGATCGCGACGCGGTGCTTCTCGTCGACCGTCGCCGCGGCGCCGAGCGCCATGTACCCCTGCGAGCCGACCTTCACGCCGACCAGCTCGCTCTTGCCGCGCAGGCGCGCGCCGAGGGTCGCGCCGAACGACAGCGGGCCGATGGCCTCCTCGAGCGCCAGCGCGGGGATGATCACGGCGGTGCGCCCACCGCCGAAGTAGTCCTGATCGCCGCTCGGGATCGACAGGTCGAGCCGCGCGACCACGCCCACGCCCTGCGGGCTCGCGACGCGCGGGATCGGGACGAGCGCGTACGCGGCGCCGATGCGCACGTCGCGCACGGCGCTGGTCGGGACGTCGACCGCCTGCGTGCCGGTGAGCCGCGTGACCCCGGTGCCGTCCTGGTAGAACGTCACCGGCGCGACGGCGTCGACCTCGAGCCGGTCGGTGACGCCGTACGAGAACAGGAACGACGTGGTGAGCTGGTTGCCGATCGCGGGCACCTTGGTGCCGCCGGTCGGGCTCGCGCTCGACGTGCGGAACACGATCGGATCGTGCTGGAAGGAGCTGGCGAGGCCGAAGCCGAAGCTGCGGCTGCCGAGCGTGCGCGCAGGGGCGACCGAGAACCAGGTCGTCGGCCCGGCGTAGGGCCAGAGGGCCTCGGAGTCGATGCAGGTGGAAGCCGAGGCCGTGCAGTCGGCGGCGCGCGCGCGCGTGGGCGCCCCCACGACGGCGACGGCGGCCACGACGGTGAAGGAGAGCGCGGCGACGCGAAGAGCACCGAGGCGGGGCATCGTCGCGATGCTTTCGTCCGGGGGCGGCGTCGCGACAAGACCCCGGGCGCAGGCAGGGCTGGAAGCGCGGCGGCGTCGGAACTACCGAACGACCCCATGCCGCTCTCGACCGACCGTGGCGCCGTGATCCGTGGCCTGATCCGCGACATCCCCGACTTCCCCAAGAAGGGGATCTTGTTCAAGGACATCACCCCGCTGCTCGCCGATCCGCGCGGCTTCCACATGGTGCTCGACGCGTTCGCCGAGGAGTTCGTCGGCACGCACCTCGACGCCATCGTGGGCATCGAGTCGCGCGGCTTCATCTTCGGCGCCGCCCTCGCCGCGCGCCTCAACTGCTCGTTCGTCCCGGTGCGCAAGCCGGGCAAGCTCCCCGCCGCCGTCGACCGCGTGAGCTACGCGCTCGAGTACGGCGAGGGGTCGCTCGAGATGCACAAGCACTCGATCGCCGAGGGGGCGAACGTGCTCATCGTCGACGACCTGCTCGCGACCGGCGGCACCGCGGTCGGCGCCGCCGAGCTCGTTCGCAAGCAGGGCGGCATCGTCCTCGCGTTCGCGTTCGTCGTGGAGCTCGCGTTCCTCAGCGGCCGCGAGCGCCTGATGCCGGTGCCCGTGAAGTCGGTCGTGACGTTCTAGGCGTTCACGGGCAGTCGTAGCTCGTCACCACGACGTACGGCGCGAAGCTCGACTGGAACGGCGCGGCCGGCAGCTGCTGCCACCAGTACGGCACGCTCGGCGTGGTGGCGCTCGCGTTGCCGTAGACCCGGTACGAGTAGCCCGGGCCGGTCACGACCAGCTTCAAGAAGACGTGCGTCGCCGGGGCGAGCGCGTGATCCTTCGCGAACGAGAAGGTCAGCGGCGCCGGCGTCGCGCTGCCGTACGCCGGCACGTCGGTCGGCTTGAGCGTCGCGGTGTCGAGGAGCGTCCCCGGCGCGGTCGGCGTCCCGGTCCACAGTTCCAGGACGAGCCCGTCGGGCACGAGCGTCGGCTGGGGCACGCACGTGTACGTCGTGCAGTTGCAGGTGCACTGGGGATCGGGGGACGCGCAGTCGGGATCCTTCTCGCAGCCGTAGGCCTCGCGCGCGAGATCGAGCGAAACCGTGGCGATGCGCGTCGCGCGCCGCGCGACGGTGAAGGGCAGGAAGCCGGCGGTGATCCGGTCCACCACCGTCGCGGAGGAGGTGCTCGTCGTCTGGCTCGGCGACGGATCCTTCGAGCGGTCGTCGGGGGTCTGGCAGGTGGTCCCCTTGGTCGCCGCGCTGCACACGACCGTCGACGTCCCGCAGATCCCGCAGACGGAGCCGAGGGGGACCGGCAGCGCCCCGCAGCCCCCGCACGCGTTCGTCCCCGGATCGCTGCAGACGAGGCTGGCCTTGTCGCCCGAGCACGCGAGCTTGCCGCACGCGCCGCACGCGTCGTTGATCGCGCCGACGAGCGTGCCGCAGCCGCCGCACGCGTTCTTGCCGGGATCGTTGCAGACGAGGCTCGCCTTGTCGCCCGAGCACGCGAGCTTGCCGCACCCGCCGCACGCGTCGCCGGCCCTGCCCGCGAGCGCGCCGCACCCACCGCAGGCGTTCGCGTCGTCGGCCGGGCAGTAGGTCGAGTTCCGGTCGGCGGCGCACGCGTACTTGAGCGTGCCGCAGGTGCCGCAGGCCGCGCCTTGCGCGTGGAGCAGCGTCGAGCAGCCGCCGCACGAGTTCGCCGCCGTCGCGCCGTCGCAGGCGAGCAGCTCGGTGCCGTTGCACTTGTACGAGCCGCCGCCGCAGCCGACGCCGCACGCATCGCCGGGCCTGGCCGGCAGCAGCGCGCAGCCGCCGCACGCGTTCTTGCCGGGATCGTTGCAGACGACCGACTCCCTGTCGGCGCCGCAGGCGACGCTGCCGCAGTCGCCGCACTTGCTGCCTGGCGCCGCCGTGAGCGCCTTGCAGCCGCCGCACGCGTTCGGAGCGCAGGTGTCGACCGCGGGCGCATCGGCCGCGTCGCCCCACGGGCCGTCGGCGGCGGCGTCACCGGTGGCGGCGTCGGCCGTGGCCGCGTCGGCGCTCGCATCGGCGGAGTCGGCGGAGTCGGCGGAGTCGGCGGTGTCGGCGGGCTCGGTCGTGTCGAGCGCGGCGTCGTCGCCCGCGTCGAGCCCCGGATTCGAGACGCCGAAATCGGCGCCGGAGCAGCCGGCAAGGGAGACGAAGGAGAGGAAAAGGGCGGCGAAGCGGCGCGGCGACGACAAGCGAGACCTCACATGTAGGCGAATCAGGGCGCCCTTATCAGGCACCCCGATTCGCCACAAACCGGGAGCGGGTTGCGCAGCGACTTGCGTCCGCCGCGGAATTCCGCCCAGGGTGAATCTCTCGCGCCGTCAGCCCTGCACGCGAGTGCCCATCGGCACCGTCTGCGTGGGGTCGACGAAGACGTTGCCGTCGCAGATCGTCGTCAGGTAGTTCGGCATCGGCCGCGAGGCGGGGCCGCGGGTGACGCCGCCGTTCGCGTCGAACGTCGCGCCGTGACAGGCGCAGTAGGTCGCGCCCGCGGTCCTCAGCGTCACGGTGCACAGCTCGTGGGTGCAGAGCGCGCTGAACGCGTAGAGCCCGCCGGCGTCGCGGCCGACGATGAACGGCTTCGAGCTCGAGCCCGCTTTCTTGTACGCGCCGACCGCGATCGCCGAAGCGAGGCCGACGTTGGTCGAGGTCGGGCAGCTGCCGGGGGTGGTCTCGTCGCCCGCGTCGTCTCCGCCGCCAGTCTCGACGATCAGGTCGGGGTAGCTGGTGCCGCCACCGCACGCGGCGAGCGCCGGCAGCGCGGGGACCGCGGCGAGGGTGCAGAGCACCACGCGCCGGCTCGGCTGTTTTGCGCCGGGCAGGGATGGATCGCGGTTCGATTCGGACATGCCGTGGGGTCTCCGACCCCGCCCCCACGCACCTTCACGACTTTCGGCGGACGCGCGCGGGGCGGTCAGCCGAGCTCGATCTTCAGCCCCTCGTAGGCGGCGATGGCGTTGCCGTAGACGGCCTGCGCCCGCTGCTCCTTCACGCGGACCGCCGCGTCGTCCTGCCCCGGATCGTGGTGGTAGAGCACGAGCTGCTTGGCGTTGGCGGCCTTCGCGAGCTCGACCGCGGCGGCGAACGTCGAGTGGCCCCAGCCGGTCTTCGGGCCGCCGATCTCGCCGGCGTACTCTTCGGGCGTGTACTGCGAGTCGTAGATCAGCACGTCGACGCCGTTGGCGAGGCGCTTCAGCTTCGGATCGACGATCGAGTAGTGCTCGGTGTCGGTCGCGTACATGACCGAGTGCCCCTGGTAGTCGACGCGATACGCGTAGACGCCGCCCGGGTGGTTGCCGCGCGTGTTCGAGATGCGCACGACGCCGCTGCCGTCGACCGCGGGGATCTCGAGCACCTGACCTTCGAAGAGGTCGTGGAAGCTCATCTGCGCGCCCATCTCGCTCAGGTGCACGGGGAACGAGGGGTTCTCCATCTGACCCGCGAGCGTCTCTTCGAGCGTGCCGGAGACCTTGTGGCCGCCGTGCAGGTGGATCTTGTTCCCCTTGATGAACGCGGGGGTGAAGAAGGGGAAGCCCTGGATGTGATCCCAGTGCACGTGGCTGAAGAAGATCCACGCCTCGATCGGCAGCTCCTTCAGGAGCGAGTTGCCGAGCGGACGCAGGCCGGTGCCGCCGTCGAAGATCAGGATCCGGCCGCCGGCGCGGACCTCGACGCAGCTCGTGTTGCCGCCGATCCCGGCGGTCTGCGGACCCGGCGTGGGGATGCTGCCTCGGACCCCCCAGAACCTCACCAGCATCATCTCGCCTCCGCCTCGACCATTTCCTCGGGTGCACGCCGTGATCGTCGCCAGCGCTGCCGGCGGACCGGGCGATGATATACCCTCGGACCGTGACCGCGCGCCTTCTCGACATCCTGGGGCTCGCGCTCCTTTTGGGAGCCGGCGCCGCCTTCCTGGCTGGCGCATTTGCGATTGGACAGCGGAAGGATCTCCACGCGCTCTATTGGATGGCGGTCGGCGTCGCGCTGGTTCGCGCGACGACGAGCCTCTCGCGGGCGGATCGCGGGACCGGGTGACGCCGTGCGCCGGGCCGCCGCCTGCGCGATCGCGCTGATCGCCGCGCTCCCGATGCTGGGCGCGTGCCGCGGAGCGCCATCCGAACCCTCTGCCGGCGGGACGCCGAGCGGTCCGTCGAACGCACTGCCGCTGGGGACCGCGGCCGCGCTCGGGGGGAGCGCGGCGCGGGTCGGCGCGCAGACGATCGCGCCCGAGCTGGTG
>CAIXWQ010000282.1 GCA_903923175.1 uncultured delta proteobacterium | reverse complement strand
GCGCTGAAGATCGTCAGGAACAGCGCGCCCTGGCGCTTCTCGGTCACCTGCCTCGCCGCCCGCTCCTCACGCGCCTCACGTGCCGCGCGCCCCGTGACCTCGGCGCGCTCGGCCGCGCGCGCGAGCTGCGCGTCGGTCTCGCGCTGGAGGTAGGCGAGCATCGAGGGCGACACGGGCCGCCCGACGATCTCGTCGTCGCGCGCGCCGTGGACGGGGCGCAGTCGATCGATCGGCGCCGCGCGCGAGACGTGCGCGCAGAACGGACAGTGATACTCGCCGGACGCGCTGGCCGCGCCGAGCGCCGCGCCGCAGTTCGCGCACTTGATCTCGTCGAGCTCCGTCATTCGATCCTCGATCGTAGCGCTGGCGCGCCGGCGAAGCGCTCACTTCACCTTGCACGAGAGCGCGGCGAGCGCCTCCGCGCGGGTGTCGAAGGCGAACGAGCTCGCGGGCTCACCGAGCTGCACGCGCAGCTCGTCGACGCCGTGGCGCAGCACCGCGGCGTGCAGGCACAGCGAGCCGTCGGTGCGCAGCCAGAGGAACGTCTCGTCGACCGTGAAGCCGCGCTCGGTCTTGCCGCCGCGCTCGAGGGTGACCGCGAGCGACGGCGGCGGCACGAGCGGGCGTGGGCGGAAGGCGTCCTGGCGGATCCCCTCGACGACCAGCGGCTCGCCCTTGTCGCCGGGGAGGCACGCGTCGAGCTGCGTGGGCAGCAGCTTCAGCTCCGGGACGTCGACGGAGAGCGGCGTCGCGAGCGGCAACAGCGCCGCGCCCTCGCCGGCGTGGACGAGCAGCGTGGCGCCGCCGCCGACGCGGACCGAGCCGAGTGGCGTGAACGCGTCGCCGAGCCGATAGTCGCGGAGCGTCCAGGTGCCGGCGTCCTCCGCGTCGACCGAGATCACGCCCGTCGGCCCCTCGTAGAGCAGCGGGAAGGCCGCGCCGCGCGGCGCCGGCGAGAGGTTGAGCCCTTGGTACGCGTCGAGGCGCAGGTTCGACGGGCGATCGACCGTCGTCTGCGCGCCGTCGTCGGCCACGAACGCGAGCTGGGCCTTCGGCTCGCGCGGCACCGCGAGCACGCCGGAGGCCGTGAGCAGCAGCTCGGCGCACCGCTCCTCGCCGTCGGGCGCGCGAGGGAGCCCTGCGACCGTCACGTGGACGGTGCGCCCGGTCGCGAAGCGCAACCACGAGGCGCGCACCTCGCACGCCGCAGCGCCCGAAGCGCTGGCCCCGCCTCGCTGGAAGCGCGCGTGGCCGACGCCGTCGGCCGAGCGGAGATCCACCGCGTCGCGCGCGTAGCGAGTCGCCGACGCCTTGGCGTCGAGCAGCGGGGCGCTCGCGAGCCGCCCCTTGCGGTTGACCCACGTGATCTTGGTGCGATCGAGCGACGTGGTCGCGAGCACGACGTCGCCCTGATCGATCCACCGCCGATCGCCGCCGGGGGTGGTCTCGAAGGTCATCCGACCGTTCACCTCGCCCGCGGGGTGGGTGGTGTACTGCTCCGGGTCGAGCTTGGGCAGCGCGAGCTTGGCGGCGGCCGCGGTGCACTCGATCGCGAGCGGCCGCTTCCACGCGAAGGCGGGGAGCTTCGGGCTCGGCGCGGCGTCGCCGGCGACGCTGCCTCGATCGGCGGGCGGCGAGGCCTCGACGAGCGGGCCCTTCTCGTGGTCGCGCAGCGCCCAGCCCACGCGCAGCCCGCCGCTGCGCGAGACGCAGCCGAGCGAGGAGCAGGTGAAGTCTCCGCCGGCGCCCAGCGGGACCTCGAGCCACGTCTCGCCCGCGTCGGCCGACTCCCACGCGCGGTGGGTGCGTGACGTCCAGGCAAGCGCGCGATCGCCGGCGAACGCGATCTTGCCGAAGTCGGGGGCGAACGGGCCGTCGTCGATGACGGGGACGTTCGACTGCCGGCCGGTGTCGGGCGCCTCGGTGCGCCAGCGCCGGATGCGCGCCGTGAACGCGTCTTCGAAGACGACCTCGCCGGTGGGATCGACGTGCTGCACGAGCGACTGGCCGACCGGCTCCTCGTGGTGCGCCACGAACGGGCCGGCCGGCGGCCCGACGCGCCAGCGGATCTGCCCGGCGACGGTGCGCGAGAGCCAGACGTGGGCGTGGGCGTCGTCGAAGAGCACGCGATCGGCGGGCTCGTCGAGCGCGACCGGGGCGCCCCCCTCGAGCAGGTGGAAGTCGCGGCAGCCGGCCTCGCCGCCGGGCGCGGTGCACAGGCGACGGACGAAGATCGCGCCGCCGACGTCGAGCGAGGCGTAGTCGGCCGAGCGCCCGGCGAAGCGCGCGAGCTCGCGCCAGGTGCGGCCGACGTCGTCCGAGCGCAGGAGCGTCACCGCGCCCTGGGCCTCGGCGAGCACGTAGAGGGCGTCGTCCAGCCCCTCGAGGGTGCGCGCGAGCGCCCCGGCGGGCAGGGTGGGGGCGTGGAGGTCCGACGGCCCGAGGCCGACGCGCGCGTCGTCGGAGATCACCGCGCCGAGCAGGCGAAAGGAGACCTCGCCCCGCGCGCGGTCGTCCTCGAGCTTCGGGGCCTCGGCGGTGCGCTCGTACGCGAGCGGCGCTCCGGCCGCGCCCGCCGCCCGCGTGAGGCGCACGTGGACGGACTCGTGGTCGCGCTGGCCGGAGAGCCAGAGCGTCGAGGTGTCGTCCTCGACCACGCCGCTCACCTCGAAGCCCGGCCCGTCGAGCTTCTGGAAGGTCGCGCCGTCGTCGCTCGAGACGAGCAGCCGCTGCGGCGCGAGCAGCACCACCAGCTCGCCTTGCCGGTTGGCGGCGATGCGGCTCGGCACCTCGTACGGCCGCAGCGAGGCGGCCGCCGCCTGCCAGGTCGCCCCGAGATCGACGCTCCGCTGCAGCCGCAGCTGCTCGTCGACCGCGACGATGGCGTCTCGCCCGACCGCGAGCCTCCGCGCCTGGAACGGCGGCTTCGCCACCGAGATCACGGGGCCGAGCGGCGTGTCGACGCGATAGACCGCGCCGCTCGCGCCGACGAAGGCGAGGCCGCCGACCCCGCCCGCGGCCTGCGGGACGGCGCGAAGCAGCGCCTCGGGGAGCGCCTGATCGGCGTGCGTGACGCTGCCGTCCTTCGCGACCAGCGAGCGGCGACCGAAGCGGCCGTACCGCAGCGTCCCGGCGCCGGGGAGCTCCAGCGTGCGCTCCGGCAGCGCGCTCCCGAGGTACGCCCAGCGCGCGCCGAGCGCGGGGCTGCGCTGGGGGCGCGGCGGCAG
>CAIXWQ010000281.1 GCA_903923175.1 uncultured delta proteobacterium | reverse complement strand
GATCGACGCGATCGGCGCGGGGCCCGCCGGTGCGGTCGGGGCCGGCTCCGGGCCGCACCCCGCCCACGCCAGCACGAGCGGCAGGGCCGCCGCCACGAGCCCCGAAAGGCGCCTCGTCGTCGTCGCGCAGAGTGATCGCACCGCCATGCGAGCGTAGCACCGCGGTCACGGTCGCCGGCGTCGCGTCGCATTTCGCCACGGCGCGGGCGAGCCGAGCGAACCATGCGATCCAGGCGCGGACCGCCGCGGCCGCTGAATGTCGCGCGCCTCGGTCGCGTCTCTCCTTCGCGCTTGCACGCGCGCCGAGGGGATCCCGCGCTCGCCCCCCTCGGGTATGCTGCCGTGGCTCGGGCCGTGCATCGCGTGCCCCGCTTGGACTCGACTCACGAAGGAGGCTCGGATGCGTTTGCGCAAAGTGCTTGGTTCCCTCACCGCTGCGAGCGCGCTCGCCGTGGCGATCGCGTTTCTCCCGAACTGCAGCACCGTCGCGGCGCTGGCGAGCCCGTGTGATCCGAAGGCCCTGAACGCCTCGGCGTCGCAGACCGAGGCCGCCGTCAAGGCGTTCTACGACTCCGCCACGGTCGTCGCGGCCAAGCTCGTCGCCGTCAACCAGATGTACGGCACCGCCTGCAACGCGATGAACGCCGACCTCGGCCTCGCGACCAACACCGATCCCGGCAAGGCCTGCCAGACCCTCCACGACTACGTCGCCACCAAGCGCGCGGCCGGGAGCACCATCACGGTCAGCATCACCGGCGGCTGCACCGTCGACGCGAGCGTCGAGGCGAGCTGTCAGGCCGCCTGCAGCGGCAGCGCCTCGTGCGACGTCGAGGCGCACTGCACGCCCGCCGAGCTGTCGGGGCAGTGTTCCGCGACCTGCTCGGGCTCGTGCGACGTCGAGGCGCCCACGGTCGCCTGCAGCGGCAGCTGCTACGGCGAGTGCGACCTCACCGTCGCCGCCAGCTGCACCGGCGAGTGCACCGGCACGTGCTCCGGCAACTGCCAGGGGACGTGCGACGGCGTCGCGACCACCGGCGCGGCGGGCGCGAGCTGCGCCGGCAAGTGCGTCGGGAGCTGCAGCGCGACTTGCAAGGGCTCCTGCAACGTGGCGGCCGGCGCGACGTGCTCGGGGCAGTGCAAGGGCAAGTGCACCTACACCCCCGGCACCGCCACCTGCAGCGGCACCTGCCACGGCGGCTGCTCGGTGAAGTACACGGCGCCGCACTGCGAGGGGAAGCTCTCCTGCACCAGCGACGTGAACTGCCAGGCGTCCTGCAAGGGGCAGGCGCAGGCGACGGTGAGCTGCGCCGATCCGCAGGTGCAGATCGTGGTCACCGGCGACGCGGCCCTCGCCGCGACGATCACCAAGAACAGCGCGCTGTTCGGCCAGGCCTTCCTCGAGACGCTGGCGCTCAAGGATCCGGTCCTCCAGCTCGTGAACAGCACGGCGAAGGCCTACGACGCCGCCGGCACGCTCGTCGGCAACGAGATCTCCTGCGCCCGCGACGCGGTGCTCGCGTTCGGCGAGATCAGCGTCCAGGTCAACGTGTCGGTCTCGGCCAGCGCGACGTTCCAGGGCTCCGCGTCTTGAGGGGCCCGCGCGTCACGCACGCGCACTGACAAACGCGCGGGGCGGGTCGGCCAGGCCGATCCGCCCCATCGCATTTCTCGAGCGCCGCTCGCGTGTCGCCGCGTGCGCGCGTGTCGCCGTACGGCCGTCAGTCCAGCAGCTTGAGGTACTTCTTCGCGCGCGCCTCGCTCGCGTCCTCGATGCCCTTCGCCTCGTCGTCGGGGATGCGCAGGTGCTTGGAGAGCGCGCCGAGGAAGGCCTTCTCCTTCTCGGCCTGCTCGCCGTCGACGTAGGTCAGCAGCACCGCGTGCGAGAGGAGCATCCGGCGGTCGTCCGCGGAGAGCTCCGGCAGCGGGATGTCCTCCATCTTGCGGGGCGTGGCGGCGTAGCTCCGCAGCTCGTCGGCCTCCGCGTCGGTCGCGCCGAACGCGGCGAGCAGGCCGTCGAGGGCCTGCTTCTCTTCGTCGGCGAACACGCCGTCGGCCCAGGCGACGGCGATGAGGCCCTTGATGATCGCGACGTTTTGCTCGTGCATGGCGGGTCTCCCTCGAACTCTGCCGCAGACTATCGCACCCCAGCTCCCCGCGGAACGGGCTTTCCGAGCGCGAGCGCCTGCACGCCGGCCGGCAGCGCGTCGAACGCGGGCGCGCCGTCGAGCAGCGCCTGGAACGGCCCGGGGGCCGCGAGGGTGTGCCAGTAGAGGACGCTCTCGCCGGGCGAGGCCTTGCGCGCGAGCGCGAGCGCGCCGGCGAACGCCTTCGCCGTGTAGGTCGGATCGAGCTCCAGGCCATCGGCGCGCGCCGCCGCGATCGCCTGCCCGCCGGCCGCGATCGGGTGTCCGTACCCCTCGCCGAGGAACGCGCGCTCGACGCGCAGCGCGCGGTTCATCGCGGAGAGCAGCTGCCGATCGATCGTCATCGACAGCCGCCGCGCGAGCCCCAGCGAGAGGGCCAGCGTCGCGGTGGCCGAGGCGAGCGGCGGATCGACGACCTGCACCGCCACGAGCTCGAGCGGCGGCGCCCCGCGCCCGAGCAGCCCCGCGCGCGCCAGGCCGACCAGCAGCCCGGCCGCCGTCCCGCCGCTCCCGAGCGCGACCACGATGGTGCGCGGCCGCGGCAGCTCTCCGCGCGCGATCTGCTCGGCGAGCTCGCGCGCGGCCTCGACGTAGCCGAGCGAGCCGGTGATCGACGAGCCGCCGGGCGGCACCAGGTACGTCTTACCGCGCGCGACCAGCCGCCGCGCCACCGCGATCGCCACCGCGCCGAACGACGGCACCGGGAACGGCACCAGCCCCACTGCCGCCTGCGCCCGCGCGACCTCCTCGACGTGCGGCGACCAGGGCTGCGGCGCGAGCACCCCCTCGACCACGAACCCCGCGCGCCCGCCATAAAGCGCGGTGGCGAGCATGTGGTGCGAGCCGATCGCGCCGATGGTCACGATGCGCTTGGCGCCCGACTCGGCCGCCTCGTCGAGCAGGTGCTCGAGCTTGCGCACCTTGTTGCCGCCGTAGGTCGCGCTGGTCAGGTCGTCGCGTTTGCACCAGAGCGCGACCTCCGGACGCACGCCCGCCGCGCGCGCCGCCGCGGGCATGGGGGTCACCGGCGTCGGGTAGCTGCCGAGACGCATCGCGATCGAGTCGACCACGGCCGTCGCGCGAAGGGCACCACCAAATGCGCCCGCGACCTGGAATTTTCGGGCGATCCGTGCTTCAACGTGCGCCCATGTCGGAGCGCGTCGTCACCCTCGCCGTCCCGAAGGGGCGCGTTCTCAAGGCGCTCGTCCCCGTGCTCGCGCGCGCCGGCGTCGCCCCCTCGGCCCTCCTCGGCGACGACGGCGATCGCCGCCTGGTGCGCGAGCTGCCGGAGCTCGGCCTCCGCGTGCTCCTGCTCAAGCCCGACGACGTGCCCACCTGGGTCGAGTACGGCGCCGCCGACTTCGGCGTCTGCGGCCGCGACGTGCTCCTCGAGCGCGGCTACGACCTCTACCAGCCCGTGGATCTCGGCATCGGCCGCTGCCAGATGGTCGTCGCCACCCGCTCGGATCGCGAGGTCCTCCCCGATCCGCCGCGCATCGCCACCAAGTACCCGCGCATCGCCGCCGCCCACTTCGCCAAGAAGGGGATCCAGGCCGAGGTCATCTTCGTGCAGGGCTCGGTCGAGCTCGGCCCGATCACCGGCCTCGCCGACGCGATCGTCGATCTCGTGGAGACGGGCGAGACCCTGCGCCAGAACGACCTGGTGATCCGCGAGGTCGTGACCGAGATCTCCAGCGTCCTCGTCGCCAACCGCGCCGCGTACAAGCTGCTCGGCGCGCGCGCGAAGCAGATCGTGGAGCTGTTCGGGGGGCTGTAGGACGCCAGCGTCGAGCGGCCGCGTCGTTCGTCGGCACCGAGGTGCCGGCCTCGTCCGCGCAAGCCCCTTCGGGGCTCCTACGCGCCCGAGCCCCCGCAGGGGGCTTTCCCCTCGAGGCCCCGGTTTCAACCTCATCATTCGTCAAATTCGGGCCGGCCACCTTCCTTCTCTCGGTCGCGAGCTTCGAAGGCGGCCTCGACGATCATCAGGTGATCTAGGCCGAGGCGAAGCGTCTTCCAT
>CAIXWQ010000280.1 GCA_903923175.1 uncultured delta proteobacterium | reverse complement strand
CGCCTCCGCGAACGCGCGCGCGTTCGCGTGATCGTCGCCGAGGCGCGCGCGGTGGTGGTGCAGTGCGTGCAGCCCCGCGGCGGCGAGCACGCCCACCTGGCGCATCCCGGCGCCGAGCATCTTGCGCCGGCGGTGGGCGGCTCGGATGAAGCTCTCGCTGCCGCAGAGCACGCTTCCGACTGGCGCCCCGAGCCCCTTGGAGAGGCACACCGTCACGCTGTCGAAGGGCGCCGCGCGGTCGGCGGGGGACAGGCCGCTCGCCGCGCACGCGTTCCACAGGCGCGCGCCGTCGAGGTGCGTGGCGAGTCCGCGTGCGGTCGCGTGGCTCGCGATGTCGTGGAGCTTTCCGATCGGCCACACGCGGCCGCCCGCGCGGTTGTGCGTGTCCTCGACGGCGACGAGCGACGTGCGCGGGTAGTAGTACGCCTCGGGCTTGATGGCCGCCTCGAGCTCGGCGACGTCGAACAGCCCGCCCCGCCCGGCGAGCGCGAACTGCACGCCCGCGACGGCCGCCCCGCCGCCCGACTCGTACCAGACCGAGTGCGAGCCTTCGCCGACGACGACCTCGTCGCCCGGGCGACAGTGCGCGAGGATCGCGAGCAGATTGCCCATCGTGCCGGACGGGACGAAGAGGCCGCGCTCCTTGCCCAGCAGCGCGGAGACCTCCTGCTCGAGCCGCAGGACCGTCGGGTCCTCGCCGTAGACGTCGTCGCCGACCTCTGCGCGCGCCATCGCCTCGCGCATGGCCGGGGTCGGACGGGTGACGGTATCCGAGCGCAGATCGATCACGGCCACGGGGGAAACCCTATCAGATCGCGCTGCCGGTGGTCGCCGTCCGGCGCGGCGGGCGTGTGGCTACCATGCCCGTCAGGGATGCGGCGCGGCGCCCACGCGCGTCGAGACGTGCGTCGGCTCGCCGGGCGGGAGCTGCACCCGGAAGGTCGTGCCGCCGCCGTCCGAGTCGCGCACCGAGACCGCGCCGCCGTGCGCCTCGACGATGAGCTTGACCACCGCGAGGCCGATCCCGAGCCCCTGCGAGCGTGTCGTCACGAAGGCGTCGAAGATGCGGCTGCGCATCTCGGGCGGGATCCCGGCGCCGTGATCGGCGACCTCGATCGAGACGCCGCCGCCGTCGCACGGCGCGACGCGCACCGTGACCGGCTCGGAGGCGCCGGTCGCTTGCACGGCGTTGCGCACGAGGTTCCAGATGACCTGCCGGAGCTGCGCGCCGTCGGCCACGACCCAGAGCGTCTCGGGCCCGACGTACTCGATCGGGACCTCGTTCTCGGCGGAGCGGGCCCGCCGGGCGAGGCGCACGACGTCGCTCGCGGTGCGCGCGGCGTCGACCTGTTCGAAGGTCGGCGTGCGCGGCCTCGCGAGGTTGAGCATGTCGCCCACCAGATCGTTGAGACGATCGCTCTCGCTGCGGATGATCGCGCACAGGCGACGCTCGTCCTCGCCGAGCGCGGGCGCCTCCGCGATGATGTCGATCGACCCCGCGATCGAGCCGAGCGGGTTGCGGATCTCGTGCGCGAGCGCCGCGGCCACGCGGCCGAGGGCGGCGAGGCGCTCGGCGCGTTCCGCGCGCTCGGTGACCTCGGCGACGCGCCCCGACTCGGTCTGAAGACGCCGCGCGAGGTACCAAGCGAGGAGGGCCACGACGAGCAGCCCGACGAGCGTGACGAGCGCCGGGTAGAGGTACTGCGCGGCGTCGGGCGCGAGCGGCGGCTGATCGCGCGGCAGCCGGATCGCGCCGCTCGCCAGCGAGGAGATCAGCGAGAGGTAGAGCAGCCCCCCGATGATCGCCGCGGTCACGGCGCCGGGCGCGCCGAGGGTGACGGCGGCGAGCACGCACGACAGGCCGTAGAAGCTCGTCGCGCCGCTGAGCGGGCCGCCCGAGAGGTAGACGAGCCCGGTCCAGATGGCCTGGTCGACGACGACCTGCGTCCACGCGAGCGCGGCGAGGCGCTTCCCCCAGCGGAGCCAGACCGCGTAGAGGCCCGCCGCCGCGAAGGCGATCGCGACGTTGACGAGGACGAGCCGCAGGCTCTGCGGGAAGCTCGCCGCGTCGCCGCGCAGGTAGAAGCCCGCGACCGACGCGAGCAGCAGCCCGTACAGCAGCAGGCGCGCGCCGGTGATCCAGGCGAGCCGAGCGGCGGGCGGCCCGGACTCGGTCGCGACGGCGCGCGCGCCGCCCTTCGACTCGCCCTGCTCGATCACGTGCG
This sequence comes from uncultured delta proteobacterium, assembly GCA_903923175.1. Classification (GTDB taxonomy): domain Bacteria; phylum Myxococcota_A; class Polyangia; order Polyangiales; family JADJMO01; genus CAIXWQ01. Next base: position 10,998 of record CAIXWQ010000280.1, on the reverse strand, counting down.
GCCCCCCCTCGCGGAGCCTGCGCTCACTCCGCCTTGATGGCGCCTGCGAGGCTGAAGATCGGCAGGTACATCGCGACCATGACGGTGCCGACCATGCCGCCGATGACGACCATCATGATCGGCTCGAGCAGCGAGGTGAGCGCCGCGACGGCGACGTCGACCTCTTCTTCGTAGAAGTCGGCGATCTTGTTCAGCATCGTGTCGAGCGCGCCCGTCTGCTCGCCGACGCCGAGCATCTGCACGACCATCGACGGGAAGACCTTCTTCTCCGCCAGCGGCTCGACCATGTTCTTGCCCTCCGCGATCTTGGCGCGGACGTACATGATCGACTCCTCGATGATCACGTTGCCGGCCGTCTTCGCGACGACCTCGAGGCCGTCCATGATCGGCACGCCCGAGGAGAGCAGCGTGCCGAGCGTGCGCGTGAAGCGCGCGACGGCGATCTTCTGCAGCAGCGGCCCGAAGATGGGCGCGGAGAGCATCACCTGGTGGAAGAAGCGCTTCCCTTTGGGCTGCTTGTAGACGTAGCGCACCACGCCGACGATCGCGGCCACGGTGACCACGATCCAGATCAGGTGGCCGACGAACCACTCCGACAGCGCGATGACCGCGGAGGTCAGCTTCGGCATCGCGTCGGAGTTGCCGAAGTCCTTGAACATGTTCTTGAAGGCCGGGATCACGAAGATCATCAGCACGGACATGACGCCCGAGGCGATGATGACGACGGCGATCGGGTAGGTCAGCGCGCCCTTGATCTGGCGCGTGAGCTTCACGTTCTTCTCGATGTAGGTCGCGAGGCGGTTGAGGATCGTGTCGAGGATGCCGCCGAGCTCGCCGGCCTGCACCAGGTTCACGAACAGCTCGTCGAAGATCTTCGGGTGCTTGCGGAGCGCGTCGCTGAAGGTGGAGCCGCCTTCGACGGTGTTCTTGATGTCCTTGAGCGCGTTCGCGAACACCTTGTTCGGCGTCTGCGTGCTCAGGATGTCGAGGCACTGCACCAGCGGGAGGCCTGCGTCGATCATCGTCGCGAACTGGCGCGTGAACTGGACGAGCTCTTTCGCCTCGACGCCCGAGCCGATGACGATGTTGAACTCTTTGGGCTTCTTCTTGACCTTGACCGGGTTCAGGTTCTGCTGGCGCAGCCGGTTGTTGACGGTCTCCGCGCTGTCGGCCTCCATGACGCCCTTGCGCGTCTCGCCGCTTCGTGCGCGTGCTTCCCAAGCGAATTCCGCCATACTGCGGCGATTGTAGCGGCCCGCCGCGCATGCGGTCAAAAGACGCACCGTGCCCTCCACGCGTATGGACGACGCCGAAGACGCACGAAAGGTGGGAGTCGACGCGGCCTTGACCGAGCTGGTCGAGCGGCTGGTGGTCGAGCCGGGCGCCGCGCCGGCCGCGGTGATCGCGTGGTGGCGCGAGGATCAGGGGGTGCGGCTCGGCGCTGCGGGGGGCCACGCCGACTTCGACGCGCCTTTCGATCTCGCCTCGGTGACGAAGCCCGCGACGGCCCTCGCGGCGGCGCAGCTCGTCGCTGCCGGGCGAGCGTCGTTCGACGCGACCGTGGGCGACGTGCTCGGCCTCGACGCGCCCGCGTCGGTCGCACGCCTCGACGCGCTGCTGGCCCACCGCGCAGGGCTCCCCGCGTGGGGCGCGCTCTACCGCGCGGACCTCGGGGGCCCGCGGGGCGGCGCCATCCCGTCGCTCCCGCCCGACGAGCCGGAGCTCGTGCCGCCGGTCGCGGTGATGCTCGCGCGCGCGGCGGCCCGGCTCGAGGACCGCCCGACCGGGCTCGACGCCGAGCCGCTGTACTCGGATCTCGGCTACGTGCTCGCCGGTGCGATGATCGCCAAGCTCGGCGCGGCGCCGCTCGCGGCGCAGTGGCGCGCGGCGACCGGCCTGCGCGACGCCGCCACGTGTCGGCGCGAGGAGCCCGAGTTCGACGCGCGCGTGCTGCCGACGGAGGTCGTGTCGTGGCGCGGCGAGGTGCGCGGCGTCGTGCACGACGAGAACGCCTGCTTCCTCGAGCGCGCGGGCGGGGATCCGGGGCACGCGGGCGCCTTCGGGACCGCGCTCGCGGTCCTCGCGATGGCGCGCGGCTTCCTCGACGCGCTCGACGGCGCGCCGGCGGCGCGGCTGCCGCGAGCGCTCGCGGCCTTCCTCGTCGAGCCTCGGGCGCGCGGGAGCCACCGCGTCGGTTGGGACTCGGTGACGCCGGGGGCGAGCTCCGCCGGCGCCCACTTCGGCCCGCGCACGTTCGGGCACCTCGGGTTCACCGGCACGAGCGTCTGGTGCGACCCGGACGCGCGCGCCATCGCCGTGCTGTTGACCAACCGGACCTACCCGAGCCGCGCCAACGCGAAGCTGCGAGAGGCGCGCCCGCGGGTGCACGACGCGCTGTGGGCGCTCGCGCGACGGCGCGGATCCTGAGCGGCTGCCGAGGCGCCGCCCGAGCCCGCTCAGCTCCGCGCCTCGAGCCACGCCGAGAGCGGCTCGAACACCCTGCGGTGCGCCTCGTTGCTCACGAAGAGGTCGGCGTGGGCGAGCGAGACGTCCGTGTCACCGACGCGGAGGAGCGTGCGGTCGCGCGACGCGATGACGTCGTACGGCCAGCGCGCCGTCTCCACGGGGACGATGCCGTCGCCGTTCGCGACCACGCAGAGCAGCGGCACGTCGAGCGTCGCGAGCCCCGCGCCGACGTCCACGCGGCGGCCGTCGCGGGCGCGGAGAAAGAGCTCGCGGTCGTTGATCCAGCGCGCGATCTGCCGGTTGACGAAGCGGTTCGGGTCCTCGACCGTGCGCACCATCTCGCGCGCCGCGGCCGTCTCGGTGATCGCCGGGTTCATGTAGACCGAGAGCAGCCACGGGGTGAAGCGCGCGAGCGGCGGGAGCACGAGCTCGGCGAGGCGCCGCGTGCCGCGCAGCCGGATCTGCCCCACCAGCGCGGGCGACTTGAACGCGAGCGACAGCAGCGGGTGGATCTTCACCCAACGCACGGGGCTCCCCATCGCCACGATCGCGCCGAGCCGATGCTCGGGCTCGAGCACCGCGTGCGCGAACGCGAGCGAGCCGCCGAGCGAGGCGCCGATCACGTCGACGCGGTCGCGCCCGCCTCGTGAGTGGCGGAGCGTCGCGTCGACCGCCGCGCCGAGGTCGGTGAGCGCCAGATCCTCCAGGCGGAAGCGCTCGCTCGCCTGCGCGGAGGCGCCCGTGAAGCGCGAGTCGCCCTGCGCCCGGAGATCGACGCGGAAGACCTCGAAGCCGCGCTCGACCAGCCACCCCTCCATCGACCAGCCGCGCGGGTGGTACGAGAAGATGAAGCTGTTCATGCCGTAGCCCGGCACGATGAGCAGCGGGCGGCGCCCTTCGCGCAGCCGGGCAGGATCCCACGACTGGTGGAGCGACAGCGACCAGCCGTCGCGGGTGGGGACGGCGTGGGTGCGGGTCTCGATCATGAGACCGTCAGCGTTTCACGAAACGCCGACGCGTGCGCGCGCGACCGCGCGGCGCCTCAGGTCTTGACCGTCGCTTCCTTCTTCTTGGTCGAGCTGCTCCCCGAAGGGGCGGTGCTCGGCGACGTGGTCGGCGCCTCGGCGGCCGCCTTGGCGGCGCGGGCGGCCTCGTCGCGGTACCACTGGTCGACCTTGCCGTCGCCGTCGGTGTCGACGCCGAGCCGCTCGAGCTTGGGGTTGCCGCCCGTGTCGGTGACGTAGAACTCCCAGGTGTCGACCTTGCCGTCGCCGTCACGATCGCGCTCGACCCGCTTCAGCTGCGAGCGCTTGTCCTTGCAGACGCCTTCGAGCTTCGCGTCGAGGCACACCGCGCGGAAGTACTCCCACTCGTCGGGGGTGCCGCGGAACTGGTTGTCGAAGACCTGCTTGGTGACGAGGCCGTCTTCGTAGTTGATCCAGACGTCGCTCTTGCCGTCGTAGTTGCGATCGGCCTCTTCGCTCTCGATGAGCCCCTTGTCGGTGAACAAGCGCACCAGATCGAGCGTGCCGTCGTGGTTGGTGTCGAGCTCCACGCAGATGACGTGACCTTCGTTCACGCCGTTCTTGTTCCGCGTGTACCCGGTGACCTGGATCATGTCCGCGTGACCGCGACCGGTGAGGTCGTGGTAGCTGATCTCGTTCCCCTCTTTGCCCGTGTCGCAGCGGCTCGCGTTCTTGAAGCCCTCTTTCGAGGCCTCCTTCGGCTTGCTCAGGACCTCGCCCCCCTTGGAGGAGCCGCAGGCGGCGAGCGCACCGAGCGCGCCCAGCGAAGCCAGCGAGAGCGTGACGGCGACGATCGATCGAGCGAGCTTCATGGCGTCACCTTGGCGGCAGGCTTCGCGGAGGCCGAGGGGGCCGCGCTCGACGCCGGGGCCGCGCTGGAAGCCGCCGGCGCGCTCGTGGGCTTCGGGGGCGTCTTCGTCGGGGCCGTGCTCGAGGCTGCGCCGGCGACGAAGCCGACCTCGACCTTCAGCGCGGAGGCCGGATCGGGCTTCCCGGTGCGGGGATCGGCCTGGATGATCGTCGCCTGGTCGGAGCCCTGCTCGAAGGTCCACCACTCGTCGAGCCGGCCGTCGCCGTTCTTGTCGCGCTCGCGCGAGACGATCTTGCCGTTGACGTAGTGATCCCAGGTGTCGAGGCGGTTGCCGTTGGTCGTGTCGCGCGCGACGACGTCCAGCTGCCCGTCCTTGTAGACGCCGATCTCGGTCACGTTCTTCGCGATGCCGTAGGCGGCCTCGTGGCGGCGAGGCCTCGCGCCGCTCTCGTCGAAGTACGTCCAGAGATCGATCTGCCCGTCGCCGTTGATGTCGGAGAAGGAGCAGATCTCGCGGCCGCCGTCGAAGACGTGGGTGACGTAGGGCGCGGTCTTGTCGAGCCGGTCTTCCGCCTTCAGGGTCTTCGCCGTCTTGCCCTTGGGATCGCACGGCTCGTGCTTGATCTCGGTGTCGCGGGTCTCACCGGAGAATTCGTCGTGGTTCTCGTCGGAGGCGTCGCGCGCCTTGCCGCAGGCGCCGACCAGGCACGCCGCCAGCAGCGGCGCTGCGAGGGCGACCAGCGGGCGCGGCGTCGAGAGAAGAAGGGAGCGCGGAGAGCGTCGAAGGATCAAGGGGCTCCTCCCGCCGGTGCGGGTTCGCGGCGTGCACCCATCGTGCCCCGGTGGTCCGGGGCGCGGGGCGAACCGCTGCTGTGCTTACCATAGGTGGGGGGCCGGCGCCCTGTCCAACGCCGGCCAGCCTCGACCGCTGGCCTTTCGGAGCCGACGTTCGCTTGATACAGGCCACGGGTGACGCGCGGACGAACGGAAAGACGGGCGACTCGAGGGAGCGGCGGGAGCGGCGGGCTCGAGACGACGGCGGCGGCGGCGGCGCAGGTCCGCCGAGGGCACCCTTGGGTCTATCGCGACCGCATCGTCCGCGGGCTGGAGTCGTGCGCACCGGGAGACGTGCGCGTCGTCCGTGGCCCCGATGGCGACGCGTGCGGCGTCGCGGTGATCGATCCCGACTCGCCGCTCGCGGCGAGGATCTGGTCGCCCGATCCGTCGTTCCGTCTCGATGTGGCCTCGCTTCGCGCGAGGCTCGAGGCGGCCATCGCCAGGCGCTCGGTGTTCCTCGACGAGGCGCGCACGACCGCGCTCCGGTGGGTGCACGGCGAGGGCGATCGCATGCCGGGTGTGGTCGTCGACCGCTACGCCGACGTGCTCGTGCTGCGGCTGGACGGCGCCGGCATCGCCCAGCACCTCCCGGACCTCGTCCAGGCGCTCGAGGCGGTGGCGCGCCCGCGCGGGATCCGCTCCATCGCGCTGCGCAGCACCGCGCGCGGCGGCGACGCGGAGGCGGAGAAGCTCTCGCTGCTGTGGGGCGAGCCGACGCCGGACGAGATCCGCGTCGAGGAGCACGGCGTGCCGTTCGTGGTCGATCTCGCGCGAGGCCAGAAGACGGGCGCATTCCTCGATCAGCGCGAGAACCGCCGGCGCGTCGGCGCGCTCGCGCGCGGGCGTCGCGTGCTCAACCTCTTCAGCTACGCGGGCGGCTTCTCGATCCACGCGGCGCTCGGCGGCGCGACGTCGGTGACGAGCGTCGACGTGGCGGCCAAGGCGCACGTCACCGCCCAGAAGTCGTTCCGCGCGGCGGGCGTGCCGCTCGAGCCGCACGCGTTCGTGGCGGCCGACGTGTTCCGCTACCTCGAGCAGGCACGGGCGCGCGGCGAGCGCTGGGATCTGGTGATCAGCGATCCGCCGAACATGGCGCCGAACGAGCAGAGCCGTCCGCGCGCGCTGTCGGCGTACCGCAAGCTCCACGGGGCGTGCGCCGCGGTGCTCTCGGAGGGGGGGATCTTCTGCGCGGCGAGCTGCTCGAGCCACGTGGGGCTCGAGGACTTCCTCTCGACCCTCGACGACGCCGCGCTCGGCCGCGCGGATCTCCGGATCCTCGAGATCGCCGGCGCGGGCCCCGATCACCCCGTCCTCCCCGGCTTCCCCGAGGGGCGCTACCTGGAGTTCTGCGTCCTCGCGTGACGCGATTCCGAGCCCGCGGGCTCGGGTGTTAGCCTCGTTCGCGATGTCCCCCGAGGCCACGTACCTCCTGCAGTCGCTGGGCACCGTGGCCGTGTTCGGCGGCGTGGCCTGGCTCGCGACGGCGGGGCTGCGCCGGCTCGGCGTGAGCCCTGCGCGCGGGCCGCTGCAGGTCGTCGCCCGGGCGCCGCTCGACGGGCGTCGCGCGATCTACCTGGTCCGCGTCGGCAAGAAGCGGGTGCTCGTCGTCGGCGCGGGGGACTCGGGGCTCTCGCGGCTCGGCTCGCTGAGCGTCGACGAGCTCGAGCTCGAAGCGGAGCCCGGCGCGCTCGAAGGGGCGGCGCCGCGCCGCTCGTTTGCGCAAGCGCTGGGAAGGGTGTTGCGGCCCGTCCGCGACGACTCCAAACCCGAGCGATGACGATCGCCGCGAGCTCCGACCTCCGTTCCCGCCTCGATGCCTCGGTCGCGACGCTCGTCGCGCGCGCTCCCAAGGGCTTCGTCCCTCGCGTCGGCGTCGTGCTCGGGAGCGGGCTCGGCGCCTTCGGCGACACCCTCGGCGAGCTCACGAAGATCCCCTACGGCGAGATCGGCTTCCCGCAGTCCGGCGTCGTCGGCCACGCGGGCAACCTCTGCCTCGGCACCATCGGCGCGCCTGGCCAGAGCCGCGTCCCGGTGGCCTGCATGCAGGGGCGCGTGCACGCCTACGAGGGGCACCCTGCGGATCGGGTGGTGTTCGCGGTGCGCGCCCTCGCCCGCTGGGGGTGCACCAAGTTCGTGATCACCAACGCCGCCGGCGCGGTGAACACGGCGCTCGAGCCGGGCGATCTCATGCTCATGACCGACCACCTGAACCTGATGGGATGGTCGCCGCTCAGCGGGCCGAACGACGACTCGCTCGGCGCGCGCTTCGTCGACATGAGCGTGGCGTACGACGTCGAGATGCGCGCGCAGGCGCACGAGGCGGCGCACGACGCCGGCTTCGTGCTGCGCGAAGGGGTCTACGGCGGGCTCCCGGGCCCTTCGTACGAGACGCCGGCCGAGATCAGGATGCTGCGCGTGCTCGGCGCCGACGCGGTCGGCATGTCGACCGTGCCCGAAGTCCTTGCGCTGCGTCACCTCGGCGCCCGCGTGGTCGCCATCTCCTGTGTGACCAACAAGGGCGCGGGGATCACCAAGCAGCTCCTGGATCACAAAGAAGTCCAGGAAGTCGCGGATCGCACCCGCTCGCGTTTCGTCGGCCTGCTGGAGCGGCTCATCACTCGGCTCTGAGACTGAAACACAGTCTCTCCGGCGGGGTGAGGCCCCGACGAATCGCGTTCGGCGGGGCGGGGCGGTGCCGACCGCCCCGGTGGGCAGTGAAGATCGCGGGATTTTTCCCGCGCTCTGAGAGTTTGTGAAGCAAACTCTCCGGTGGGGTGGGGCCCCGGCCGATCGCATCGGACGGGGCGGGGCGGTGCCGACCGCCCCGCTGGGTAGTGAAGAGCGCGGGATTCATTCCCGCGCTCTGAGCCGAGCTGGACGCTCCGAACAGGTACGGCCGCGTTTGGTGCAGGTAGCGCGTCCGGTCGGTCTGGTCACTCTTTGGCGCGCCAACTCGCGTCACCGTCGGCTACCATCCGACCCCCGTGGGGCAAGGGGATTTCGAGCGCGTTCGGTGCGAGCACGAAGATCGGTGCGGGGGGTGCCCGCTGATCGAGCTGCCGTACCATGCCCAGCTCGGCCGAAAGCGCGCCCGCGTCGTCGAGGCGCTCGGCGGCTACGCGGGGCTCGAGGCGGTGTACGTCGAGCCGACGCGCGAGGCCTCGCCGATCACGGCGTACCGCACGCGCGCCAAGCTCGTGGCCTCCCGGCGCGAGGACGGCGGTGTGCGGCTCGGCCTGTACGCGAGCGGCGGCGGGCACGTCGTGCTCGACACGCCGGGGTGCCGGGTGCTGTCGCCGACCATCGCGCAAATCGTCGAGGCGGTGCGCGTCCTGGCCGCGGAGCCCGGCAGCGTGCTCGCGCGCAGCGTGGGCGAGGCGAGCGCGGGACATGCGCTCCTGCGCGCGGTCGACGTCCGCGATCTGGAGACCGAGACGGGGGCGAGCCAGGCGCTCGTGACGTTCGTGTGCGCCCGCGAGGACGTGCGCACGCCCGATCTCGTGGAGGGGCTGCGCGCGACGGCGCGGGCGCTCCGCGCGCGGGTCTCGAGCGTGGTCGGCGTGGCGCTCAACCTGCGCGAGGGGGAGTCGCCGCAGGTGCTCGGCAGCGAGCTGCTCGTGCTCGACGGCGCCCCTTCCGCGCGCGACCGCATCGGCGAGGTCGCGCACGTCGCGACGTACGGCGCGTTCGTCCAGGCGCACCGGGGCCAGGCCAGGCGCGTGCACGAGGCGCTCGTGGAGGCGCTCGAGGTCGGCCCTGGGATGCGCGTGCTCGACCTCTACGGAGGCTCCGGCGCGATCGGGCTGACGCTCGCGAGCGCAGGTGCGCGCGTGCAGATGGTCGAGTCGTTCGCGCCCGCGGCGCGGCTCGCGATGGAGGGGTCGCGCGGCCTCGGGCTCGAGGCGCGTGGCGGCTCGTTCGAGGCGGTCGCCGGTGAGGTCAGCGAGGTCCTCGCGCGGATGGTCAAGGCGCGCGCCGGCGAGCCGTTCGCGGGCGTCGTCGTCGTCAACCCGCCGCGCCGCGGCGTCGCGCCGCTCGTCCGTGAGCAGGTCGCCGCGCTGCGCCCCCAGGCGATCGCGTACGTCTCGTGCGACCCCGAGACGCTCGCGCGCGATCTCGATCACTTCACGCGGCTCGGGTACGCGCCGGCGCGGCTCGCGCCCGTCGACATGATCCCGCTGACCGAAGAGGTCGAGACGGTCGTGCTGCTGCGGCCGGCCGCGACGCCCCTGCCGCGCGTCGCCTACGCCGACGACGAGGTGCTCATCGTCGAGAAGGCGCCGCACGAGCCGACCACGCCGCAGGGCGACCACGCCGGCTCGCTGCTGGGGCGCGTGCGACGGCTCCCGGGTGCCGAGGCCGCCGTGCCGGTCCACCGGCTCGACGTCGGCACCAGCGGGCTGGTGATCTTCGCGCGCAGGGCGGCCCTCGTCACGTCGTGGGCCGAGGCGCTCGCGGCCGAGTCGGGGCGGAAGATCTTCCTCGCGGCCGCGCGCGGGCGCACGCCCTCGAAGGGGGCGATCACGCGGGACCTGCGCGACGAGGGGCGCCTGATGCCCGCGCGTACGCGCTACCGCTGGCTCGGCGCGGCCGGCGGGCACAGCGTCCTGCGCGTGATCCCCGAGCAAGGGCGCATGCACCAGATCCGGCGGCACCTCGCGGCGATCGGTCATCCGATCCTCGGCGACGAGCGCTACGGCCACGGGCCTACCAACCGCTTCTTCGAGGAGAAGCACGGGCTCGATCGCACGTTCTTGCACTGCGTGCGGATCGAGCTCACCCACCCGCGCACCGGCGTGCGGCTCACCACCGAGACGCCGCTCCCGGGCGATCTTCGACTCTCGCTCCTGCGCTGCGGCGGGCCGAACGTGCTCAAGTTCCTGGAGGGGAAGCAGGCGCTGGGGGGCTCGGAGCCGAGCACCATCCCGCCGTCGGCGAGCAGCGCGTCGGGGAGCGGCCAGTACCCGAAGGTCACGATCAAATCGAGCCCGTCGAGCGACCGCATCGCCGCGCTGATCGACGTCGATCCCAGCCTGGCCGCGGCCGGCGCGGAGGGCTCGGTGCTCTCGGTGCGCCCGCCGATCGTCGGCGACGACGACTGACCGGGCCCCTTGGCGCGCAACTCGCGGCGCGCGCGTGCCGACCTCGGGGATGCGTCGCGTCTCCCTCGCCCTGCTTCTCATCGCGCTCTCGGCGTGCGTGTCGCGCGCGGTCATCCCTCCGAACGCGCTGGAGCTGAACCGCGCGGGGGCCGAGGCGTTCGCGAAGGGGGACTACGACACGGCGATCGCGCGCTTCTCCGTCGCGCTGGAGTACCAGCCTCGGTTCGTGGAGGCGTGGGTCAACCTCGGCCTCGTCGAGCTCTCGCGGGGCGACGTCGACGCGGCCGAGCGGCGCTTCCGGCACGCGCTGGCGATCGACGCGGACGCCGCGGCCGCCTGGCTGGGGCTCGGCCTCGTGCTCGAGCGCCGCGGCGAGCCGGCGGCGGCCGAGTCGACGTACCGCCGCGCGCTCGCGATCGATCCGGGGCTGCCCGAGCCGCGCGCCAACCTCGCCCGGCTGCTCGCCGCGCGCGGGGCGCTCGACGAGGCCCGCGATCAGCTCAAGCGGCTCATCGAGGTGCGGGCCGACGATCCCGCGGGCTGGCTCGCGCTCGCCGAGGTCCTCTGGCGTCTCGATCGCGAGGTCGAAGCCTCCGAGATCGTCGACGAGGCCTGCGCGCGCTTCGGTGTGCGACCCGAGACGGAGCTGCTGCTCGCGCGCCGGGATCTCCGGCGGGGCGAGCTCGAGCCGGCGATCGCGCGGCTGGCCCCGCTCGCGCGCACGGGCGGGCCCGTCGGGCGCGCCGCGCTCGGCTGG
>CAIXWQ010000279.1 GCA_903923175.1 uncultured delta proteobacterium | reverse complement strand
CGGCGGCGCGCACGCCGAGCCGACCGCGCACGTCGAGGCGATCGCCCACCTCGCGACCGAGGTGCGCCCCGCGCACCCGCTCCATCGCGTGGTCCTCGCGCTCGCGGTCGTCTGCGCCGTCTTCCTCGTGCACTTCTGCGTCCACTTCGTCTTCGCGCGTGTGACGCCGACGTCGACGATCGCCCCGCGCGCGTTCGCAGGGGCGGCCCCACGCGGCGCGGACGATCTGCTCGGCCGGCTCGCGCTCGCGCTGGCGTCGCCGCGCGTGCCGCACGTGCGCGCGCTCCTCGAGTCGGCCGTGTACGTGGTGGGCGGGCTCGTGCTCGCCCGGCGCCGCCGCGACGACGCCATGCTCCAGCTCGTCGTCGCCGGCATGGTGTTGATGGGGGTCAACACCGCCTCGGTAGCGACGTTGACCACGGTGCCCGCGGAGTCGTCGGCGCCCGGCTGGCGCGTCCTGGCCCTCGTGCTCTACACGCTGGCGCCCGTCGCCTCGCTCGGCATCCTCGCCGTCTACCCGAGCGGCCGCCCGGTGCCGCGGCCGGCGCTCGCCCTCGCGCCGATCTTCGCGCTCCCGTTCGTGGCGTTCGCGACGGTGATGTACACGCAGCACCAGTTCGCCGCGCCGCTGCTCTTCGCCGGGATGGCCGCGCTCGTGGTGATGCTCGGCTTCCAGCGGCACCGCTACCGCAGGCACGCGACGGTGCGCCAGCAGCACCAGATCAAGTGGCTCGCCTACGGCGGCGCGCTCTTCATCGTCCTCGAGGTGGCGACGGTCGCGGCCTTCTCGACGCAGCTCGATCCCGCCCGCGCGAGCTTCCCGTTCCTGAAGCTGCTGCAAGAGGCGCTGTTCATCGGCGCGTACCTGATCCCGTTCGCGAGCATGGCCTTGTCGGCCGCCGAGCGTCGGCTCTGGGAGGTCGACCGGCTGATCAACCGCAGCCTCGTGTACGCGACGGTCACCGCCCTGCTCGGCGGCGCGTTCGTGGTGGCGTTCTTCGGCGTGCGCGCGGCGTTCGTCGGCCTGTTCCGCGGCAGCGATCTGCTCGGAGCGGCGGTCGGCGCGGCGCTGTCGGCGCTCCTCTTCGTGCCCGCTCGACGCGCGGTCGCGCGCTGGGTCGATCGGCGCTTCTACGGCATCGGCGTCGACTACGAGGCGCTGGCGCGCGACGCCTCGCGGCTCGCTTCGCTCCCCGTCGAGGGGACGACCTTCGCGTCGTTCGTGAGCCTGTCGCTGCTCGGCCGCGGCGGGATGGGGGCCGTGTACAAGGCGAGCCATCCCGACTTCGACTTCGCGGTCGTGCTCAAGGTGATGGCGCCGGAGGTCGCGGCCGAGCCGGAGTCGCGCGCCCGGTTCGCCCTCGAGGCGTCGATCCTCGAGCGGATGGACCACCCGAACATCGTCCCGTTCCTCACGCGCGGAGACGACTTCCTCGTGATGACCTACGTGGAGGGGCGCGACCTCTCGGCGCGCGTCGCCGAGGGCGCGATGAGCCTCGACGAGGCCCTCCCCGTGCTGCGAGACGTCGCGAGCGCGCTCGACGCGCTCCACGCGGCCGGCTTCGTCCATCGCGACGTCAAGCCGGCCAACGTGCTGCTCGCCCGCAGCGGCGCGATGCTGCTCGACTTCGGCGTCGCGCGGGTGCTTCGCGCCGACGCCGACGCCGACGCCGACGCCGACGCGGTCGGCACGCTCGCGTACATGGCTCCGGAGCAGCTGCAGGGGCGGCGCGACGCGGACGGGCGCGGCGATCTCTACGCGCTCGGCGTCACCGCGTACGAGATGCTCACCGGCCGTCGCCCCTTCGTCGACGTCGATCCGCTCGCCCTCGCGCTCGCGCAGCTCGAACGACCGCCCCCGGATCCCCGCGCCTTCGCGCCCGCGCTGACGCCGCCGGTCGCCGAGGCGCTCGTCCGGCTGCTCGCCAAGCGCCCCGACGACCGCGCAGCCACCGGCGCCGAGCTCGTGCGCTCGCTCGAAGACGCGCGGCGCCTCGGCTCGCGCGCCTCGGTCGATCCGCCGGCGCGCGGAGGCGATCCGCGTCCGCTTCGGACGGTGAGCGCGGCGAGCCGTGTCGGCGGCGCGAGCGACGGTCGATCAGGGTCGTAGCGGGCGCGATAACACGCTAGAAAACCAGCGTCTGGAGGAGTGGCCGAGTGGTCTAAGGCTGCGGTTTTGAAAACCGCCGTACTCGCAAGGGTACCAGGGGTTCGAATCCCTTCTCCTCCGCTGGAATCCTCGCCTCACCCGGGCCGTCGCGCCGGCGACGCGCACGACGCCCGACCGCACGGCCCGCGCGCCTCGACTGGCGTGGCCTGGCCTGGCCTGGCCTAGCCTGGCCTCTCTCGCCTCACATCACGCCCGTCACCACGACCCCCGTCGCCCCCGGCATCGGCATCGGCACGAGCTGCCACGACACCGCTCCCGCCCGCGCCCGCGTCGGGTGGGCGAAGTCGCGCCCGATCGAGCCGCCGATCGCCTGGCCTAGGAGCGCGCCGGCGAGCACGTCGGAGAGCCAGTGGTGCTGGCCGACGAGCATGCCTGCGGCGATCGAGCCCGCGAACCCGTAGCTCGCGACGCCGACCCACCACGACTCGCTCGCCGCGGTGAGCGACGAGGCGAGCGCGAACGCCGCGCCGGTGTGCCCCGACGGCCATGCGGTGCCGCGATCGAGCGAGAACGGGTGGAACCCGAACGCGCGCGGATCGTCGCTGTGGGTGGCGTCGCTGCCGGGGATCGTCGACGGGTAGGGGCGGCCGGTGAGCCACTTCAACGTGAAGATCGTCGCGACGCCGACGACGACCGCCTGCAGCGAGGCCGCGCCCGGCGTGCGCGCGCTCGGCGCGTCGATCAGGGCCCCGAGCGTGAAGAGCGCGAGCGGCACCAGCGCCGGCGCGACGTAGCCCGCGTCGACCGCGTACCTCGAGTAGAGCGCGTCCTGCGAGCGGCCGAGGAAGGCGCGGCGCGTGGCGCCGTCGGCGCCGCTCAGGATCAGCGTCGGCGTGGCGGCGACCGCCGCGAGCTCGAGCGCGAGCGGCAACCCGGTGAACGCGTGCGCGAGGTGCGTGTCGAGCTCGTCGACCGGGGTCGCGCGGCGCTCCTGCGCGCGCGCGTCTCGGCAGCAGACGCACGTCGCGAGCGCCAGGCCGAGGCTCGCGAGGCGGACATCCATGCCCCACGATAGAGCCCTCCGCGCAGGTCGGCGATGGCGACCCGCCGCCGCGCGGCCTCGGGGTCGCCATCCGTGCTTGGATAAATGTAGACATTGAATGTCCGCGCCGGCTGGCGGTCCTCGGCGCGGAGACCCACGCTCTGCTCATGTGGCCGTACGCGAAGGTGATCGAGGCGCTCGAGCACGAGTACCGGCAAGCGCGCCGCGAGGGGGACTCGTGGGCGGAGGACGAGGACGGGCGACGCCCCGCGTTCCACGTCGGCTCGCTCGTCGCTCAGGCGATCGCCGAGGGGGACGGCTGGCGCGCGGCGCGGGCGCTGGTCGCGTTCCGGAGGTTGTTCGGGTCGCGGTTCTTCCAGCGCGCGCTCGGGTGGTGCGAGCGCGAGGGGCAGCGGATCGCGCGCGAGCAGGCGCTGCGCGCGCGGTTCGAGCCGGCGAAGGCGAGGCCACGCTCCGACGGCGCGCCTCGACGCGCAGCGTGACGAGCCCGCGCGCCCGCGCTCGTCCGCGCCGATGCGAATACCCCCCCGATCCGCCCCGCGCGCGAGTACGCCAGCGTCGGTGGAGACGCCTGCCGTTCACCTCGTCCTCTTCGACCGCCTCCTGCTCGACGCCGCGGCGGCCGGCGATGCCGCGCTCGAGCGGGCGCTCGGCGCGACGGTCGTCGAGGGCTGGATGCCGGATCGCGACGCGCTCGTGATCGCCGCCGACACCGTCGACGACGGCGGCGAGTGGGGGCTCTTCGCGATCCTCGCCGACGAGGGGGGCGCGGTCGTGGGCAACGCGGGCTTCCTCGGCCCCCCGACCGCGGGCGGCGAGGTCGAGATCGGCTACGCGGTCGCGCCGTCCTTCGCCGGGCGCGGCGTCGCGACGGCCGTCGTCGCGGTGCTCGCCGCGCGCGCGTTCGCGTCGCGCGAGGTGGTCGCGATCGTCGCGCGCACGGCCAAGGGGAACGCGGCCTCGGCGCGGGTGCTCGCGAAGTCGGGCTTCGCCCTCGTCGGCGAGTCCTTCGACGCCGACGAGGGGGTCTCCGTGATGCACCACCGGCTCGCCTGCCCGCGCGGCTGACGCGGCCGGCGCGGCCGGCGCGTCGGTCAGTCCGCCAGCGTCGACAGATCGCCCGGATCCTCGCCCATCGCCTGCGCCTTGAGGAACCGCCGCACGATCTTTCCCGAGCGCGTCTTGGGCAGGCTCTTGCGGATCTCGATCTCGCTCGGCGTGGCGATCGGCCCGAGATCCTGGCGGACGTGGTCGCGCAAGCTGCCGATCAGCGAGGGGCCCTCGGCGATGCCGGCCTTGAGCACCACGTAGGCCACGATGCGCTCGCCCTTGACCGGATCGGGCAGACCGATGACCGCGCTCTCGGCGACGGCGGGGTGGCGCAGCAAGCTGCTCTCGACGTCGGCGGTGCCGATGCGGTGACCGGCGACGTTCATCACGTCGTCGGCGCGCCCGAGCACGGCGAAGTAGCCGTCGCGGTCGCGCACCGCGATGTCGCCCGCGCAGTAGGTCCCCGGGATCTGCTTCCAGTAGGCCTCGTAGCGCGCGTCGTCGCCCCAGATCGTGCGGAGCATGTAGGGCAGCGGCTTCTTGATCACGAGCAGCCCGCCGGTGCCGTCGGGGACCGGCTTGCCGTCGGGATCGACCACCTCGAGCTCCGCGCCGGGCATCGGCTTGCCGACCTTGCCGGGGCGCGCGTCGAACGTCGGCAGCGTGCCTAGCACCGGCGCGGCGATCTCGGTCTGCCACCAGTTGTCGACCACCATGCCGTTCGACTGCCCCACGAGGTGCTTCTGCGCCCAGAGGTGCGCCTCGGGGTTCAGCGGCTCGCCGGCGCAGGCGATCAGGCGCAGGCGCGAGAGGTCGTAGCGCGCCGGGGCCTCGGCGCCGTGGCTCATCCACATGCGCACCGCCGTCGGCGCCGTGAACATCACGTTCACGCCGTGCCGCTCGACGAGCTCCCACGTGACGTCGGGGCTCGGGTAGTCCGGCACGCCCTCGCGGCAGAACACCGTCGCGCCGATCGAGAGCGGGCCGTAGACGATGAACGAGTGGCCGACGATCCAGCCGATGTCGGAGGTGCTCCAGTAGACGTCGCGCTCGCCGATCTGGAAGAACGCGCGCGCGAGGTAGGTCACGCCGACGAGGTAGCCGCCGGTCGCGTGCACGACCCCCTTCGGCCTGCCGGTGGTGCCCGAGGTGTAGAGGATGAAGAGCGGATCCTCGGCGTCCATCGGCTCGGGCGTGCAGTGGATCTCGTGCCCCTCCTGGATGTCGTAGAAGTCCTTCTTGCGCTCCGACTCGAAGGTGAACGGCGCGTCGCCGGGGCGCGAGCCGCGGCGGTGCACGATCACGTGCTCGACGTGGAACAGATCGCGCGTGGCCTCGTCGACCGTCGGCTCGAGCGAGATCTCCTTGCCGCGTCGGTAGGTGAAGTCGCTGCAGA
Source organism: uncultured delta proteobacterium (assembly GCA_903923175.1). GTDB lineage: Bacteria > Myxococcota_A > Polyangia > Polyangiales > JADJMO01 > CAIXWQ01. The sequence goes on along the minus strand of CAIXWQ010000279.1, from coordinate 2,651 downwards.
CGACGACCTTCGCGCCCGAGTCCTGGATGCGGCTGTGGAGCGCCTGGGTGCCCATCCCCGCGAACACGACCGAGTGGATGGCGCCGATGCGCGCGCAGGCGAGCATCGTGATGATCCCCTCGGGGACGAGCGGCATGTAGACGACGACGCGATCGCCCTTCTTCACGCCGAGGCGCCGCAGCGCGTTCGCGAAGCGGTTCACCTCGCGGTAGAGGCGCGCGTACGTGTAGGCCTGCTCGTCGCCGTCCTCGGAGACCCACAGCAGCGCGGCCTTGTTGCGCCGGTCGCTGTGGACGTGCCGATCGATGCAGCTCTGGGTGACGTTGAGCTTCCCGCCGAGGAACCACTCGTGCTTCGGCGGCGCGAAGCGGAACACCTCGCCGAACGGCTCCATCCACTCGACCAGCGCCGCGCGCTCGCGCCAGAACCCCGCGGGATCGCTGGCGGCGTGGGCGCGCTCGATGGCGTCGTTGGGCACGTGGGCCTGACGCGCGAGCCAGATCGGCGCGCGGATGAGATCCTCGTCGCGGCCGAGCGCGTCGATGGTCGCGCGCTGCACGTCGGTGAGATCGAGCTCAGGAGCCTGGTCGTCCTCGTGTCGCTGCGCGTCGGTCATGGGTGCTCCCTGCGGGGTGAGAGCGCGATCGTATCCCTCAGATGCAGCCGCCACACCCCCGCAGGCACGACCGTCCGATCTGCTCGCAGACGCGGTCGCAGTTGCGTCGCGCTGCGTCGTCGCGCTCGTCGACGAAGCACCGCCGTTCGCAGTCGCGCTGCGACGATTCGCACGGGAACGTGCAGTCCTGACAGTCGTAGCCGACCGAGCCCCCGCGCGGCGGCAGGGGGTTGCTCGGCGCGGCGGTCGAGCTCGGGCTCGCGGTCGCGGTCGGGCGGGAGGTCGAGCTCGCGGGCCTCGCCGACGCGCGCGCCGTCGCGTCATCCGGATCGGTCGCCGTCCGCGCGCGCGCGTAGAGGACGAACGAGATCTTGCCGGTGCCGGCGGCGGCGAACGGGGCGTACGTCTCGGGATCGAGGATCGTGGCGCGGAGCGTCCCCGCGAGGCTCGAGCACGCGCGGCCGCTCCAGCCCGCGTGGGTGAGCGCGATCACGCCGGTGCCGACCCCCTTCGACGTGACGAAGTCGAACTGCACCATCACTTCACGGAGCTTCGCGTCGTCCGAGACGCTCCAGATGACCGTGAAGCAGCGGCCGGCCTCCACCGGCAGCGAAAGCGAGGTCAGCGACTCGAGCCGCGCCTCGATGGCCGGCCCGGCGGGGGCGAGATCCGGGATCTCGTGGAGGTACGAGTCGCGCGAGGCCGCGATGGCGTCCTTGCGGGGGTTGCCGCCGAGCGCAGGATCGTTGGCGCAGGTCGAGGGGTGCAGCAGCGCGAGCCCGTTGCACGTGCCGCCCGGGCCGATGCACGCGTGCGGATCGGTGCACCAGCGGCACCCTTCGACCGCGGCGCACGACGCGCACGCCGACAGCCCTCCGCAGGCGGGCGCGGCGCTGGCACTCCCGCGTGCGGCGCTCGCGGACGCGTCCGTCGTCGGGGCGGCTGGGCTGCTCGGCGCGGGGCGCGCGCACGCGCCGAAGAGCGCCGTCGCCGCGCACGCGACGCTCAGCGCACCGAGGTAGCGCAGCGAGGAGCGTCTGCTCGGGGCCATGCCCGGAGGCTAGCAGCGCTCGCGAGCTCGACCTGCGGCGCGTGCGTGGCAACGCCGATCCGAGCTTACTGCCAATGCTGCCATGAAGCGCGGGGCGCCTCGGGCGCGCGAGGATTCAAGGGCGGAGGCGCACCGCGGGGAGCCGGGCCTCGAAGCCCTTGAGCTCGAGCAGCTCGCGCGGCCGATCGACGAGCCCGGCCGCGGTCGCGGTCGCTTCGGCGCAGACGATCTCGCCCGGCTCGGCCTTGCCCTGCAGGCGCGCCGCCAGGTTCGTGGTCAGGCCGATCGCGGCGAACTCGAGCTTGAGCACGCTGCCGATCGCCCCGGTGACCACCGGGCCGCTCGCGAGCCCCGCGCGCAGATCGAGGCCGTAGCGCTCGCCGAGCGCTCGCCGAAGCGTCGAGAGTCGCGTGCAGCGGGCGACGTAGGCGCTGGCGAAGGCGAGCGCGCGCGCCTCGTGCCCCGGCCCCTGCGCGATCGCGAGCAGGCCGTCCCCCATGCAGGTGAGCGGGCGCACGCCGTGCTTCGCGAGCAGCGGCGAGGCGAGCTCGAAGACGCCGCGCACGGTCGCCATGACCTCGTCCGGCGAGAGCTCCTGCGTGCGCGGCGTGAACGACACGAGGTCGGTGAAGACGATGGTGACGTCCTCGCGCCGGGTTTCGCGCAGCTCGTCGAGCCCGCGCCCGCCGTAGCGCCGCGCGAGCCTTTGGGCCGCGCCGGCCTCGTCGAGGCGATCGGCGGCGTCGTCGACCTCGCGCAGCCAGAGCGGGTTGCCGGCGGCGACCGCCTGTCGCTCGGCTTCGGCGAGCGCCGCGCGGCACCCTTCGCGATCGTCGGAGGCGCGCTCGGCGCGCAGCAACGAGAGCTGCACGCCGGCCTCCACCGCGCGCGGCAGCGTCGAGAGGAGCGCCTCGAGCGCCGCCTCGGCGCCTCGATCCGCGAGCAGCCGCGCGCGCCAGGCGAGCAGGGTCGCCCGCGCCTCGG
>CAIXWQ010000278.1 GCA_903923175.1 uncultured delta proteobacterium | reverse complement strand
CCACGAGCGCGGCGCGGCGCCCCTCGAGGCGCTCGCGCGCGCGGCTCGTCGCGACGTACAGCGCCACGACCGCGGCGACGACCGCGAGCGCCACGACCACCCGCGCGCCCGCCACCAGCACCGGCGGGTAGATCCCGTTGCGAGGCCGCCCGGCGTGCCGCGCGAGGCTCGCCTCGATCCGCTCGGCGAGCGCGGGGTGCATCCGCCGGTTCGTGAGCAGCGTCGGCATCGCCTACGCTTCCTCCGCGCGCGCGTCAGGCGTGCGCGCCGCGTCAGGCGTGCGCGGCGTGGGCGGTGACGCGGTCGCCGTCGCCAGCGCCAGGTTGCGCTCGACGAGCGCGAGGAGCTGCTCGCCGGTCACCCCGAGCCGCGCCGCGGTCTGCCCCGCGAGCGACGTGCGCGCCACGCCGGCGGCGAACTGGTAGGTCGGCTCCTGATCGGCGCCGAGCTGCACCTGCAGGAACCGCAGCCCCTCGATCCGCCGCTCGCGCTCGAGCGTCGCCGCGAACGCCAGGAAGTGCGTCGTGAGGAACGCGCGCGGCCGCAGCCGGCGCAGCATCTTCACCACCAGCTCGAAGATCTCCTCCCCCTCGGACGGGTTCGTCCCCGAGCAGAGCTCGTCGAGGATCACCACCGTCCCCGGGCGCAGCTGCTCGAACAGCGCGCGGATGCGCACGAGCTCCGTGCCGAGGCGCCCTTCCTCCTGGCTGGCGCGCGTCTCCTGCACGATCGAGACGACCATGCCGCGCGCGAGCGACAGCGACGCCTCGCGCGCGGGGACGAACAGGCCGGCCTGCGCGAGCAGCTGAGCGAGCCCGAGCGCTTGCAGCAGGCGCGTCTTGCCGCCGGAGTTCGGCCCCGTGATCAGCGCGGTCGTCTCGCCCTCGTCGAGCGCGAGATCGCACGGCACCAGGCGCTTGCCCTGCGCGACGATCGGCAGCAGCAGCGGGTTGAACAGCCCGCGCAGCGAGCACGCCCCGCCGTCCTCCACGAGCTCCGGCAGCGTGACCGCCATCCCCGCCGCGACGGCGCGATCGCGGAACCCGAGCGCGCCCAGGTGGTACTCCACGTCGCCGTACAGCCGCACCAGCCGCACGACGTCGTCCTGGACCCCCTCGAACACCGCGTCGATCAGCCGCGCCATCACCTCGCCGTCGCTGAAGTGGAAGCCGCGGAAGAAGAGCTCCAGCTTCACGAGCCAGCGGCGGAGCGGCGAGCTCGAGAAGGGGCTCTGCGCGTTCTCCTTCACGGAGACGATCTCGAAGCCGCGGATGCGCCCGTCGGCGCCGACTCCGACCTCCAGGCTCAGGGTCGCGAGGTTCTGCTCGTAGTGCAGCAGGTCCGAGAGCGAGCGGTAGGGCTCCCCCGCGCGCACGCGCTCGCCGAACGCGCGCAGCCTCGAGAGCCCCGAAGTCGCCGCGGCGAACCCCTCCGCGAGCGCGTCGAACAGCTCCTTCACGAGCTGCAGCACGTCGAGGTGGCGGCGGTTCTCGTCCCAGCGATCGACGCCGGTCGCGCCCTCGAGCGCGCCGCGCAGCCGCACCAGGCGCGAGTAGAGTTGCTCGAGATCGCGGCGCAGCGCGGGGGAGCCCGCCAGCTCGCGCGCGATCGCGCGCCGGAACTCGACGATCGCGGGGTCCTTGGGAGGCCGCGTGAGCGTCCGCGCGATGCGCTTGCCGGCGACGGGGTGATCGTGGCCGTCGACGCGCACGCCGAAGCACTGCGACACGAACGCGTCGACGAAGAGATCGCCCGTGAAGAGCCCCGGCTCCCACGTCGAGGCGGCGAGCGGCCGCGCGTCGAGGATCTCGTCGAAGAGCCCGCCCGCGAGCCCGCCCGCGAACGCGAGCGCGACCGAGAGCCGCGCCGAGTCCCGATCGGGAGGGGTGAGTGGCACGACGTGCAGCAGATCCGGAACGGCGCGCGTCGCGTCGGCTTCGGCGGCGGGTCCGGCAGGGGCGGCAGGGGCGGGGGGCGTCGGGGGCATCGGGGCTCGTAGCTCGACATGCGCCCGAGACGGAAGTTCCACAAGCGCCGCGCCCAGCGCTCCGCCCGAGATCCCAAAAAAACGGAGGCCCCGCGAGCTTTCGCCCGCGAGGCCCTCGTCAGCTCACGCAGGAGCTACTTCTTCTCGTCGCCGCCGAGGCCGAGCTTGTCGCCCAGCTTCTGCTTGATGAGATCGCCGAGCGTGCTGCCAGCCTTCGCCGGCGGCGCGATCGACTCCTTGGCCTTCTTGGGGGCCTTGGGCGCCTTGGGAGCGGCCGAAGCGGTCGCGCCCTCGGCCTTCGGAGCGGCTTCGGCGCCGCCCTCGGCAGCGGGACGCGCCTCTTCGGCGGCGGCACCCTCGGCCTTGAACGCGACGCTCACGCGGCGATCCACCGGATCGACCATCGTGATCTCGACCTGCGCCATCTCGTGGCGCTTGATGTGCGCGCCCTCTTCCGGGTTGTGGAGGTTGATCATGCCCTCCACGCCGGGGCGGAGCTCCACGAAGATGCCGTACTCGCAAGCCGAGAGGATCTTCGCTTCGACGAAGCTGCCCGACGGGTAGTCGTAGACCAGGCGGGCCCACGGATCGTCGTAGAGCTGCTTCACGCCGAGGCTGACCTTCTTCTCGTCGTGGTTGATCGAGAGGATGATGGCTTCGACGTCGTCGCCCTTGTGGACGAGATCGCCTGGCGTGTTGACCTTGACGGTCCACGACAGGTCGCTCTTGTGCACCATGCCGTCGACACCCTCTTCGATGCCGATGAAGGCGCCGTAGTCGGTGAGCGAGCGGACCTTGCCGGAGACCTTGTCGCCCGGCTTGTACTTGTCGGTGAAGAGGGTCCAGGGATCGGGCTCGAGCTGCTTGAGACCGAGCGAGATGCGCTTGGCCTTCGCGTCGACCTCGAGGACCTGGCAGTCGATCTCCTGACCGACCTCGAGGATCTGCTGGGGCTTCTTGACCTTGCGCGTCCACGACATCTCGCTGACGTGCACGAGGCCTTCGACGCCCGGCTCGAGCTCGATGAAGGCGCCGTAGTCGGCGATCGACATGACCTTGCCGCGGACCTTCTTGCCCGGCGGGTACGCCTCTTCGGCGTGGTGCCACGGGTCGTCCTGGGTCTGCTTGAGGCCGAGGCTGACGCGCTCCGTCTCCGGGTTGTACTTGAGGACCTTGACGGTGACCTCGTCGCCGACCTGGAACAGCTCGCTCGGGTGGTTGACCCGGCCCCAGCTCATGTCCGTGATGTGGAGCAGGCCGTCGATGCCGCCGAGATCGACGAACGCGCCGTACTCCGTGATGTTCTTGATGACGCCCTTGACGATCTTCCCCTCTTCGAGGTTCGCGAGCGTCGAGGCCTTCATCTCGTCGCGCTCCTTCTCGAGGAGCACGCGGCGCGACAGGACGATGTTGCCGCGCTTCTTGTTGAACTTGATGACCTTGAATTGGTAGGTCTGGCCGATCAGCTTGTCGAGGTTGCGGATCGGGCGGAGATCCACCTGCGAGCCCGGGAGGAACGCCTTCACGCCGCCGCGGATCGTGACCGAGAGGCCACCCTTCACGCGCTGGCTGATGGTCCCTTCGATGAGCTCGTCGCGCTCGCAAGCGCTGGAGATCTCGTCCCACACCTTCATCTTGTCCGCTTTCTCCTTGGAAAGCGTGACGAGGCCGTCGTCGTTCTCGCGGGCCTCGATGAAGACGTCGACCTTGTCGCCCGCCTTGACGTTGACCTGGCCGGTCGCGTCGGCGAACTCGGAGAGGGCGATCACGCCCTCCGACTTGCCGCCGATGTCGACGACAACCTGGTCCCGATGGACCTTCACTACGGTGCCGGCGACGATCTCGCCTTCCCGGCCCATCTCCCCGCCAGCCAGCTGTGCTTCGAACAGCGAGGCGAAGGTTTCCTCAGCCGACTGCAGCGTCTCAGTTTGCGTCATGAAAAGAAGCCTCTTTTTCGGCCGAGCTCCACAGCGCTCGTCGCAGGTAGGCGCTGCCCGGCCCACGACCATTCGTGGGTTCACGGGGCGCGCACGAGGACGAGATCGGCGCAGAACGCGGGGGCGCGGAGTCTACCTGCGTCAGAACAGGCGTCAACCCAGGGCAATTCCAGCGCGCAGGCAGGAGCGCGCGCCAACCGCAGGCGCGAAAGCTCGGCGTTTCGGGGCGTCGACGGGCGCGGCCCGCTCAGCGCTTGGTCTGGATGAGCTCGACCTTGTAGCCGTCGGGGTCTTCGACGAAGGCGATGACCGTGGAGCCGTGCTTCATCGGGCCGGGCTCGCGCGTGATCTTCCCGCCCTTGGCGCGGATGGCCTCACAGGTCGCGTAGATGTCGTCGACCCCGAGCGCGACGTGGCCGAAGGCGTCTCCGAGCGTGTAGCTCACGCGCCCCCAGTTGTACGTGAGCTCGAGCACGGCGTTCTCGGACTCCTCGCCGTACCCCACGAACGCGAGCGTGAACTCGCCCGAGGGGTACTCGTGCTTGCGCAGCAGCTTCATGCCGAGCACGTCGCAGTAGAATGCGAGCGAGCGATCGAGATCGCCCACGCGGAGCATGGTGTGAAGGATCCTCACGGCTCACCGATCCCTTCGTACAGAGCCAGCGCCTCGTCCGGCCGGAACACCACGAACGGCAAGAGCGCGGCCGCGTAGGGCGCGACCGCCCGCGGCAGCGCCGCCACCGAGGGGACGTCGGCCATCACGCCGAACGTGCCGAGCACCAGGTCGAGCAGCTCGTTCTTCTCGAGCGGCAGCTCCTGAAGCGCCACGTCGGGCGGCAGGTCGAGCTCCTTGCGGAGCGTGCGCAGCGCGTCGTCGAAGCCGCCGATTCGATCGACGAGCTTGTTCTTCAGCGCGGCGTCGCCGAACCAGACCTTGCCGCGGCCCACGGCGTCGACGTCCTCGACGCTCATCTTGCGCCCGCGCGCGACGCGATCGAGGAACACCGCGTAGAACTGCTCGACCTTGTTCGACAGCAGCGGGATCTCCTCCTCGCTGAACGGCCGGTAGAGCGACTCGGCGTCGGCGTGCGGCGCGGTGCGCTGCGTGACGACGTGGATGCCGAGGTTGGCGAGCATGCCGCTCACGTCGGCCTTGCCGTAGAAGATGCCGATGCTGCCGGTGAGCGTCGCGCGGTTCGCGTAGATGGGCGCGCCGAACGCCGCGGCGTAGTAGCCGCCGGACGCCGCGACGCTCCCCATCGAGACGATCACCGGCTTCACCTTCGCGAGCAGCTCGGCCTCGCGCCACATCACGTCCGACGCGAGCGACGAGCCTCCGGGGCTCTCGATGCGCAGGATGACGCCCTTCACGGAGGGGTCGCTCTTCACCTGCTGGAGCGACTCCGCGATCGTGTACGAGCCGGCGATCTGCCCGCCGATCAGCGGGATGTGCTGGCTGCGACCGTCGGCGATGTCGCCGTCGAGGTAGACCACCGCGAGGCGCGGCTGCGGCCCGAACGACTTCGGCGCCTGCAGGTCGGGGGCGTACTTCTCGAGCGCCACGTGCTCGCCCACGAGCTGATCGACGTGCCGGCCGATCTCGTCGTCGAAGGCCTTCGCATCGGCGAAGCCCGCGGCGATCATCTCGTCGGCGACGTACGGGCCGCCGTCGATGCTCTTCTTGATCACGGCCGGCGGGAGCTTCCGGCCGGCGGCGAGGCGATCGACGTAGATCTGCTCGATGGCCGTGAGGAACTCGCGGTCGTCGGCGGCGTGGGTCGGCGTCGGCCCGCTGCGCACCAGCTGCTCGGGGGCCGTCTTGTGATCGCGGATGCGCAGGAATTCGGGGACGATCCCGAGCTTCTGCAGCGCCTCGCCGAAGTACATCGTCTGGGCGCGGAAGCCGGCGAAGCGCAGGCCGCCGGCCGGGTGGATGAGGATCTTGTCGGCGCTCGCGCATGCGAGGAGCGATTTGCCGCCGCCGTCCTCGAGGTGGCAGACGACCTTCTTGCCGTTCGCCTGCAGCGTCGCGATCGCGTCGCCGAGCTCCTCGGCGTGCGCGGTCGACCCCGCGAGCTCGGTCTTCGCGATGAGCACCACCGCGCGGATGCTCGGATCGCGCGTGATCTTCGCGAGCTTGCGGAGCAGCCGCACGTGCCCGCGCGCGCCCGGCGTCTCCTCGATCCGGATCGAGACGCCGTGCTCGGGATCGCGCATCCCGGGCTGCTCGAAGCCGGCGATCGACGCGCTCGCGTAGAAGCCGGGGTTGGTGTGGAAGGCCTTGGACGCGACGAGCCCGGCGCCGAGGCGCGCGTGCCCGAAGCCGAACTCGAAGCCGACCGTGAGCGCCCAGGAGTTCTTGGCCGCGTCCGTGCTCGTCGGGTCCAGGATCTGGAACGCCGCCGCCGCACGCCCCACGCGCGGCACGTCGAGCCCGAGCGTCGCTCGCGGCGACCAGCGCGGCGTCCCGGTGGCCCACACCGTCGACTCGAGCCCGATCTCCAGGTCGCGATGGCCGGTCGGCCGCAGCGCGACGCCGAAGTCGAACGACCGCGCGAGCTGCGCGTCGGGGTTCTCGAACGGCGTCGTGTGGCCGCGCGCGGCGTTGAGATCGCGCCCCACGATCGCGATGCCGACGTGTCGATCGGGGCGGAACGACACGCCCACGTCGAGCGAGGTCGCGGAGTCGAGCTGGTCGAGGCCGTCGGCGTACCAGCGGCGCACCGTCGTGCCGAGCGCCAGCGCGGACGAGATGTCCCACGCGAGCGACCACGAGAAGGCGGTCATGCGCGGGAGCGCCGTGGGGGCTTCGACCGAGCCGTCGCCCTTGGGCGGGCGCACGAAATCGAGCCGGAAGCCGCTGCTGATCCCGAACGCCAGCGGCGTCGCGATCCCGACGGCGTCGCCGCGGCCCGGGTCCGCCGACCACGCCTTGTTGGGGACCTCGACGTGCGTGTAGCGCAGCTCCCACGACGGCAGGTACCCGAGCTGCGCGGGGTTGAGCGCGATGGCATCGGTGTCGTCGGTGCCGGCGAGCGAGCGCCCCGGAGGCTGAATGCGCGGAGGCCGCGAGACGACCTGGTCGTTGCCGGCCGCCGAGGCGGCGCGCGCGTCGAGCAGCAGGAGCGTCGCGAGCGCCAGCGCGAACGAGCCGCGTCCGACGGTTCGAGCCGTCCGCGTCACCGCTTCCACACGCCGCCCGCGACCTCGCCCGTCCCCTTCTTGACGATGATCGAGAGGGTCAGGAACTGCGCGGCGTCGGGGCACCACTCCTTGTTCGGGTGGATCATCGGGAAGATGTCGTCCGGCGTGTTGTCGGCCGCGACGAGCTTGCCGCTCTGGTCGCGCACCTCGAGGTCGACGTCCTTCACGCCGGTGCCGCCGACCGCGATGATGCGGTAGCAGCCGGGCCCCGGGATGATCAGCGGGATCTGCTTCTTCTCGCCCTGCGCGAAGCTCTGCTTCACCGGCGGGATCACCGGCGTCATCCCCTTCGTGCAGCGAGCGCCGAGATCGTTCACGTCGGTCACGGCGTTGCCGGTCGCCTTGAAGCCCGACCAGCACGCCGGCGGCGGGCCCGCGTCGACCACGGCCACCGGCACGGTCGCAGCCGCGTCCGGCGACGGCCAGTATCCCGTGCTGGCGCTCGGGGCGTCGACGACGGGGTTGCCCGTGTCGCTCGGCGTCGAGACGGAGCCGTCCGGAGCGACCGCGTCGCTCGTGCTCGTCGGGGGGACGTTGTCGGCGGGCTTCGGCGGGCCGCAACCGATGCCCGACGCGACGGAGATCGCGAGGGGGGCCGCGAGCACCGCGGCGAGCGTCAGCAGCACGGGGAGGGGGCGGCGGGCGGGGCTCGCGTGACCAGGAGAAGGGCGCATCGCCGACGATTGGAACCGCAAGGGCGGGGGGCCGGCAAGGTGCGAATGAGGGTGCGCGCACCGGCGCGCGAGCGCCTGCCGGGCGCGCGGCCTTTGACCGCCTCTGCGTCGGTCCGATACAACGGAAGCGCACCGCTCCGGCGAGGCGCGCCAACGCCGCTCGCCGCCCCCGGATACCCATTTCCCCCCGGGGCGAGCGCGCGCGGAGGCACGTGAGCACCAGCGAAGAACGGCCCGGCTCGAACCCGCCCGCGCCCGACAAGTCGCGCCTCGTCTTCGGCTTCGCCCCCTCCGTCGAGGGCGATCGCACGCGTCAGGCGCTCGTGGACCTCTGTCGCGTGCTCGGCGACGCGGTCGGCCTCGACGTCGCGCCGATGCGCGTGGCCTCGTACGGCGCGCTCGAGCGCGCGATCGTCGAGGGGCGCGCGAGCTTCGGCTGGTTTCCTCCGGTCATCCTGGCGCGGCTCGAGCTCTCCGGGCGCGTGCTGCCGATCGCGCAGTGCGTCCGCGCCGGGTCGGCCGTCTTCCACGCCTGCCTGATCGTGCGCGAGGACTCGCCGTGGAGGTCCGTCGAGGAGGTCCGAGCCGCCCGCGCCGCGTGGGTCGATCGCAGCTCGGCGGCCGGCTACGTCTTCCCGCGGCTGCTGCTCGCCGCGCACGGCGTCGATCCGGCGACCGCGTTCGAGCAGGAGGCGTTCGTCCAGAGCCACGCCGAGGTCGTTCGGCACGTCGTCTCGGGGCAGGCCGACATCGGCGCGACCTTCGCGTCGCTCTCGCCGACCGGCAAGATCCTGCGCGGCGGGTGGACCGACCCCGACGGCAGCAACCCGCGCCCGGTGCGCGTGCTCGCGACCTTCGGACCGATCCCCAACGACGCGATGGCGGCGAGCACCGCGCTCGGGCCCGAGCTCCGCGAGGCCCTGGGCCGCGCCGCCCTGCACGCGACCAGCACTCCTGCGCTGCGCGCCGCGCTCCGGCACCTCTTCGGCGCCGACGCGCTCGCGCCCGTCGCCGAGGAGACGTACGCCGAGCTGCGAACGCTGGTCGCCCGCGCGCTCAAGAGCGGCGTCGTGCTCGACACCTGAGCGCGGTCGCCGCGGGCGGCCGCGTCAGCGAGAGGCCGGACTCGACGGGGCGACCTCGACGCGGTTGCGGCCGTTCTGCTTCGCGGCGTACAGCGCCTCGTCGGCCACGCGGTAGAGCTCCTCGCCCGACTTGATCTCCTTCGCGAGCCGGGCGACCCCGAGGCTCAGCGTCACGCTGAGCACGACGTCCTCGAAGCGGAACGTCGAGATCTCCGAGAGGCGGCGCACCTTCTCGGCGAACTGCACGCCGCCCGCGAGCTCGATCTCCGGCAGCAGCACCGCGAACTCCTCGCCGCCGACCCGCGCGAAGACGTCCTCGCGTCGGATCTGATCGCGCACCTTCGTCGCGAGCTGGCGCAACAAGGCGTCGCCCGCGAGGTGGCCGTGCGTGTCGTTCACGCGCTTGAAGTGGTCGATGTCGAACAGCACGAGCGACATCGGGCGCCCGTAGCGCGAGGCGCGCGAGACCTCGCGATCGAGGGTCTCGTGGAAGAAGCGCTTGTTGTGGATCTGCGTGAGCCCGTCGAAGGTCATCAGCTTGTAGATGACCTCGTGGTATTCGGTCTCGACGCTGTCGCCCCACAGGAACTTGAGGATCGTGCGGCCGATCTTCACCTGATCGCCGTCGCGGAGGGTGCGCTCGGTGGCGAGCTCGTCGTTCACGTACGAGCCGTTCGTCGAGTTCAGATCGACGAGCCGGTAGCGGTGGCCGTCCCAGCTGACGCGCGCGTGGTGACGCGAGACCGACTCCTGATCGAGCGAGAGCTCGCACTTGATGGAGCGGCCGATCTCGAGCGGGTTGCCGTCGAGCACCACCCGTCGCCCGAGGTCGGCGCCGTAGATGATCACGAGGCACGCCTTCGCCGAACGGTTGGCAGGCGCAGGCGCGACGTCGTGCACGACGGTGACGACCGTCTTGCTCTTCGTGGGGCGGTCGCTCTCGGCCGGCGGGTCGCTCCGGTTCGACACTCCTTCGGATCCTAACAAATCCCCGATGCTTGCGCTCACCCTGGTTCCGGGCGCCGGCGGGGCCGTCCCGCTGCCCCTCGGCGGGAGCGGGCCGGAAATCGCGCCAGTGGCTTCACATGGACCGTGGCGTGCCGTTCACGATCGGGGATGGGGGGTGGGGCTCCGAGGCCTGGTTCCGCCTCCGAAGCCCGGTTTGCCCGCGCGGCACGCGACGTGAATACTCGGCGGCCGGGGCACCCTCCCGGCGCCCGCACGATCTTGGAGGCTTCGATGTCCGCCGCGTCCCACTCCGTCGTCCGCCCGCTCCCGCTCCGCGCGCGCCGTTTCGCCGCTGGCGCCGCCGTCGTCGGCTTCGTCGCCGCCGCGATCGCCCTCGTCGGCGTCGTGCCTGGGTGCGGCGGGTCGAGCCCGGACTATTACTGCGACGCGACGGGCTGCTTCCAGTGCGACGGCTTCGGCTGCGCCGCGGTCACGCCGCCGACCCCCGACAGCTGCCAGCGCGCGGGCGACAAGGCGTGCAAGGTCGGCTTCCTCTGCACGGATCGCGGCTGTCTCGCCAGCTGCAAGGACGACTCGGCCTGCGAGAAGGGCTTCGTCTGCAACAAGGCCTCGGGGCTCTGCGCCTCGCCGACCGGCCCGGATCCGAAGCCGCTCGTCTGCGCGGTCGCCGCCGACTGCGGCGCGTCGGGCTTCGACTGCGTCGACGGCGCGTGCGTCGTCGTGCCCGCCTGCACCGGCGTCGGCTGCTCCTGCAAGTACAGCTCGGAGTGCGGAGACGGCCGCGTCTGCGCGAACGGCGCGTGCGCCGACGCGTGCGACGCGACGACCCCCTGCGCGACCGGCTTCAAGTGCGACGCGAACGGCGTCTGCCAGCGCAGCGCGGCCGCCGTCTGCGGCCCGAACGCCGGCAACGCCGCGTGCGCGAGCGGCCAGCACTGCGTCGACGGCCAGTGCGCCGCGGGCTGCTCGGCCGACGCCCCCTGCCTCGGCGCCGACGGCAAGGCCGATCCGCAACAGCAGTGCCTCGGCGGCGCCTGCGTCCCCGACCCGCACCCGGTCACCAACTGCTCCGCCGACACGCAGTGCAAGTCGGGCTCGCAGAAGTGCCTCGACGGCTTCTGCCGCTACACCTGCACCACCAGCGACATGTGCAAGTCGATCGACTCGCGCATCGGCACCTGCGCGAAGGACGGCGTCTGCCGCTCCGACTCGGAGGCGAACGCGCAGTGCCTCGCGCAGAGCGATTGCACCTCGGGCAAGAGCTGCATCGACGGCCAGTGCAAGTGAGCGCCTGCGTCTTCAGCGACGCCGGCTCGGCCGGTCGATCACGCTGAAGACGAGGAACAGCACGCCGGGGAGGATCGCGCTGTAGCCGAGCGTCCGGGCCAGCCGGTCGTCGTGCCACTGCGCGTGCGCGTAGATGGCCGTGATGCCGAGGACGGTCGCGACGGCCAGGTACATCGCCTGCCGGCCGATGGCGTACATCGTCTCGACGCCGTCGCGCAGGCCGCGGACGCGGATCTCGAGCTCGCCGCGGATCGCCTTCTGGACGTAGCGATCGAGCTTCTCCGGCAGCGCGATCGCCTTGAGCGCGGTGTCGCGCACGGCCTCGATGGCGATCTGCGTCCAGTCCCGGTTGCCGAGCACGAACTGCTCGAGATACGGCCGGATCAGCTGCATCGGGTTCAGGTTCGGATCGAGGTTGGTGCAGACCCCGGTGAGCAGCAGCAGCGTGCGCTCGAGGAGCACCCAGTCGCGCGGGATGTGGATCGACGACGAGAGCTCCTTGAGCCCCACGTTCATGTTGCGCAGGTCGATCAGGTTGTCGAAGCTGCGCTGCGGGTCGAGCTTGATGTCCTTCAGGTTGAAGGACTCGATCTTCACTTCGTCCTGGAACTTGCGGTGGAAGTGCTCGATGACCTTCTCGACGATCGCCTCGTCGGAGCCGTAGCTCAGGAAGCCCATCTTGTGCATCGCCTTGATCAGGCGATCGGTGTCGCGGCGGAGCACCCCCTCGAGGAACTCCGGGATCCCCTCGCGCATCGGCTGCGAGAGCTCGCCCACCGCGCCGAAGTCGATCAGCACGAGCTTCGGCTCGCCGCTCGGCATCTTCTGCACGAGCAGGTTCCCGGGGTGCGGATCGCAGTGGTAGACGCCGTCGACGAAGATCATCTGGCAGAAGGCGTGGACGATCTTCTCCGCGAGCTTCTTGCGATCGATCCCGAGCTTGTCGATCTCGTCGAGGGCGCTGACCTTCACCCCTTCGACGAACGTGAGCGTCAGCACGCGCGACGTCGACAGCTCGGCGACCACCTGCGGCGTCTCGACGCTGCCGTCGTTGGCGAAGTTTTCGCGGATGCGGCGGATGTTCTCCGCCTCGCCCTCGAAGTCGAGCTCCTCCAGCAGCAGCTCGCGGATCTCGCGGTAGTAGTTGTCGAGCCCCTGCACGGGGACGAACCACTGCACGATCCCCATGATCTTGCGGATCAGGACGAGGTCGAGCTTGACGACCTCTTCGATGTCCTTGTGCTGCACCTTCACCGCGCAGCGGGTGCCGTCGGCGAGCGTCGCCTCGTGCACCTGGCCGAGCGAGGCCGCCGCGATCGGCGTGCGCTCGAACTTGGCGAAGAGCTCGTCGGGGCGCTTGCCGAGCTCCTTCAGGATGCGCGCCTCGATCTCCTCGAAGGGGCGCGGCGGCACCGCGTCCTGCATCCCCTCGAGCTCGTCGCGGAACTCCGTCGGCAGGAAGTTCGCCATGATCGAGAGCAGCTGCCCGACCTTGATGAACAGCCCCTGCAGCTCGAGCAGCGCGTTCTCGATCCGCCGCGCGTTGCGCTTGTGGACGTCGAGCAGCGCGCGGTCGTACCAGGCCGCGCCGTAGAGCCGGCGCTTGAAGTTGAGCCAGAGGTAGCTCGAGATCACCAGCAGCGTGACCGAGTACGCCTTGAAGAACCGCCACTGCTTCACCGCCGAGGGGCGGTAGGGCTTGAGCAGTCGCTTCGGCTTCGCGGGCTCGGGCGCGCGCGGCGGCGGCAGCGTCCTCCGGCTCGGCTCCGCGGCGCGCGCGCTCGACACGGGCTTCTCGAGATCGGTCGCCGCCATCTGGCCGGAGCCTACCGCGCGCGGCGGGGTGTCGCGATGGTCCGTCGTGCGTCGGGCAGCCCGTCAGGTGGGAAACGGCACCGCGGCGTTGCGTTGACGCGTGCCGCGCGCCTTCGCCGCGTGCACGAGGCGGTCGCAGAGCTTGTCGAACGGGACGCCGTGCGCGTGGGCGGCCTCGGGGAAGAGGCTCGTCGCCGTCATGCCGGGCATGGTGTTGACCTCGAGGAGGACGATCTCGCCGTCGTCGGCGACCACGAAGTCGGCGCGAGAGAGATCGCGGATGCCGAGCGCGACGTGCGCGCCGAGGGCGGCCTCCTGCACGCGGCGCGTCACCTCCGCGGGGAGCGGCGCCGGGCAGAGGTGCTCCGAGCCGCCACGCCCGTAGCGCGACTGGAAGTCGTACCAGTGCGCGGCCTTCGAGAGGATCTCGGTCGGCGGCAGCGCCACCGGCGTCGCGCCGAGCTCGGGGAGGGCGAGCACGCCGCAGGTGATCTCCTTGCCGTGGACGAACCGCTCGACGAGGACCTTGTCGTCGAGCGTGAACGCCCGCGCGAGCGCCTGGAGCAGCGCCTCGTCGCGCGGCCCCGAGACGTCGGGGAGCAGCGTGACGCCGATGCTCGAGCCTTGCGTCGCGGGCTTCACGACCAGCGAGCGACCGACCGCCTCGATGGCGCGCGCCGCGAGCTCCACGACCGGCGCCGTCGTGAAGTTCACGAGCACGATCTCCTGCGCCACGGGGAGCCCCGCCGCGCGGAAGGCCACCTTCGCCTGGACCTTGTCGTTCGCGAGGGCGGAGCCGAGCACGCCGGCGCCGACGTACGGCAGGCCGAGGAGCTCCAGCAGCCCTTGCAGGCCGCCGTCCTCGCCCACCGCGCCGTGCACCACCGGGAAGATCACCTCGAACGGGACCTCGAGCAGCCGCGCCGGCAGCGTGCGATCGCACTCGAGGCGCGTGACGTCGTGCCCGCACTTCGCGAGCGCGCCCGCGACGGCGGCGGCCGACACGCGGCTCACCTCGGCCTCCGACGACGGCCCCCCCTGGATCACGGCGACGCGGAGCGCATCGGGGAAGGGCGGCGGGAGCGACGAGGCGGAGGCGCGCAGCATGGCCGCGCTCCGTACCACGGGGCGCCGACGGAGGGCGATTTCGCGCGCGTCGAGGGCGCTCGATCGCGATCGGTCGGCGAGGGCTCGTCCGTCCCGACCGGCCCTGCAGCCCCGCCGACGCTCGACGGCCGCGGGCAGCGTGCTCCACTCGGCGCATGCCTAGCTTTCCGCGCCTCGCCTCGCTCTCTCGGCTCGTCGCGCTCGGCGCCCCCGGCATACTCGCCCTCGCGGTCGGCTGCGGTGGCGTGACCTCACCGACCGCCTTCGAGGAAGACTCGAGCCCCCTGGAGGACTCGACGCTCGACGACACGGCGGTCGACGACACCACGCCGCCCGACACGGCGGTCTACGACACGACCCCGCAGGACACCGGCGCGCCCGACGCCGGCAAGCCCGACACCGGCTCGACCGCGTGCCCCGCCTCCGTGCCGGTCAAGGGCGCCACGTGCTCGAAGAACGGGCTCCAGTGCCAGTACGGCACCGATCCGCGCATCGGCTGCAACACGCTCGCGACCTGCCAGGGCACCTCGTGGACGATCACGACCCCCGCCGCCGGAACCTGCCCAGGCACGGCGCCGACGTGCCCCGCGAAGCAGCCGACGGGCGTCTGCACCAGCCCCGGGGAGATCTGCGGCTATGGCACCACGTCGTGCGCCTGCTCCTGCGGACCGCTCTGCGGCCCCGGCAGCACGGGGTACTGGAACTGCCACGCGGCGACGACCGGGTGCCCGGCGACGCCGGCGAACGCGGGCACCGCGTGCCCGACCAGCGGCGCGACGTGCACGTACCAGTGCGGCGACGGCGGCGCGCGCCAGTGCAAGGACGGCCTGTGGATCACCGCGAACGGCGGCCCGTGCCCGGTCTCGACCCGCAAGGTGAAGGACGGCATCGCCTACCTCGACGCCGCGGAGACCGACCGCATCGCGCGCGAGGTGCAGTCGATGAAGCTCGCGAGCTGGGTCTATAAGGGCGCGCTCGCTGACGGCCGGACGCACATGGGGATCGTGCTCGAGGATCAGGCGCCTGGCTCGTACGCGGTCGATCCGCGCTCGAACATGGTCGATCTGTACGGCTACAGCAGCATGCTGCTCGCCACCGCCCAGTCGCAGCAGCGGCAGATCGAGCAGCAGAAGAAGGAGATCGACGCGCTCCGCGGGGAGATCGACGCGATCAAGGCGGAGCTGCGCGCAGGGAAGCGCTAGCGGTCGCGTCCGCGCGAGCACGCGGCGCGTCGGGCGGCTCCGAGCGCGGGAAAGATCCCGCGCTCTTCACTGCCCACCGGGGCGGTCGGCACCGCCCCGCCCAGTTCGTCGGGGCCCCACCCCACCGGAGAGACTGTTTCAGAGTCTCTCAGCGGGCGCCGGTCGCGATCATGTACACGGCCACGTTGCGCAGGGTCTCGTCGCCGAGCATGGCGAAGCTGGGCATCGGATCGGCGCCGGGGCGCTTTCGACCGGGGGCCTTCGCCCAGCGGACGATGGCGTCCGGCCCGCCGGGCCCCGCGCCGTAGAGCAGCGTGATCTCGCGCAGCGACGGCCCCGCGGCCGCGCGATCGGGCGCGTGGCACTTGGCGCAGTGGAACGCGTAGGCGTGCTCGCCTTCGTAGAGATCGGGCGCACCGTCCGACGGCGGGGCGGGGCCGCCGCGCGCTCGGCAGCCGAGGCTCGTGAGCGCGAGGAGCGTCGAGAGCGAGGCGAAGCCCACGAGCGTCCGGAGCGCGCGCGGCGCGACGGCGAGGCGAGAGGCGAGGGCGGGCACGCGGGCGAGCATGGTCTCGCTCCGGCCCGTACACCGGTCACCGCCGGGCTCTCACCCTGCGCCCACGCTTTCCGCCGGCGCCGCCGGCGGCCGCCAGCGCTCCGCCGCCCATCCGGGCGAGAATTTGCCTCGAATTCGAGCCGTTCGTCGCGGCACGCCGTTCGCTGAAGCGAGCCTCGTCATGCTCGCGACCGCCCACACGCTCACGCTCGTCGGACTCGAAGCCCACCCCGTCCGCGTGGAGGTCCGCTCCGGCCGCGGCCCCGCGTACTTCGGCATCGTCGGCCTGCCGGAGGTCACGGTGCGCGAGTCGAGCGTCCGGGTCCGCTCGGCGCTCCAGCAGGTCGGCGTCGACCTCTCGAGTTACGTCGTCAACGTCAACCTCGCGCCGGCCGACCTGCGCAAGGCGGGGAGCACCTTCGACCTCGCGATCGCGGTCGCGACGCTCGCGGCCGTCGGCAAGCTCGACGAGTCGACCTTCGCGACCACGCTGCT
>CAIXWQ010000277.1 GCA_903923175.1 uncultured delta proteobacterium | reverse complement strand
TCCCGGAGAGCAACATCGTCAGTCAATGCCTGCGTGGGGCCGGACTCGGCAACGTCCATCGCCACGGCGCGCGAAGATCGATCCCACAAAGTAGGAAGTAGATCTGACCGACCTACACGGCCGTCACCTTGAAAGGGCTGAACGCGGTGACCTACAATTGGTTCAACGACGCCGACACCACGCCATACCTGGCCACGGTGAGCTACAATGGCAATGTCGTCTCGGTCCTTCGGCAGCCTCGAACGGATCTCGTCCCGACGGCGACGGGCGCGAACGTCAGCGCGATGGCGTACCGCCTGCGCGCGGTGAACGTCACGGTCGGCACCGCCTTGGCCCGAAGCTACCTCGCGGCGTACACGACCGCCGCGACGACGCAGCGCTCCTTGTTGGCGAGCGTGACGATGTACGGCACCGACGCCACGCTGCAGTCGAACGGCGTGCCTTCGGGCGGCACGACGGCACAGCCCACCACGTTCTCGTGGACGAGTCCGGGCGCGACGAGCTTGACGGCGACGACGGCCGCGGCGGCAGGAGCGAGTACGCCGTGGGGTACGAGCGTCGCCGTGTCGGACGCGGCGGCGCGCTTCATGACGGCCGACTTCGACGGCGATGGCCGCACCGACGTCCTCTACAAGAAGTCCGAGGGGAGTCTCTACGTCGCGGCGAGCGCGTCCGCGTGGGGCAGCTCGAGCTGGTCCACCAACGCGTTCGGGCAGACGGCGCCGGCGGTGACCGACACGGCCCAGCGCTACGGCGTCGGCGACTTCAACGGCGACGCCAAGGATGACGTCCTGTACGCGGCCAGCGACGGCGCGCTGTTGGTCGCGACGTCCACCGGCACGAAGTTCACGACGGCGAGCTGGGGAAGCCTCACGGCCGCGACCGGCCCGAGCCTGTCCGCGGACGACGCGGCCGCCCGCGTGAGGATCGCCGACTTCAACGGCGACGGGCTGGCCGACGTCCTGTACTTCAAGAGCGACGGGCACCTCTGGGTCGGGCTCTCGACGGGAGCGGGCTTCACGCTGAAAGACTGGACTCCAGGCACCGGGGTCTTCGAACGCGCCGACAAGGTGAGCACGAGCTACATCGGCGGCCGCGTCGCCGTCGGCGACTTCAACGGCGATGGCAAAGCCGACGTGCTCTACAAGGGCGAGGTCGGCAAGATGTGGGTCGCCCTGTCGACCGGCTCGTCGTTCACCGGCTCGAATTGGAGCCCCGCGACGGCCGTCACCGACTCGCCGCTCTGGCCCGACGACGCAGCCGCCCGCGTGTCGGTCGCAGACTTCAACGGCGACGGCACCAGCGACCTGTTGTACGCGAAGTCCGACGGCACGCTCTCGGTGGCGGTCTCGACGGGAAGCGCGTTCGTGACGTCGAGCTGGACGGGCACCACCACGATCGGCGGGGGCGCTCGCGACACGACCACGGCGGCCTCGTTCTACAAGGTCGTCGACCTCGACGGCGATCACCGCGCCGACGTGCTGTACCTGGACTCGGCGACGGGCGTGATCTCGCTCGCGCACTCGACCGGCGCCGCGTTCGCCGTCTCGACGTTGACCACCGGACTGGGCTCGGTCTTCGGCGCGACGCCGATCGCCCCCGTCGACGCGCTCGTCCGCTACTCCACGGCGGACCTCGACGGAAATGGCAAGGGCGAGCTCCTCTACCTGAGCCCCAACGGTGATCTGGTCTACGCGCAGGCGTCGGGCGCGATGACCGACCTCGTCTCGTCCGTTTCGAACGGCCTCGGCGGCACCTACAGCGTCACGTACTCGTCCTCGAGCAGCTTCGCGAACACGAACCTGCGCTTCGCGCTGCCCGTCGTCTCGACGGCGGCGACGGCCGACGGCAGGGGGCAGGTGGCGACTACGCGGTACGCCTACTCTGGCGGCCTCTTCGACCCGCTCTCCAGCCGCTTCCTCGGGTTCCACGTCGTCACGGCCACGCTGCCCTGCAATCCCGAAGACGGCACCAAGTGCCCGTACGAGACCACCACCTATCTTCAGAACTACGGGTCGGCGTCGCTGCCCACCGAGGTCGACCGCTACGGCGGCTCGGGGATCATGCTCGCGTCGACGGTCAACACCTACACGACCAATGGGTCGACGGTGCCGTACACGACGCAGCTGACCGGCACCTGGGACTACGTCTACGACGGCAGCGGCGCTACGGCCTGTCCGGGCAACTGCGTCCGGACGTTCACCGCGATGACCTACGGTACGTACGGCGATCTTCGCACGAAGACCAGTTATGGCAATTGGGACGTACCCGGCGACGAGCGGTACGACGTCATCAACTACGCCGAGAATACCGCCGCGTACATCGTCGGATTGCGCAAGAGCGAATGGACGTACGCCGGCACGACGAACGCCGGCGCAGTCCTCGGAACGACGCAGTACTACTACGACTCGGCGACGAGCATCTCCGCTGCCCCGGTGCTCGGAAATGTCACGAACATCGCGCGCTTCGTCGCGGCGGGCACGTCGGCGAACACCCACTTCGGCTACGACGGCTATGGAAACGTGATCGACTCGGCCGACGAAGTCGGCTCGCACACGACGACCGCGTACGACGCGACGTATCACGTCTATCCGACCGTCGTCACCAACGCCCTCGGGCAGTCGACGACCGTGACCGCGCGCAGCCTGCGATGCGGCGTCACGACCAGCGTCACCGACGCGAACGGTCAGGTGTCGACCACGACGGTCGATCCACTGTGCCGGGTGATCGCGACCAGCGCACCGGACGGCGGGTTCGCCAACATCTCCTACCTCAACCTCGGCGCGCCGGGCTCGCAGCGCGTGCGCATCGAGACTCCGCCCGCCGACGGGACCACGACCAACCAGTGGACGGAGTCCTACTTCGACGGCTTGGGCCGAACCTTCCGGACGGCGAGCAAGGGCCCGAGCGGACAGACGATCAACCAAGACACGATCTTCAGCCCCAGGGCAGGCGTGGCATCGTCGAGCGCGCCGTATTTCGGGGCGGCCGCTCACGCCGTCGCCACGACCACGTTCGACGCGCTCGACCGGCCGCTGACGCAGGTCGCCCTGGATGCGTCGACCATCACGTTCGCGTACGGCGCCGGCGTCGTCACCACGACCGATCCGTTCGGGCACGTCGTGGTCGACAGCGTGAGCGGGCTCACCGCTTCGCACTCGTTCACGCTCGCCGGCGTCGCGTACTCGTCCAGCGTCGTGTCGGATCTCCTCGGGCGCACGGCTCAGATCCGCGACGCCGCCGG
>CAIXWQ010000276.1 GCA_903923175.1 uncultured delta proteobacterium | reverse complement strand
CCGGCGGCGTCGCGGCGGCGAGCGCGGGGAGCGCGACGAACGCGGGCGCGATCGCTCCGGCGTCGGCCTCGGCGAGCCAGGCGATGTCGGCGACGAAGCCCGCGTGCGGCCCCAAGATGGCGAAGATCGACGGCGGGAAGTTCTTCATGGGCTCCGACGATCCCAAGGCCGACGACGACGAGAAGCCGTACCACCAGGTCACGCTCTCGCCGTACTGCATCGACCTCGAGGAGGTCACCGTCGCCGACTACAAGACGAGCAGCGACGCGGGCGAGTGCAAGCGCGCGGCGATGGAGGTCGACTGGCCCGAGATCACCGAGAAGGAGCGCAAGGACTTCACCCAGGCCTGCACCATCCGCGATCCGGTGGGGCTCGCGAGGCACCCGATCAACTGCGTCGACTGGGACATGGCCCGCCAGTACTGCGAGGCGCGCGGCGCGCGCCTCCCGAGCGAGGCCGAGTGGGAGTTCGCCGCGCGCGGCCCCGACGGCCGCGTGTACCCCTGGGGTGACGAGACCCCCGACGAGACGCGCCTGAACGCGTGCGGCGCCGAGTGCCTCGAGTGGGGCAAGAAGGTCCAGGAGCCGCTGCAGGCGATGTACAAGGGGAACGACGGCTTCGCGCTCACCGCGCCGGTCGGCTCGTTCCCGAAGGGGGCCTCGCGCTACGGCCTGCTCGACGTCGTCGGCAACGTCTGGGAGTGGACCAGCGACTGGGCGGGCGACTACCCGAAGGACGCCAAGCCGATGGCCGATCCGAAGGGGCCTGCGAGCGGCACCGAGCGCGTGATCCGCGGCGGCGCCTGGAACGGCGCCTTCGCCGCCTGGGTGCGGCCGAGCCAGCGCTACCAGTTCGTCCCGAGCGCGAAGACCCACGCCATCGGCTTCCGCTGCGCGAAGGCGCAGGAAGGCCTCGCGAAGCCCTAGCGGGCCGCGTGAAGGGGCCGTGCGTCGGCCGCGGAGAAGCTCGCCCGCCCGGCGATCGATTTTCGCGAAACCGATCGAATCGGCCCACGTAGAGCACACATGACCGGCGCCGCGGCGAGTGCCTCGGCAGCCCAGCAACGAGAACCCGAAATGGAGAAACGCTCGATGAACCAGTCGATGTTGCGTGCGACGATCGCGGCTGCTGCGGCCGCTGCCCTTGGGGTCGGCCTTGCGGCGTGTGGTGGGAGCGCGAAGCCGGCGGCGGGCGCGACCGAGGTCCCCGCTGCGGGCTCGGCGTCGGGCAAGGAAGGGAGCTGCGGCGCCAAGAAGGACGGCAGCTGCGGCGCGAAGAAGGACGGCAACTGCGGCGCGAAGACCGACTCGAGCGCCGCCCCGAAGGCCGAAGGGTCCTGCGGCGCCACCAAGAACGGCGCGGCCCCGGCGACGACCGAAGCGAGCTGCGGCGGCAAGAACGCAGCGGCGACGCCGGCGGCCAGCTCGGCCGCGCCCGCGACCACGACCACTGCGCCCGCCAAGCCCGCGACCACCGCCGCGAAGGCGCCGCCGAAGCCCGCGTCGACGGGCGGCTCGACCGAGGCCGGCTGCGGCGCGGGGAGCTGCGCGGCCAAGAAGAAGAAGTAGGCTTTCGCGACGGCAGCGGTGCCGGTCCCGCCCTCGATCGGCAGCGAGGTGCCGGCCTCGAGGGGCAGGCCCCCACGGGCCTCCGCGACCGCGAACCCGGACGACGGGCCGCGCGATCGCCAAGCCCCGGGAGTGGGCTTCCCGCTCGAGTCCCCGGCTTCGACCGGGGGTCGAGTCAACGCGGCGACAGGGCTCTCCACGCGATGGATCACGTCAAAGGCATCGGACTCGGCCTGCGCTTCGCGTTCCTCGACCACCTGGTCGAGCGGACGCGCGGCGAGCTGCCGGCGCTCCAGTGGCTCGAGTGCCACCCGGAGAACTACATGCGCCGCGGTGGACGCTTCCCCGAGGGGCTGCGCCGCTGCCGCGAGAAGTGGCCGTTCGCCACGCACGGGCTCTCTCTGTCGCTCGGCGGGGTCGCGCCGCTCGATCGCGAGTACCTCCGGACGCTCCGCGCTTTCCTGGAGGAGCTCGGCGCCCCGTGGCACTCGGATCACCTGTGCGTCTCGAGCGCGCACGGCAAGGCCGCCCACGATCTGCTGCCGATGCCCTTCAACGAGGAGTCGGTGAAGCACCTCGCGCGGCGCATCCGCGAGGCGCAGGATCAGCTCTCGACGCCGCTCGCCGTCGAGAACGTGAGCTACTACGCGCTGCCGCCCGGCTCCGATCTCGACGAGGGGGACTTCGTCTCCGCCGTCTGCGCGGAGGCGGGCTGCAAGCTGATGCTCGACGTCAACAACGTGTACGTGAACGCGTTCAACCACGGACACGACGCCAAGGCGATCCTCGCCCGGATGCCGCTCGACCGCGTGGTGCAGATGCACGTCGCGGGGCACTTCCACGAGGAGCCCGACTTCATCCTCGACACGCACGGCGAGGCGATCGTCGAGCCGGTGTACGAGCTCCTCGCGTGGACGCTCGCGCGCACCGGGCAGGTGCCGGTGCTGCTCGAACGAGACTCGGAGATCCCGGCGTTCGAGGTCCTCTACGCCGAGATCGAGCGGCTCGACGCCATCTGGCGCGCGGCGCCGGCGCGTGGGCTCGCCAGCGCCGTCGAGGCGGCCGGGTGAGCGCGACGACGGACGGCGGAGCGGCCATGGATCTCGCGACCTACCAGCGTCACCTCTTCACGCTCCTCTTCGAGCCCGACGGCGCCGCGAGCGTCGAGGCGAGCGTCGCGGCGCTCACCAACGCGCGCGGCTCGGCGGCGCGCTGGCGGCGCTACCGGCAGATGGTGCGCGATCGCCTCGAGGACGTCGTCGAGAACTCGTTCCCGCTCCTGCGCGCGACGCTCGGCCCTGCGTGGCGCGGGCTGATCGCGCGCTGGCTGACCGAGGCGTCGCCGGCCACGCCCTACCTCCGCGATGTGCACGGCGAGCTCGCGCGCTGGCTCGAGGGGGCGCTCGCGGACCCTTCGCGCGCCACGACGCAGGAAGGCGTGCCGCCGTGGGCTGCCGCGCTGGCGCGGTACGAGCGCGCGCTGCTGGAGGTCTCGTACGCCGCCGAGGAGCAGGGGGCGCGGGGCGTCGACGTCGAGGCGGGGGCATTCGCCATGGAGCGCCCGGCGGTGCTCACTCCAGCGCACCAGCTCGTGCGGGCCGCGTGGTCGGTGCACCGGCTCGAGCGCGCAGACGACCGCGTCGACGCGGCGGCGGTCGTGCCGGGCGAGTTCGCCCTGTGCGTCTACCGCGACCCGAGCACGCACAAGGTTCGCGTGCTGG
>CAIXWQ010000275.1 GCA_903923175.1 uncultured delta proteobacterium | reverse complement strand
CCCGGCGCCGATGCCCATGCCGATGCCTGCGCCCATCGCGCCGGCCCCCGCTCCCGCCGCCGTCGCGCCCGCGCCTGCGCCTGCTCCGGCCGGCGGCACCGTGCCTTGCTCGGTGTGCGGTCACCCCAACATCGCGGGGCACAAGTTCTGCGCCTCTTGCGGCACCGTGCTGCAGAGCGCCGCGCCGCCGCCTTCGATCTCGCAGCCCGTCGCGGCGGTCGGGCCGACGCACGCGTCGCTCACCGCGCTTCGCGCCGACGGCAGCGACGCCGGCACCTTCGAGCTCCCGCAGGGGTCGACGGTCGTCGGTCGCGACCTCGGCGGCATCTTCGGTGGCGACAGCTACCTCTCGCCGCGGCACGCGACGTTCAAGGTCGGTGGCGGCAAGCTCTCCGTGAAGGACGAGCACTCGCTCAACGGCGTCTACATCAAGATCCAGCGCGACACGCCGACGGAGCTCAAGCCCGGTGACGTGTTCCGTATCGGCCAGGAGATCATCCGCTTCGAGCGGCTCCAGCCGCCGAGCCCGAGCCCGGACGGCGTCGAGCGCCTCGGCAGCCCGGCGGAGGGGGTCATCGGCCGCCTCTCGCTGATCACGGGTCGTGACAGCACGGGTAACTCGTTCGTGATCCAGTCGCACGGGATCCACCTCGGTCGCGAGCGTGGCGACGTGCAGTTCCCCGAGGACGGCTACGTCTCGGGCCTGCACTGCCGCATCGCGCCGGAGGCCGGTCGCATCTTCCTGACCGACCTCGGCTCCTCCAACGGCACCTACGTGCGCTTCAGCGACGAGCGCGATCTCAAGTCCGGCGACATCCTGCTGATGGGTCAGCAGCTGTTCCGCGTCGGTCTCTGAGCGCCTCGCGTGCGCGTCGGAACCCTCGCCTCCACTCGGAGCGCGGGGGTTTCGCGCGTGTTACCCTCGAAAGCCGCAGATGATCGATCCGACCCCCTCCCGCCGCACGATCCGTGTCGTCGCCGCGGTGGTGCAGAAGAACGAGCGCTACTTGATCACGCAGCGCCGCCCGAACGCGGTGCTGCCGCTGCTCTGGGAATTCCCCGGCGGCAAGGTCGAGCCCGGCGAGAGTGACGCCGACGCGCTCCGCCGAGAGATGAACGAGCGCCTCGGCGCCGACGTCGAGGTGGGGCAGCTCATCTCGTTCGTGAGCCATCCCTACGAGCACTACACGGTGGATCTCCACCTCTACGAGTGCCGCCTCAAGTCCGACACGCTGCTGCCGCGCGCCGTGAACGCGTTCCAGTGGGTGACCTCGGGCGAGTTCGACCGCTACCCGTTCACGCCCGCCGATGAGGCGTCGATGACCAAGCTGCTGGGGGTGACGTGAGCCTGTGGCGTCGCAGTGCGATCGCGCTGGTCTGCGGCGTCGCCTCGGCGTGCACGACCGATCCCCTGCCTGGCAAGCCGCCCGCGGCCTCCGCGCAGCCCGCAGCATCGCCACTCGCGCCGCCGACGCCGGTCGCGCTCGCCGCGCCACCGAAGACGACGCAGACGTTCGGGGCGAGGCTGGTCGACGACACGCCGTTCGTCGCGCTCGCCGAGATCGTGAAGGCGCCGGCGCAGTGGGCGGGCAAGCGCGTGCGGACGCGCGGCGAGGTCGTCGCGGTCTGTCA
The DNA here is from genome assembly GCA_903923175.1 of uncultured delta proteobacterium. Lineage (GTDB taxonomy): Bacteria > Myxococcota_A > Polyangia > Polyangiales > JADJMO01 > CAIXWQ01. Next base: position 4,364 of record CAIXWQ010000275.1, on the reverse strand, counting down.
GGCGGCGGGGTGCTGGGCCGACCTCAAGCCCGAGGGGGACGCGAAGGCGCTGCTCCCCACGCACGTCTCGATGCACGAGCACGCGTTCTTCCTCCCGAAGACCGTGAAGACGCGCGCGGTCGAGGTCGAAGGCGTGCTGGCGACGCGTGCGCTCACCAAGGAAGAGTGCGATCACTACAACGGCGAAGGGGCGTCGCTGACGCCGGGCGAGCCGGTGGTCACCATCGACGCGCTCGGCGTCGCGCTGCGCTGAGGTCGCCTCCGCGTGGCGACCACCGAGCGTTGGGCGTTCGCCGAGGCGACGCTGCTGCGAGCGACAGGGTTCATGCACGTCGCGCTGATGGTGTTCGGGCTCGTCGCCCCGGCGTCGCTGTTCGGCGCGTGGGGCCTGCCGTTCGCGGAGCCCGCGCTGTTCCTTCGCGTGACGCTCGTCGCCTACGGGGCGCTCGGCGTCGGCCTCGTGCGCGCCGCGCGGCGCGAGGCGGCGGCGGGGGTGCTCTTCGTCGAGACGACCGCGCTCGTGAAGCTCGGCTTCGTCGCGGTGGTGATGTTCGAGATCGCCAACAAGCGCCTCTTTCCGCGTTCGGCGATGGCCTCGGTGCTCGACCTGGTGTTCGGGGTCGCCTTGTATCGCGCCGCGCGGCGGCGGGCGCCGTGACGCGCGCGCTGCCGTCCGCGCGCCGGACCTGCTAGAAATGCCCTCGATGCGCCGCTCGTCGATGTCCATCCTCGACGTCGCGCGCGCCCCCGTCGGACGCGGCGTGGGCACGACCGCACGCGCGCTCGTGCTGTTCGCGTTGCTCGCCGGTCGCGGCGCGCCGGCCTTCGCGCAGGAGCGGGTCGACCCCGAGACGCAGAAGCATTTCGACATCGCCAACGGCCTGTACGGCGAGCAGCGCTACGCCGACGCGTTGGTCGAGTACGACGCCGCCTACGAGCGCTCGCACAACTTCCGCATCCTCTACAACCGCGGCAATTGCCTGGTGATGCTGAAGCGCGAGCCCGAGGCGATCGAGACGTTCGAGCGCTACTTGCGCGACGGCGGCGAGCAGATCGCCGAGGAGCGTCGCACGAAGGTCCGCGCCGACCTCGAGTCGCTGCGCCTGCGCCTCGGCTCGATCGCGCTCGAAGGAGCCCCCGACGGCGCGGAGATCGTGCTCGACGGGCGCGTGCTCGGGCGGACGCCCCTCGCCGGGCCGATCGCGGCGGGCGCGGGGACGCACGACCTCACCCTCCGCTGGTCGGCCGCGATTCCCGGGTGGTCCGGTGAGGTCCGCGTGGTCGCCGGTGCCCGCTCGGTCGCCAAGATCGCGCTCGCGCCGCCGCCGGGGACCCCGACCGCGGTCGGCGATCTCGGAGGACACGCGCCGGCGGAGTCGAACGCCGACGACGCCCCTGCGCCGCGACGGACGCCGCGAACGCCCGGGGGGTTGGTCGCGCCCGCCCTCACGCTCTCCGGCCAGCTCGGTGGCACGCTCCCCGCCGGTGACGCGACCATCGGGACCGCGAAGGCGATGCCAGCGGCGGAGATCGGCGTCGGCTGGCGACTCACGCCGTTCTTCGAGGTCGGCGCGTTCTACGGAGGGGCGCGCGGCGGCTACACGTTGACCCCGGTCGCGAACCTCGAAACGAATGCCGACTTCGGTTACCGCACCTATGGTCTACGGGCACGTATGCATCTCGTTCGCGGCAGCTCCTTCGACGGCTGGTTCGGGGTCGACCTCGGTCGGTACTCCGAGTCGTGGACGTTGCGCGGCGCGTTCGGGTCTCCCGAGTACAAGTTCGACGCATCGTCGACGCTCTTCGCGCTCGGCCTCGGCCTCGACGTGCCGCTCAGCCGGGGGCTGGCGCTGGGCGCCGCGGTTCGCTACGTCGCCGCGAGCGCGGGCGACCTGGCTTCGTCGTGCGCCGCCGCCGATTGTCCGGGCAACGTGTTCTCGGGGAGCTACTACGCCTCCTCCCGCGGGTTCTTCGAGCTCGGCCTGCGGTTCGTGTGGTCCATTCCGTACGGCGGAAATGCCGAGCCCACGCCCGCCTCACCCGGCCCAGCCGTAGCGGCGTTGCCGGAACCCCCGGCGTTCTGATACACGAGACTGTCTTCCTCGGAGGAATACGATGCGGACCGCGATTCGAAGGCTGGTTGGGTTCGGGCTGGCTGCGGCGATGGCGACGGGGATCGCCGCCACGACGTCCGCGGACGCCGAGGCCCAGACGGTTGTCAGCTCCACCGGGAAGGGGATCGCGGGCGGGGCGCTGCTCGGCGGCGAGGTCGGCTTCCTCGTGCTGGCGGGCGCCGGCGCGCGGCCTGCGTGGATGTACGCGACCATCCCGACCGCGCTGGCGATCGGCGGCGGCATCGGCGGGCACTACATCGAGAACAGCGCCGGGACCAACGCCAAGGTCCCGATGTACATGCTCGCGGGCGGCATGGCGCTCGTCATCCCGACGGTGGTCATCGCGCTCAGCGCGGGCTCGACCTCGTATCAGGGCGACGACGGCAGCGTGTCGGACACCGGCACCAAGCCCGGCGCGGGCGGTGCTGGCGGGGGCTCCGGTGGCGCGTCGACCAGCGGACCGAAGCCGCCGCAGCGCGGGATCGGGCCGAGCTCGATGCACCACGTGACGCCGGTGGTGCCGCGCTCGTTCGCCCTGCTGAACTTCGACGAGACGACCTCGCCGCGCCTCTCGGTGCCGGCGGTGCAGGTCTCGCCCATGTACTCGAGCATCGAGCTCTCGAAGTTCGGCGGGACGCAGCGATATCAGGTCGACGCGCCCTTCCTCGCGATCACGTTCTGATACTCCCAACTTGGCCCGGCGCGGGGATTACGGGCACGGGGTGGCATGCCCCGCGTCCGCCTCGCGGCTCTGACCGCCCTCGCCGCGCTGGCGCTCCCGGCGCCGGGGTGCGCCCTCGAGTCGCCGCCGAGCACCCTCGAGATCGCCGACATCGAGCCGCGCGAGGTCGACGTCGGCGAACGGCTCGAGATCGCGGGGCACGGCTTTCCGGTCGGTCGCCTCGCGCACGTCTCGTTTCGCGGTGAGGCGCGTCGCGCCGGCCAAGAGCCGGTGCGCGTCCGGGTCGACGTCGACGCGACGGCCGAGAGCTCGGAGCGCCTCGAGCTCCAGGTCGGTGAGGCGCTGGCGGGCCCGCTGTGCGGCCTCGGCGACGCCGCGACGCACGCTACGTTTCGCGGCGAGCTCACGGTCGCGTTCGACCCCGCGCACGCGGGAACGGCGCCGCTGGTCGGCCACGCGGGGCAGGTCGTCCTCGACGTCCGGCCCGACTCGCCTTCGCCGCTCGCGCGACGTCGCGCGGAGGACGAGGGGCGCAAGACCCTGGCGTTCCTCGGGATCCAGATCGCCGATCGTGTCCCTGCGACCGGGGGGATCCTGCTGGCGGGGGTGGTGGCCGGCTCGCGGGCGGAGGGCGCCGGCCTGCGCCCGGGCGAGGTGCTGGCCGAGGTCGACGGCGTGCGTGTCGGCTCGCTCGCCGACGTCGTGCCGGTGGGCGGTCACGCGGCGACGCTCGTGGTCCGCTCGGCGCTCGGGAGCGACGCGCGCACCGTGCGCGTCTCGATCGAGGGGCTGAAGACGCGCATCGCGGCCGACGTGGTGCGCTCGGGGGTCGTCGTCGCCGGGGCCCTCGCGCTGCTGTTCCTGCTGCTCCGCTCGAGCTCGGGTGCGCTCGCCTGGCTGGAGCGACGCCTCGCGGGGAGGCTGCGCGCGCGCGCGGTGCCGCGTGGGCGCGAGGGCTTGCGGAGCGCGGTCGAAGGGTGGCTCTCCGCGCTCGAGCGCATGGAGGACCGCGGCGTCGACGGCTTGATCGAGCGCTGGGGATTCGGCGCGCTCGCGACGCTGGCGTTCCTGGCGATCCCCGCCAGCGACGTGCTCCTCGGCGTCGAGCTCGACGTCGTGACGCCGTACCTGCTCATGGGCTCGACGCTCGCGGCGCTCGCCTTCGTGGGCGCCCGCGATCCGCGTGGCGCGTGGACCGTGGCGGCGGCGGCGTCGACGACCGCGCGGACGCTCGCGCTCGAGCTGCCGGGCGCGCTCGCGGTCGCGTGCGTCGCCGCCTCGGCCGGCTCGCTGCGGCTGGTCGACCTGAGCCGCTCGCAGGGCGGGGCTCCGTGGGCCTGGGCCGCCTTCCGCAGTCCGGCGACGCTCGCTGCGTTCCTCGCGGCAGCGGCGATGTCGATCCCCTCACGCACGCGTCCGCGTCGCGGCGCCTTCCAGAGCGCGGAGCGATCGGCGGCGTCGGAGCTGCGCGAGCTTCCGGAGGACGAGTCGCACGCCGAGGGGGCGGGCGCCGCGCCCAGCCTGCTCGCGCGCGCCGCCGAGGACGCGAGCCGCTACGCCTTCGCGGG
>CAIXWQ010000274.1 GCA_903923175.1 uncultured delta proteobacterium | reverse complement strand
TCGTCGAGCTCGGGCCGACGGCGCTCGCGTTCATCACCGAGATCGTTCACCGCAAGCGATACCAGTGGATGGAGATCGTCGAGCGCTTGCACGGCCTGCTGCTCGATCACGGTGAAGAGGTCATGCGCGAGGCGCTCACGCGCGCCGTCGCCAACGACGCCTTCCATCTCGCGGAGGTTCAGCAGCACGTCGAGCAGCTGGTGTGCGCACCGCAGTCGCCACGCCCATCGGGCGCGGCGCGAGGAGCGCACGCGCGCGGCCAGCTCGGCCTCTTCCCGCGTGGCGATGTCCGCGCGCGACGGCGAGGAGGCGACCGATGACCGATCGCGAGCCGCCCGCGCTGGACGTAATTTTCAAGCGCCTTCACCTCGCCAACGCGCGCCGCATCTGGCGCGATCTCGTGCAGCGCGCAGAGCAGGAGCACCTCGGATACGAGGCGTTCCTGCGCGCGCTCGTCGAGGAGGAGGTCGCGCACCGGCGCGGCACTCGGCTGCACAGGAAGACCCGCGCCGCGGCCTTCCCGTTCCTCAAGACGATCGACGAGTTCGACTTCAGCCTGCAGGCGTCGCTGCGCGCCACCATGCTCGGTTCGTTCCTCACGCACGACTTCGTCACCGAAGGCCGTTCGCTCATCCTCCACGGCAAGCCGGGACGCGGGAAGACGCACCTCGCCGTCGCCCTCGCGTACCGCGCGATCCAGAACGGATTCGACGCGCTCTTCGTCAACGCCGCCGCGCTCATCGACGACGTCTCGGCCGCGTCGCGCGACGGCGTGCGCAAGGCCGTGCTCGCGCCGTACCTGAAGCCCCACGTGCTCGTCGTCGACGAGGTCGGCTACCTCACGCATGCCGACGACGCCGCGAACGCGCTGTTCCACGTCGTCCACGAACGGCACATCCGCCGACGCGCGATGATCTTCACCACGAACAAGGACCCCAACGACTGGGGCGACGTGCTGCACGACGACGACCTCGCCGCGGCGATCGTCGACCGCATCCTCGAGCGAGGTCGACTGCTCAGACTCGACGGTCCGTCGGGCCGTACCCGACACCTACCGCCGGAGGAACGACCGGCGGACTACCCCAACAGAGCGGACAGAGTTTCTGGAAAACCGCGGTCAGAATTTCTGGAACCTACAGCCGATCGCGGTAATCTTCGCGAGCCACGCGTCGCTGTCCTGAGGCGTGAGAACGTCCGAGAGCGTGAGGATCATGACGTGCTCACCTGGCGGCGCGCGACGTGCGCGGCCGGAATGGGGTCGGCGAAGGGGCGTGCGTCGTCAGCGTCGCCCAGGCGATCGAGCCGGAAGCCCTCGACGCCGATCGCGCTGATGACGACGAGCAGGAAGGAAGGGGCGACGATGCCGCGCGCTTCCTGCGCGAGATCGGAGAGCCCGAGCAGATCGAGCGCGCGCGCACCCGCGTCGGCCTTGAAGATCACGACGAATCCGCCGGCGTCGCCTCGCACCATGAGCGCGAATCGTCGGAGGAACTCCGAGCGATCGCACGCGTCGGTCTCCGCACCGATGATGACTGCGCCAGACACGTCGGCCTCCGGATCGTTCGGATCGAGCAAGGGGAGCAGCGCCCGGACGACTCTCGCGAGCGCGATCTGCCAGTGAGCCCACTTGGTCGACGGCTCGCCGATGCCGCGCGCTTTGTCGGTGCGAATCACCGAGATTTCACGACTATCGCCAATGGCGACACTCACGAAATCGCGGATGAAATCGACGAAGGCGAGCGCCGGGTGGTAGATGTCGATCGCGCTCAGGCCGCTCGTGTAGTTGGTCGCGAAGTCGTACCGAATCTTGGTGGGGTCGTACTTCAGGCGCTTCACGAGCGCGGCCCACGCCTCATCTGCGACGCGGTCCAGATCTCCCACTTCACGGAGAACTTCGCGGGCTGAAAGCCGATGAACGTCGTGGTCGCACCGTTGGTGCCGCGACCGACCTTCACGTCCCATTCGTAGTCGCGGCTCGGCTCGCTCACGTGGGCGAGGCCGGGCGCGTCCTCTCCGAGGAGCGAGACGATGTCCCACGCATGCGGGTTCCAGATCGGATCGGTGGCAACGGCGATGACGGCGGCGCTCATGGGCGGTCGACTCTCTCGGCGGCGCATCGCGCGCCGACGTTCGGGGTAGAAACGGCAGCGGGCGGCGCGAGGATCAGCAGCGCGCGCCGCACGAGGGTCTGAGCCTCGACAAGCGCAACGACTGCTCCGAGGAGGTGTGCGGAGGCTACGTGCTTCGTGAAGGGGCGCGCGCGGGCGTGCTTCACGAGCTTCTCCTCGAGGAGCCGCTCGTTCCGGCGCTCGTCGCGACCGGGGATGAACGCGGCGGACGTGGCGGTCACGCTGCAGCCTCCGACGCGAAGAGCACGCCGAGATCGATCGTGCTCGTCCAGGCGCCGGCGCCGGTGATCAGGACGACGGGGACGCGGCCGGCCGGCGGTGGCGCGAGGAGCTCCGCCGCGGCGTTGGGCGCGCCGAGCTTGCGCAGCTTCGGGACGAGCTCGTCGCGCGTCTCGATCTTCGCGAGCGCCGCCGGCTGCATCTCGAGATCGATCACGAGCAACACGTCGCACTCGGCGTCGAGGTGCGTGACGTGATCGACGAGCGCCACCAGCATGCCTGCGAGCCGCTCTTCGGTCTCGGGCGTCATCGGCGCGGCCCCGTACGGCGCGCGCGCTTCGCCGCGTCCTGAAGAATCGCGGCGGCGTCGAGCGCGTCGAGGCTCCCGAGCATCGCGAGCACGAAGGCCTTCACCTCGCCCTGGCGGAGATCGAGAACGTCTCCGATCGCGCCGTCGCGGTTGCGCCTCGTGATTCGGATCCCAGGAAACGGGCCGACGCGCTGCCAGCCCTCGATCGCCCCGCCGCGAACCGTCACGAGCCGAGCGCCCGTCGTCCCGTCGTCGTGGAGTCGCTGCGCGTAGGACTTCTCCGGCAGGGGCACCGGCAGTGCCTGGGAGTCGGGCTTCGGAGCGGCGCTCACGAGGCACCTTCCCGACGTGCCGCGACGGCCCGCGCGATCCGCTCGTGCTCGCGACGCCACGCCGCGGGCGTGCTGTCGTCGGCGAGGATCGGCGATACGTGCTCAAGCGCCTGCGTCGCGCGCTGCAGGAAGTACTCGACGTCGGCGCCCGTCTCGGCGCGCGACCGCGCGAGGTTCTGCGCCGCGTCGCGCAGGCCGCGGGGGTAGTTTCGGCCGCCGGTGGGCTTGCTGCTGCTCATCGCGCACCGCCGTTCGCCGCGCGGCGCTGCAGGCGCTCGATCCGAGCGTCCATGTCGGCGTCGTCGATCGCCGAGTGGATCGGCGCGCGTCTCGACTCGATCCACCGCTCGACGTCGCGCCGGCGGTACGACCGATCGCGCTGGCCACCGTAGGCGGCGAGCTCGCCGCGGCGCCGGGCGGCGCGGACGACGCGCACGGACGTCGCTGCGATCTGCGCGACGTCGACCTCGACGAGCAGGTCGTCAGCCGAGGGCGCAGGCGGCGCGGCGATGGCTGCGGCGAGCACCCGGAAGGCCGCTTCGACCTGCTCGGGCGTGGGCCGCACGCACTTGCGCGCGGCGGAAGGGGAGGTACATGCTGCCAAGGTCTTCGTCTCCTCGCGGCGGCTCCGGTTCGTACCCGGGGCCGTTGCCTTTTCAGGCGTCGACCACGCCACCGCGGACAGGGGTTACGCGGCGGAACGGGGCGGCGGCTCGGACGAGGACGCGCGAAGGCTCACCCCCTGATGCTCGCGCTCGAGGAGGTCGAACCCGCGATCGATCGCTCCGCGCAAGACGCCAGCGATCGACGCCTCGCCGAACGGCGAGAGCGAGCGCAGTCGGAGGGCGCGCGCGTGCTGGCTGGGGGTCAGACGGAGGTGCGTCGGAACGGTCGGCTTGTCACGCATGGCTACTTCGTAGCAACGCGTAGACACGCCAATACGAACACTAGTGCAGCACTTTACGAGCCTTGTTTTTCCAGCGAATCCAGCGCGCGCGCACGGCAGCGAGCTCGACGCCTCGGAGCCCGAATGCGACGCGAACCGCTTCGACGATCAGGGGCCAGTGACCCTTGCTCACGAGGGCGTGGCTCTTCGATCCCTTGCGTCGCCCCGGCGCGCTCGACCACGCAAGAACGAGCGCAGACCACGCCGCCGCGTCGACTCGCTTCGCCTCGAGGAGGTGCGCCCCGATCGGTCCGCCGGTCGCACGATCGAGCCCCAAGCCGTGGGCGAACGTGACCCGCGCGGTTTCGCCAGGGTCGGCAACGACGACTCTCGATCGCTTCGTCGTGTGGGTGCGGTGCTTCGGCGCGTCGTCGAGGGCGGCGAAGCGATCCCATAGCTCGGCCGCTTCCCGTCGCGCCCAGGCCGGCACGTCGGTCTCCTGGGTGTTCGCCGCCTCGCCTCGCCGACGCGCGCGCTCCAGCAACCACGCCTGCGCTCGATCGTGCTCGTCGCGCGCGATCGCCACGCTGCGGATCAAGTCGATCCACGGGTCGGTTTCGATGTCCGCGAGCCATGCTTCGTGGAGCGGATCGCCGTCGTCGTGCTCGCTGCTATCGTCGGCCGTGGGCACTTGCACTGCCCTCCTCGCGCCTCGTCGGTTCCAGCCGGCGGGGCGCACCTACTTTCTACCGCGCCCGTCGAGCGCGCTCTACGTCGAGGACGGCCACGCCGGCGGCCGCCAACCGTCGCTCCCGGAGCTCGGCGGCGAGCGCCCCGACGACGTCCCAAGCGCCGGCACGGGCCGCGGCCTCGAGGGAGCGGACGAGCCCGCCTTCGATGTCCTCGGCGCCCCCCTGCCCAGCCCCGCCCGCCGAGCTGCCCAAGCGGTCCGACGGCGGTCCGTTGGCGGTCTCGATTCGCGGACTTGCGTCGACTCGGGACGCGTCATCGGGGTGCGAATCGTCACGAAGTGCTATGATTTCGGCACTTTCGGCCCATTCGACTCCCGCCGCCTCCACTGAGAAACCTTGGCTCCGGCCGAGGTTTTTCACTTTTTGACGCATTGGGTTGACGCGCTTGGCCCGATCGTTGGCCCAATCGACCGCGTGAGCGCCGCCCCCATCGGCGGTGCCGCGCCTCGGCGGCGAGCCCGCCCACCGCGGTTCGTACCGGGGGCGGCCAGCCGGTGCACGGCCTCCCCAGCGGTGCGGGCGGGCGTCCCCCTCCCCCATGACGCCAGCGATCAGCTCAGGCGGCAGCGGACCGAAGGGAACGCCCACGGTGAGAAGTCCGCCCGCCGTAGCCTCACACGCCCGCGTACCACTCGTACCCGAGGTCCTCCCAGTAGCCGCCCGTCGCCTCGGGGAGGAAGGTCACCCGCGTCAGGTACTTCACGCTCTTGTACCCGAGCTTGACGGCCCCATAGAGGCGCAGCGGCGCGCCGTGGCCAGGCGTGAGCGGCGCGCCGTTCATCCCGTACGCGAGCAGCGTCTGCGGGTGATCGACGCTCTCGCGATCCCACGACGACCAGTATCCAGCGTCGAACGATCGGAACTCGACGAACCGCGCGTCGGGTCGCGCGCCGACCACGCGCGCGAGCTCGCGCAGCTGCACGCCGTGCCAGGCCGCGACGGCCGACCACCCCTCGACGCGGTGGTGCTCCACGCGCACGTCGGTGCGGGTCATGCGCTGCAGATCCT
>CAIXWQ010000273.1 GCA_903923175.1 uncultured delta proteobacterium | reverse complement strand
GCCGCGTGTGGGGGGTCGACGACGTCGTCGCCTACGGCCGCGGCCTGGTGCTGCTCTTCTCCGGCGCGCCCGGGACCGGGAAGACGATGCTGGCCAACGCCGTGGCGAGCGCGCTCGGCAAGCGTCTCTTCGTGGTGGACGCCGCTAAGCTCGCCGAAGGGCGCCATTCCCTCGAGTCGAACATCGACGCCGTCTTCCGCGAGGCGCGCCTGCTCGACGCCGTGCTCTTCTTCGACGAGGCCGAGCAGATCTTCGTCTCGCGCCGCGCGGGGAACGGCGCGATGCCGACGCTGCTCACGCGCCTCGAGACCTTCGACGGAATCGCGATCCTCGCGACCAACATGGAAGACGTGCTCGACGAGGCGCTCCACCGCCGCGTGGTCGCTCACGTCCGCTTCAAGCCGCCGCCGGTCGGCGCGCGCGCGGAGATCTGGCGCCGCCACCTCCCGAACGCCCTGCCGCTCGACGCCGACGTCGATCTCGACCGGCTCGCGACCGACTTCGAGCTCACCGGCGGGCTGATCAAGAACGCGGTGCTCGCCGGCGTCCTCCGTGCCGTCTCGCGCGACGCACCCTCGGTCACCATGGGCGACCTCGCCCACGGCGCGCGGCTGCAGATCCGCATCGACGAGGACGGCACGGGCACGATGATCCGGCCCGAGGTGCGCCTCGACGACGTGGTGCTCACGCCGACCGCGCGCGCGCAACTCGAGCGCTTCGTCACCGGCGCGCGCGTGCGGAGCACCGTGCTCTCGGAGTGGGGCTTCGGCCGCACGGTCGGTCGCGGGCTGACGCAGGCCGCGCTGCTGTCGGGCCCGTCGGGGACCGGCAAGTCGATGACTGCCGAAGCGATCGCGCAGGCGCTCGACCGGCCGCTGCTCCGCGCCGACGTGGCCGGGCTGCTGTCGAAGTACGTGGGCGAGACGAGCAAGCGAATCGACGCCGTCTTCGAGCGCGCGCGCACGCACCGCGCGGTGCTCCTCTTCGACGAGGCCGACGCGCTCTTCGCGCGGCGCGTGTCGGTCCGCTCGTCGACCGATCGCTACGCCAATACCGAGACCGCCGCGCTGCTCGACGCGCTCGAGCGGCACGACGGCGTGGTGGTACTCACGACCAACCTGGTCGACGAGATCGACGCCGCGTTCGACCGGCGCCTGCAGCTGCGGCTGACCTATGAGCGCCCGGACGCGCCGGCGCGCGCGGCGATTTGGCGGCGCATGCTCCCTAGCGAGGCGCCGGTCGCGGCCGACGTGGATCCGTTGCGGCTCGCGCGCGGGTTCGACCTGTCGGGCGGGCAGATCCGCAACGCGGTGCTCGCCGCGGCGCTGGAGGCCGCGAGCGCGAAGCTCGGCGAGCGGCGCATCACGCACGCGATGCTCGAGCGCGCGGCGCGGCTGCAGCTCGCGCCGGTGGCGGGCGTGACGGTGCTGCGCGCGGAGCCGTCGTGCTGAGTGGTCTCGGGAGCGGGCGGTGCGCTTGCGCGCCGCCGCGCGGCCCGGTCGGGCGCGCTATGATCCACGGATGGC
>CAIXWQ010000272.1 GCA_903923175.1 uncultured delta proteobacterium | reverse complement strand
GTCGGACGCGCGCGACGCGTCCGACGCCGCCACCAGCGAGGCAGGCGATGGCGCCCTCGCGGCCGACGCCGTGGCCGATCTCGGCGTGCGCGACGCGACGGTCACCGATGCTGCCGATGCTGCCGATGCTGCCGATGCTGCCGATGCGCGTGACGCGACGGCCGCCGATGCCGCCGACGCGTCCGATGCCGCCGACGCGCCCGTCGCCGATCCGCTCGCCTCGCTCCTCGCGTGCCTCGGCGCCTCGCAGCCGATGGCCGTCTCGAATCAGCTCCCGTACCTGCAGGTCCCGGTCGGGTCCACCAGCGGCGCGTTCCTGATCGATCTCGGCTCGACGTTCTCCAGCATCGATCTCGCCGCGTTCGCGGCGCCGGGGCCGGTCACGCACGGCTGCGACCCCACCAAGCTCGGCGTGGTCTGCACGGTCGACGGCTTCTCGTTCTTCGGGCCCGCGGGCTCGGTGTACCTGACGACCGAGAGCTTCGCGTCGTTCGGCGGCGCCGTGCGCCAGGCCGGGATCGTCGGCACCGACTTCACGAGCCTGAAGGCGATGACCTTCTCGTACGCGAGCGGTCGCCTCTTCGCCTCGCCGCGCACGGGCTTCTGCGCCGCGAGCGCGCTGCGGGCCGCCGGCTTCTCGCCGCTCTCCACCGCCGGCTACTACGCGAGCGATCCGACCACGCTCGCGGCCGCCTCGACGGTCGACGCCGCGGCCACGTCGGGCAAGGTGCCGAACGTCCCGACGGTGCCGGTGCGCATCGGCGGCGTCACGGCCGTCGCGCAGCTCGACACCGGCTTCGACGACGCGCTCGTGCGCTACTCGATCAACGTGAACCAGGCGTTCTACGCCGCGATCGTGGCCGGCGACGCGGGCGCGCTGATCGCCGACCCGAGCCACGATCTGTCGCTGACCACCTGCGCCGGGGTCGCCGAGCCGGTGAAGGCCTACAAGCTCGGCGCCGGCCGCGCGCTGCAGCTCGTCGACACCGCGGGCGGCGCCGCGCGCGCCTACCCGACGGCGACGATCTTCGTGAAGCAGACGCCGGCCGCGGCGCACGTGTGCGGCGGCATCGGCACCTGGACCGCGCCGGCGGCGCAGATGGCGGCGTCGTTCTTCGTCGACCTCGGCGCCCTGATCGTCGACCCCTTCGCGTCGACCGTCTGGATCCGCTGAGGCGCGTCCCGCGAGCTCAGCCGAGCGCCTCCGCGTGGTGGCGGAGGTGGTCCTCGACGAAGCTCGCGATGAAGAAGTACGAGTGGTCGTAGCCAGGGTGCCGGCGCACCTCGATCGCGCGGCCCGCGTCGGCGCACGCGCGCTCGAGGAGCTCGGGCTTCAGCTGCCCCTCCAGGAACTTGTCGGCGAGCCCCTGGTCGACGAGCACGCGACCGGGGAACGCGCGCTCGCGCACGAGCTCGCTCGCGTCGTACGCGCGCCACGCGGCTCGGTCCTCGCCGAGGTAGCCGCGAAACGCCTTCTCGCCCCACGGGCAGCGCATCGGCGCGGCGATCGGCGCGAGCGCCGACACCGAGCGGAACCGCTCGGGCGCGCGCAGCGCGGCGACCAGCGCGCCGTGCCCGCCCATCGAGTGTCCGAACACGCCGGTGCGCGCGCCGTCGGCCGCGAAGCGCGCCTCGACGAGCGCCGGCAGCTCGCGCGTGACGTACGTGCTCATCCGATAGTGGCTCGCCCACGGCGCGGCGGTCGCGTCGACGTAGAAGCCGGCCCCGAGGCCGAAGTCCCAGTCGGCGTCGTCGCCGGTCACGCGCGCGGCGCGCGGGCTCGTGTCGGGGGTCACGAGCATCAGCCCGAGCTCGGCCGCGACGCGCTGGGCGCCCGCCTTGATGGCGAACGTCTCCTCCGTGCAGGTGAGCCCCGCGAGGAAGAAGACCACCGGCACGCGCCGCGAGGCGGCCTGCGGCGGCTGGAACACGCCGAAGCGCATCGGCCCGCCGCACGCCGCCGAGTCGTGCTCGTAGAACCCCTGCACGCCGCCGAAGCACCGCTGCTCCGAGCGCACGCGCACGCCGCTCGCGAGCTCGCTCATTCGTACACGACCACCGAGCGGATCGACTTCCCCTCGTGCATCAGCGACAGCCCCTCGTTGATGCGATCGAGCGGCAGCTTGTGGGTGATCAGGCTGTCGATGTCGATCTTGCCGTCCATGTACCAGTCGACGATCTTGGGGACGTCGGTGCGCCCGCGCGCCCCGCCGAAGGCGCTCCCCTTCCAGACGCGCCCGGTCACCAGCTGGAAGGGGCGGGTTGCGATCTCCTGCCCCGCGCCCGCGACGCCGATGATCACGCTCACGCCCCAGCCGCGGTGGCAGCACTCGAGCGCCTGGCGCATCAGCTGGACGTTGCCGACGCACTCGAAGCTGTAGTCGGCGCCACCCTTGGTGAGATCCACGAGCGCGGCGACGAGATCGCCCTGCAGCTCTTTGGGATTCACGAAGTGCGTCATGCCGAACTTGCGGCCGAGCGCCTCGCGCGCCGGGTTCACGTCCACGCCGATGATCATGTCGGCGCCGGCCATGCGCGCGCCCTGCACGACGTTGAGCCCGATGCCTCCGAGGCCGAACACGACGACGTTGGCGCCCGGCTCCACCTTCGCGGTGTAGATGACCGCGCCGAGGCCCGTCGTGACGCCGCAGCCGATGTAACAGACCTTGTCGAACGGCGCGTCGGGGCGGATCTTCGCGAGCGCGATCTCCGGCAGCACCGTGTAGTTCGCGAAGGTCGAGCACCCCATGTAGTGGTGGATCTTGTCCTTGCCGAGCGAGAAGCGGCTGGTGCCGTCGGGCATCACGCCCTTGCCCTGCGTCGCGCGGATCGCCGTGCAGAGGTTGGTCTTGCGGCTCAGGCACGATTTGCAGCCGCGGCACTCGGGCGTGTAGAGCGGGATGACGTGATCGCCCTTGGCGAGGCTGGTCACCCCGGGGCCCACGTCGACCACCACGCCCGCGCCCTCGTGGCCGAGGATGACCGGGAACAGCCCCTCGGGATCGGCGCCCGAGAGGGTGAAGTCGTCGGTGTGACAGATCCCGGTGGCCTTGAGCTCGACGAGCACCTCGCCGGCCTTCGGCCCTTCGAGGTCGACGGTCTCGACGGTGAGGGGAGCTCCAGCCTTGTGTGCGATCGCGGCGCGAACCTTCATGCGGCGAGGATAGCGGCCTCTGCGCACGTCGAAAGTCGAAAGGAGCGCGCGTCGCGCGTCGGAGGCGCGCGCTTCACGGGATGAACGAGCGTGCTCAGCCGCTCGCGCCGGTCACGACGTCGGGCTTGGCCTTGGTGGGGGTCGGCTTCGGCGCGGGCTTGGGCGTGTACGTCGGCTTCGTGGTCGGCGCGGTCGGCTTCCCCGTCGCTGGCGCCGGCGTCGGCGTCGCCTTCGTGGTGGGTGAGGTCCTCGGCGCGCTGGTCGCGTGGGACGGCGGCGCGCTCGTCGTGGTCGACTTCGGCGCGGCGTTGCGCGGGAGCGTCGGACTCCACGCCTTGGTCGAGTGGCACTCGTCGCAGGTCGTGGGCTTGTTGGCGTGCCCCTTCGCGCCTTCGTAGTCCTTGCGGTGACAGTCGACGCACGCCTCGCTCAGCCCGTCGTACTTCGGGCGCGCGCCTCCGTGGCACGCGAGGCACGAGGCCTTGGCGTGCGCACCGGTGAGGGCCCAGCGGTGGTGCACCGCGGTCTTTTGCCAGCCCGTCTGCGCGTGGCAGACACCGCAGGTCGGCGGCTTCTCGCCGACGTGCGCGCGGGCGCCGCGGTACTCGCGCAGGTGGCAGGCGGCGCACGCGCCGGCCTCGCCGTCGGGGACGCGCTCGCTCGCGCCGCACGCCGCGAGCAGCAGCGCGAGCGGCGCGAAGAGGAATCGGATCGGCGCGCGCATCAGAAGCGCTCCTCGCGAAACGAGATCCCGAGCGTGGCGCAGATCGGCCGCAGCCGGTCGGCCAGCCCCGGTGGGCCGCAGAAGAACACGTCGACCGGCTCGCCCTTGTGCTGCGCGACGATGCCGCCGAGCAGCTTGCCCCAGTCGGGCGCGCCGACGTGCGTGTGCGTGCGCAGCCCCGTGAAGAGATCGCTGCGCCCTGCGCCGTGCATCACGTCGCGCGCGATCTCGAGCGCGAGCGCCGTGGCGTTCGCGCGGCCACCGGTCATGCAGAGGTGCACGTCGAGCAGGCGCCGCTCGTCGATCCGCTCGAGATCGCGGAGCAGATCGGCGAACCACTCGAACGAGAACTGATCGCGGTTGAGCCAGAAGAAGTGCACGCGCGAAAGCTTCGAGGGGCGCGCGGCGGGATCGTTGGCGCGCACGAGCAGGCTCTCGAGCACGCTCGCGAACGGCGTGACGCCGATGCCGGCGCCGATCAGCACCACGTTGCGCGACGCGAAGATGTGCGCGCTCGGCGAGCCGTAGGGGCCGTCGACGTAGGCGGCGAGCGGCCTCTCCGCGCCTCCCGCGCCTCCCGCCTCTCCCGCGGGGCGGCGCCCCTCGACGTGGCGGCGCAGCGCGGCCGACCAGTTGCCGAGCGAGCGGACGTGGAAGCCGAGGTTCGCGCGCTCCGGCGCGGAGCTGATGGTGAAGGGGTGCCACTCGTGCCGCGCGATCGCAGGGATGCGCAGGAAGACGTAGTCGCCCGCCGAGAATTCGAACCCGGCCGGCCGGGCGAGCTCGAGCGCGGTCACGCCGGAGCGGAGCGCCTGGCTCGTGACGACCTTCGTCGCGACGCCGCGACGCCCGAGCCGCCAGAGCTGCTCGGCCACGAAGCCGAGCAGCGGCACGCCCGCCCAGAGCAGGAAGCTCGGAGCGTGGGCGATCGCGAGCGCGAACCAGCCGACGTACAGCAGGTGCGTGAAGAAGAAGAGCTCGAAGCGCCGGCCTCGCCGGATGAACGACAGCGAGAAGATCCACATCAGCGCGAAGAGCACGAGGAGCAGCGAGCCGGTCAGCCCGACGCGGTGCAGGAAGAAGATCCGCGCGAACGTCGCCGCGCCGTGCCCGACGCCGAAGGCCACGACGTACGCGGCAGCGTGCGTGATCGCGAGCGCGAACAGCGCGTGCCCGACGAGCTTGTGCGCCTCGATGGCCTCGTCGACCGGGACCACGCGGCCGAGCGCGGTGGCGCGGACCTTGGTGAGCAGCCGCCGCATCATCGGCACGAGGATCAGCGCGCCGTCGAAGCTCGCGCAGACGCCGAGCGCGTGGC
Organism: uncultured delta proteobacterium; assembly: GCA_903923175.1. Taxonomy (GTDB): domain Bacteria; phylum Myxococcota_A; class Polyangia; order Polyangiales; family JADJMO01; genus CAIXWQ01. The sequence continues at coordinate 3,903 of CAIXWQ010000272.1, read as the reverse complement.
CGAGCAGCGCGATCGGCTGCGCCCCCTCGGCGAGCCCGCGCGCGAGCGTGACGCCGAAGATCGCGAGGTTGATCACGATCCACGCGACCAGGAACGCCCGCGGCACCCACCCGTGCTCGCGCGCCCCGGCGGTCGGGCCGCGCGCGCGGCCGGCGCGGTCGTCGAGCCACAGGAGCAGATCCTCGTTCGGCGCGATCCAGATCGCCTCGCTGCGCACCATCCGCGTCAGCAGGTACGGGCGTCGGCTCACCGCGCGTTCGAACTCCGTGAAATCGAGGCGGCCGTCGCGGTTCGCGTCGGCCGTGCGGAACAGCACGTTCGTGAGGTGCTCGGCCGTCTGCGACGCGCGCTCGGCGGTGTCGCTCTCGGCGAGGGCGACGTCGATCATCCGCAGCACCTCGTCGCGGGCGAGCGTGCCGTCGTCGTCGTGATCGTGAAGCCGGAAGGCGAAGCGCAGCTTTTCCTGATCGGTGCCGCCGATCAGCGCGCGCACCGCGCCGAGGAACTCGTCCCGGCGCACGACGCCGTCGCCGTTCGTGTCGAGGACCTTCAGCACGCGCCGCGCGAGGTAGTCGCTGCGCACGCCGAGGGCGCGCTGCAGCTCCTTCAGGTCTATCGCCTGATCGGCCCCCGCGTGGTGCGCGAAGGCGCGCTCGAGAATTTCGATCAGTCGCGCGTCGGTCGCGGACGGAGTGCGGGGTTCGGGCAAGGGCGGGGCTCGATCGTGGGCGGCGGGCTTTGGCGCTCCCGCGTCCCGGTTCGGGACCTCGCGAGGCGCGATCGTTTCCGCGACCATGCCCTCCGCCGTCACCCCGCCGTTCCTTCGGTCGGGCTTCGGCGATTCGTGCTGCCGAGGTCGAGCTCGTGCTTCGCCCAGGGCGAGCGAGCAGCCATTGCACTTCTTCATGGATCCGGCGCACGACATTGCAAACGCCACGTCGCGTCGCGGCAAGGTGCCGCGCATGTACGTCCAACGATCTGCACTCGCCCTCATGCTCGCCTTCGCGTTGCCGCTCGCCTGCGCCAAGCCCTCCAGCTCCGACGGCGCGGGGACCGCTGCGTCCTCCAAGGCCGCCGACGACGACACGAAGAAGGGCGACAAGGCGACCGAGTCGACCAAGGCGACCGAGGTCGCGCCCCCGGCGGACACGTCGAACGAGGTCATCCAGGACACGCCCTTCGGCAGCGTCGGCTGGGTGCTCGAGAACGACGGCGCGGTGAAGGCCGACGTCCGCGACAAGTCCGGCAACCCGGTCGCCGACGACTTCGCCGGCACGCTCGCCGCGGGCGACGGCGCCGATCGCAAGATCGTCGCGCTCGCGCCGCTCGACGGCACCACGCTCTTTGGCGCGACGCTCCCGTCGTTCGCCTCGGATCTGACCGCCGTCACCTACGCGCTCAAGCAGGGCGCCGACGCCTTCAACGGCACGTTCTACGTCCCCGCGGGCGGCTCCTCGGTGCTCACCGAGCCGCCGGCCGCAGCGCCCGCGGCGCCTGCCGCGACCGGCACCGCTGCACCCGCGGCCCCCGCGACGACCGGCGGCACGCAGGCGGCGATGGCCCCGACCACCACGACCGCGGTAGGCCCGAACGGCGGCGTCGTGCAGATGATCGGCGATCAGCGCGTCGAGCTCGTCTCGGACCAGGCGACCGGCGAGGTGCGCGCCTACCTCCTCGACGCTGCGAACAAGATCATGCCGCTCGGCGATCGCAAGATCACGCTCGGCGTGGTGGCGGATCACCCCGAGCTGGTGACCCTGCAGCCGGCCGAGGGGGGCAACTACGCGGTCGCCTCCTGGGGGATCAAGATCGATCCGCTCAGCCTCACGATCGCGGTGCGCGACGGCAAGCGCGTCCACGCCGGCGTCATCGGCTGGCGACCGGGGATGCGCCTCGAGACCAAGGAGCCGATGCCGGTGCGCGTCAGCGGCAAGCGCGGCTGGGCGCCGCCGAAGAAGCCGCTCGAGCGCGGCCGCGTGATCGACGAGCGCCGCAGCGACCTCGAGGCGAAGCTGAAGCTCGACGAGGAGGCGCGCGCCAAGCGCCGCAAGGAGCACCCCGAGGAGCGTCGCATCGTGGCGCCGGGCAAGGATCGCAAGGGCCCCGAGGGCAAGCGCGACGGCGACGAGAAGCGCCCGCGCGGCGACGAAGGGAAGGACTTGAAGGACCTCAAGGACGGCAAGGACCTGAAGGACCTCAAGGACCCGAAGGACCTCAAGGATCTCAAGGATCTCAAGGACAAGGACCGCAAGCACGAGGGCGACGACAAGCGCCCGCGCAAGGATCAGAAGTAGCCACCTCGGGCGTCGCGATCAGAGGGCGGGCTCGCGCGTCGAGCTCGCCCTCGGGTGTTTCGATCGGTCGAGCGCGGCGACTGCACTCACTCCTTCGTGGCCGAGGCGGGGAGCGCGGAGGTCGAGGGCGCAGGCGTCGGTGACGACGGTGACGGCGGCGAAGTCGGTGGCGTCTGCGGTGCGGGTGACGTCGGGGACGTCGGGGACGTCGCGGCAGGCCAGCTCCAGCCCGCGCACGCGACGCCGGGGAGCAAGCGTCCGACCTCGTCGGCGAGCTTGCGCATCCCCTCTTCGGTGTCGTTGCCGGCGTCGGTGAGCTTTGCCGCGGCGACCCACTGACGCGTCTGCAGCGAGTAGACCGAGAGCGCGATCCCGAACGAGCCCTCGTCGCGCACCTCGCGCGCGGGCGTTCCGCCACTTCCGCCACCCATGCCGCGTCCGCCCCCGCCCATGCCGCGGCCACCGCCGCCCATGCCGCGGCCGCCCATCCCGCCTCCGCCGCCGCCGCCTCGGCCGCCGCCGCCGCCGCGTCGCGCGGGCGTCCCCGGCTCCACGCGTCGCTGCGGCGGCTCGCCCCAGAGCTCGACGACCAGCACGAGGTCCCCCTTCGCGCGGGCCCCCACGCGCTGCACCAGCTCCTCGGTGACGCCGTTCTCGCGGGTGTCGCGATCGATCGCCTCGAACAGGGCCGGATCGTCCCGGTGCAGGTGCTCGCCGAACGCGGCCTCGCAGATCCCGAGGCCGAACGGGCGCGAGAGCTCGGCGCCGATCCACTGCCAGCCGTCGCGGCGGAGCCGGCCGTCCTTCATGACGCCCAGCACCGAGATGGCGTGCCCCGACGCGCTGAACCCCGGGGCGACGGCGCTGTTGATCTGCGGCCCCGTGCGCGCGCACGACGACGACGCGGCGGTGAGCCCGAGCAGCCCGAGCAGCCCGAGCAGCCCGAGCAGCCCGGGCGAGGAGAGGCGGCGCAGCGGGCGGTGCAAGTCACGCATGGGGTTCGAGCGTGCCCCATCGGCGCGTCGGGCCGGGGCCACGTCTCGATGAAGAAGGGTGAACCGCGCCGGCGCCCCGCGAGATGCGCACGCCCGAGCGGCGTCGAAGGCCTCTACGCGAAACTTCGCACTCGCGCGTGAGCGCAGGCCTAGCCTTTCGCGCCGTCGCCCTTCGCAGACCGAGGAGACCTCATGCGCATCCGTCGCTCCGTTCCGTTCGCCCTCTCGCTGTCGGCCTTCGTTCTCGCGGGCGGCGCGCTCGCGGGTTGCGCCAAGGGCGGGAGCGAGGGACCGACCGGCGCCGCTTCGGGCAGCGTCGTCGCGGCCTCTTCGCCGACCGCCGCGTCCGCCTCGGGCGCGCCGATCGCCTCCGCGATCGCCTCCACGATCGCCTCGACGGCGCAGAGGAAGCCGCATCGGATGATGCGTCGAGGCGGGATCGCCGGGGCGTTCCTCGCGGCGGCGTCGGAGCTCTCGACGCTCAAGCCGGAGCAGTCGACGAGGCTCGACGCGCTGGAGGAGACGCTGCGCGGCGGCCAAGGCGGTCCGCCGGCCGAATGGAAGGAGCTCCAGACCGAGCTCGCCGCCGAGATCAAGGCGGGCAAGCTCGACGC
>CAIXWQ010000271.1 GCA_903923175.1 uncultured delta proteobacterium | reverse complement strand
TCGCCGCGGCGCCGCGCGTCGGAGGGGCGGTCGCGCCTGAGTGGGGTGAGCGTGGGGGCGCGATCGCCCGATCCCGTCGCCGCGCGGCGCGAGCGCGCGGTCGGCTCGCGCGCCGAACGCCTGCGCGGGGCTCGGCGACGCTCCGCGCGCTTCCCCTGGACGCACGGCCCCTCGATACTGGACGGCCGTGGATTGGAACGATCTTCGCTTCGTGCTGGCCCTCGGGCGCGAAGGCTCGTTGGTCGGCGCGGCCCGCGCGCTGCGCGTCGAGCACAGCACCGTCAGCCGTCGCATCACGGCGATCGAGCGTGACCTCGGCGCGAAGCTCTTCGCCCGCACCCCGGACGGGCACCGGCTCTCCGAGGCCGGCAAGCGCGCGTTCGCGGCGGGCGAGAGCGTCGAGCGCGAGGTCCAGGCGCTGGAGGCGGCGGTCGCGGGCGGAGACGCCAAGCCGCAGGGGACCGTGCGCGTGACGACCTCCGAGGGCTTCACGCCCGTGCTCATCCCGCACCTCCCGCGGCTCTACGCCGAGCAGCCGCGGATCCTCGTCGAGCTGCTGTCGGCGAATCGCACCTTCGACCTCGCGCGCGGCGACGCCGACATCGCCATTCGAATGGTCGAGACGACCTCGCCCGATCTCGTCGCTCGGCGCGTCTGCGAGGTCGCGTGGGCGCTCTACGGCTCCGCCGACTACCTCGCGAGGTCGGGCACCCCGCGCGATCCCGACGCGCTCGCGGGGCACCGCGTCGTTGGCTTCGACGATCCGCTGTCGGGCACCCCCGGCGCGGCCTGGCTCGCCCAGCGCCTCGCGGGGACGGAGCTGGTCGTGCGAGGCAACAGCATCCCGTCGGTCGCGGCCGCCGTCGCGACCGGGCTCGGGCTCTCGTGCCTCCCGTGCCTCACGGGCGATCGAGATGCGCGGCTCGTGCGCGCGTCGGCGGTGGTGGCGTCGGGCCAGCTCTGGCTCGTCGCCCACCCCGAGCGGCAAGCGAGCGCGCGCGTGCGCATCGTCTGGGATTTCCTGCTCGACGTGCTCACGCGCGAGCAGGGGCTCGTGCGCGGGCGCGAGCGCGCCTTCGAACGGATCGAGAGCGGGGCTCGATCGTAGCTGTGCAGGATCGCCCGGCCGGTGTGCGCACACACCTCTGGAGACGCGCGCTTCGAGATCGCACGGTGGGGTCGGTTCGAGACCAAGACCCCATCCCCTACGCGGAGCGTGCCATGTCCAAGCTTCCCCCCCTCGCCGTCCTCCTCACCCACACGGTTCAGAACTTCGATCTCTGGAAGCGCGCGTTCGACGGGCACCAGGCGGCGCGGAAGGGCGCGGGCATCCTCGGCCACCACCTGAACGTCGGCGCGGACGGCCTGGTCGCCGTGTACCTCCCCGCGCTCGACCGCGCGAAGCTGAGCTCCTTCTTCGCGAGCCCGGACCTGAAGAGCACGATGAAGGACGCGGGGGTCACCAGCGCGCCGCAGCTCACCTGGCTCGAGCCGATCGAGGACGCGCACGTCGGCGACCGCGCGCTCGCCTCGATGCTCGTCTCGCACCCCGTCGCGGACTTCTCGGCGTGGAAGAAGATCTACGACTCCGTCGCCGGGCTCCGTCGCGACGCCGGAATCGTGGGCGCGGCCGTCAATCGGGTGCTCGACGATCCGAATCAGGTCGTCGTCTACCACCAGGCCGAGTCCGAGGACGCGCTGGTTCGCTTCGCCAGCTCGCCCGAGCTCAAAGCGGCGATGAAGGCCGGCGGCGTGACCGCGCCGCCGCAGATCCAGCACCTGCGCTCGCTGCCCGGCGCGGCGTACTGACGAAGGGCGGAGGCGCCCGGCTCCGACGCCTACGCCTACGCCTCCTTTCGCCTACGCCTCCACGCGAGGAGCACGCCGAGGCCGCCGAGGCCGCCGAGGCCGAGCACGCGCGCGTCGGTCTCGGCTTCTCGGCCAGCGCCCGGGTCGACCGCGCAACCACCCGAGCTGCCGGGCGAAGGAGCCGGGGCCGCCGTCGGCGCCGTGCAGGTCTTGGCCGCGTCGCAGGCGAGGCCGCTCGGACAGTCGGCGTCGCTCTGGCAGGCGTGGCCGCAGACGCCGCTCGACACCTCGCAGAGGGCGGCGGAGCAAGGCGTCGAGACGCCGGCGGGATCGATCGAGGCGCTCCGATCGGGCGAGCAGTGCGGCCCCTTCGCGACGCACGCGCCGCCGACGCACGCGAAGCCGCTCGCGCAGTCGGCGTCGGCCGCGCAGCTCGCCTTGCAGACCCCCTTCGCGCACGCCGTCACGTTCGCGGCGCAGCGGGGGTCGGCGAGCGCGTCGCCGCACCTGCCGTCCGCGTCGTGGGCTGCCTTTCGCGTGGCGGAGCAGGCCTGGCAGGTGTCGGTGCACGCGACGTTGCAGCAGACGCCATCGGCGCAGAATCCCGAGGCGCACTGCGTGGAGGCCGTGCACGCGGCGCCGAGCGGCTCTGGCGCGACGCAGCTCCCCGACGCGCAGTGGTTCGCGCCCGCGCAGTCGGAGTCAGCTTTGCACGCGACGTTGCAGGCCTTGCCGGCGGCGTCGCAGCCGAACGCGCCGCACGACGTCGCGGGGCTCGTCTGGACGCACGCGCCGGCGCCGTCGCAGCGCAGGGCGCTCGCGCCGCTGGCGGTGCACACGCCCCCCGCGCACTCGGGATCGGCGGCCCCGGCCGGGATCGCGCCGCACGTGCCGTCGGCGCCCGTCCCCTTGCGCGCGGCGAGACAGGAGAGGCACGGTCCGCAGACGGCGTTGCAGCAGACCCCTTCCACGCACCAGCCGGAGGCGCACGGCGTGGTGGTGGAGCACGCCGCGCCGTTGGCGAGCTTGGGGGCGCAGGCGCCGGCCGCGCAGAAGTCGCCGCTCGGGCAGTCCGCGTCGACCGCGCACGCCGAGCAGGCAGCGAGCGTGGGGATGTCGCCGCACCGCCCGCTCACGCCGCCGGTGCGGCTGCCGAGGCAGGACCGGCACGAGCCCGTGCACGCCGAGTCGCAGCACACCCCCTCGACGCAGAAGCCGGAGGCGCAGTCGGCCGCCGAGCTGCAGGCGTCGGCGTTGGCGGAGCCGAGCCCGAACTCGTAGATGGCGTGCTTGCCCCACGCCGACGCGAGCACCGTCCCGCCGTCGAGGGTCACGCCCTTGCCGAGGAAGTCGCCCGTACCGCCGTCGGCCGTGCGGAACGGCGAGCCCTGCTGCGTCCAGACGCCGCCGCTCGAGGTGAAGGCGTAGACGGCGCCGCGCGTGGTCTCCTTGTCGACCGTCTTCTCGTACGCGCCGATGATCGCCGTGGTCCCTTCGAGCGCGAGGCTCTGGCCGAAGCTGTCGTACGACGCGGGATCGCCGGCGTGGAGCGGCGCGCCCTGCTGCGTCCACGCGCCGCCGCTCGGCGCGAACACGTACACGGCCCCCTGGTTCAGGTTGGCGCCGATCGACTTGCCCGGCGCCCCGACGAGCGCGGTGGTGCCGCTGAGCGCGACGCTGGTGGCGAACCCGTCTCCCGCGGTCCCGTCGCCCGCGTGGAGCGCCGGTCCGACCTGCGTCCAGCTTCCGCCGCTCGAGGTGAACACGTACGCCGCGCCCTGGTTGAAGCTCGCCCCGATCTTCGCGGACGCCGCGCCCACGATCAGCGTCGAGCCGGCGAGCGCGACGCTCGAACCGAAGCGATCTTCGACCCCGCCGTCGGAGGCGTGGAGCGCGGGCCCCTGCTGCACCCAGCCGGCGCTCGTCTGCGTGAAGACGTACGCGGCCCCCTGCGCGCCGGCGGTGCCGACGGTCTTCGTCCAGGCGCCGACGACCGCGGTCGTGCCGCTGAGCGCCACGCAATGGCCGAACCCGTCGCCCGCCGCAGGGTCCGACGGCGCGAGGGCCGGCCCTTGCTGCGTCCACGTGCCGCCGACGAGCGTGAAGACGTAGGCGGCCCCCTGCACCAGGTTTTCGCCGACCTTCTTGCCGTCCGCGCCGACGATCGCGGTGGTGCCGCTGATCGCCACGCTCGTGCCGAAGTAGTCCTCCGTCGCTCCATCCGAGGCCTGCAGCGCCGGCCCCTGCTGCGTCCAGGTGCCGCCCGCGCGCGTGAACACGTAGGCCACGCCCTGCTGCGCGTGGAAGTTGAGCGTCGTCTCCTGCGCGCCGACGACCATCGTCGCGCCGCTCTGCGCGATGCTCACGCCGAAGCCGTCGTTCGCCACGGAGTCGGCGCTGGTGAACTCGGCGATCGTCTTGCCGAGCACGAGCGGATCGATCTCGATCGGATAGCGCGCGCCGGCGTCGGCGACGCGCAGCTCGATCTCGCCATGCTCGACCGCCAGCGACGCGGGGAGGGCGCGGCCGTCGGCGTCGCGGGCGGCCAGCGCGGTGTACCGCAGCGCGGTCCTGGCCGCTCCGTCCCGCAGCTCCACGCTCGCGCCGTCACGCGCGAGCACGGGGGTGAGCCCCTCGGTCGCGACGTCGACCACGAGGCCGCCTTCGCCGCTCGGTCGAGCCTCGAGCTCGACGCCCTGCTCGAGCCCGCGCGCGTCGTGCACGAACCACTCGTGCACCCCGTCGCCGCGATCGAGCCGGATCGTGCCGGCGCGCTCGGCGAGCCCCGCCGACGTCGCGCGGCGGAGCGCGCCTCGTCGACCGACGCGCGTGACGTGCAAGCCGAGCGTCCACCGCCCGTCGAGCGCCGCGAGCTTCGCCCCCTCCGCGTCGACGCGCGTGGAGAAGCCCTGCGCGCGGTGCGTGGCCGTCCAGCCCCCGGCGCTCTCGCGGAGCGTCAGCGCGCCCTGCGCCATCGTGCGCGCAGCGGGCGAGGGGGCCGCCGCGTCGGGCGAGCCGGGCGAGTCCAGCGCGTCGGGCGCCGTCGGATGGCCGCACGCCGGGACGGCCCTTGCCGCCACCACCAAGAAACAGACGCCCAGCGACCGACGGCCCGACATGATCCGCTCCCCCCGGCCGCGTGGAGCGCGGCGCGCGGTGAACCTACTCACACGCACGTTGCCCTACCAGCCGCCGACGCTCGCCAGCCCGAGGTCGCGTCGAATTGATGGGCGCTTTAGGGCGCTCGACGAGCCCGTGTCGCGCCGGCGCTACGATTTCTCGCCGCGGCTCCGCCTGCGCACGCCGCGGAGATCACTTCGACGGCCGGTCGACGCGCGCGCCGTCGCTCCGCGCACGCGCCGGCGCGACCTCACGAAAAGGGACACGAGCCCGGCGCACGCGAGTACTGCGCCGCCCGGCGAACCGGCTCCACTCGTGTCGCACCCTCCGCTCGCGCCGGTCGGGGCCGCGACGCTCGAGCACGTCTTCGCGGCCACGTCGCAGTCGAAGCCGATCGCGCAGTCGTCGCTCGTCGAGCACTGCGTCTTGCACGCGCCGAAGGCGGGCTCGCACACGAACGGGCCGCAATCGAAGGCGATCTGCCGATCGGTCGGGCACGCCGCCCCGGCGCTCGGGCAGTACGCCGGGCCGACGCCGTGGCTCCGGTCGGTGCACTGGCTGCGCGCGCAGAGCGTCCCGTCGCCGCTGCCGATGCACGCGCCGGCGGGGCCGCAGGTCGACAAGCAGTTCAGCGCGCCGCCGCATTCGTGGCGGAGATCGACGCCGACCGGTTCGAGCGTGCACTTGCCGGGGAAGCTCGGCATCGCGCACGAGTGGCAAGGCTGCTCGCACGCGGTGTCGCAACAGACCCCGTCCACGCAGTGCCCCGAGGTGCAGGCCGCGTCGTTGGCGCACGCCTTCGCGGCGCCCGCGAGCGTCGTGCCGAGGTTCGCGTCGGCGGGCGCGGTGAGGCCGGTGTCGCTCGTCGCGGTCTCGCTCGCTGCGCTGTCGGACGCGGCGTCGGCTGCGGCGTCGGGCGCGGCGTCAGGCGCAGCGTCGGGAACACCGGTGTCGGGCACGGGCACGACGCACTTCCCGCTCGCGCTGTCGCACGTCCCCGCGGTGCAGTCCGCGCTCGAGACGCACGCCGTCTTGCAGCTCTTCGGGTCCGCGCACACGAGGGCGCCGGGGCACGCGGCGTCGCTCCCCGCGACGCACTTCTCGTCGGTGCCGGAGCAGTGCGAGCCGGGATTGACGGTCGCGGCGGCGCAGGTGCCGGCGACCGCGCCGCACTTGGTGGACGCGGGCTCGAACGCGCAGGCGCCGGCGACGCAATTCAGCTTCGCGCAAGGAGCCGCCGCGCCGGGCGCGACGCAGCGGCCGTGGGGATCGACGTCGCCGTCGACGGCCACGCAGTGCCCGGGGCTCACGAGCGAGCCGCATGTATGGCAGGGCGTGTCGCACGCGGCATCGCAGCACCGGCCGTCGACGCAGAATCCCGTCGCGCACGAGCCGGGGCCCGCGCAGGCCGTGCCGAGCGCCGAGGGCGACCACTGCTCCGAGGAAGCGACCATCGAGCCGCCGACGGGGTAGTGCCCCCCGCTCACCACGACGTGCAGACCATCGGCGAGCAGCGTGCCTGCGCCCGCGTAGTGCGACTCGGCGAGATTGCCGGCGGACGACCAGGTGCCGGCCGCGGCGTCGTAGATCTCCGCGGTCGAGGTCGACCCTCCGCCCGCCAGCATCGGCGTGCCGTTGCCGAGCCGCAGGCCGATGCCGACCTGGTGTTGCGCTGCGGTGTCGCCGGTCGGCGCGAACTTGTTGGTCGCAGGATCGAAGAGCTCGGCGTGCTGCGTGGCCGTTCCGCCGTAGACGAGCACGCTCCCCGTGGTGAGCGTCGTCGCGAAGCCGTAGGCGTGCACGTCGCGCATCGTCGTCGGCAGCAGCGTCGAGGCGCCCGTGGTCGGGCTCCAGAGCTCCGCGTCGAGCGGGCTGCCGCCGGTCGCCTGGTTGTTGCCGCCGGCGATGAGCACCTTGCCGCTGGGGAGCAGCGCCGCCTGCGCGCCGACGAGGCCGTTGACGTGCGCGAGCGTGCCGACGGTCGTCCAGGTGTCGAGCGCGACGTCGTACAGCTCGATCTGGAGCGGCAGGGGGCCCGCCGAGCTCAGCGCGGTGCCGCCAGCGACGAGCACCGAGCCTGCGGTGCCGAGCGCCGGGATCGCGACCGCGACGTGCGCGTTGCGCATCTGCGCGAGCGGCGCCGCGTTCGACCAGCGCGCGCCGATCGCCTTGCTCCCGTCGTAGATGACCGCCGCCGGATCGGCGGTGTAGCGCGGCCCGATCATCAGCGCCTTGCCGCCCGGCAGCGCGGTGAGCGTCTCGTCGTTGTAGAAGCTCGCCGGCGAGCCGTCGCCGCGCTTCGGGTAGCCGACGACGGTCCAGATGTTCGTGCCGAGATCGAGCTCTTCGGCGACGGCGTTCGGCTCGGAGGTGGTGCCGCCGGCGACGAGCACGCGGCCGTTGGTGAGCGTGACCGAGCGGTGGTTGCCGCGCAGGTAGTTCATCGCGGGGAGCGAGCTCCACGCGGGATCGACGAGGATGGGATACGCGAGCCCCGCCGTGTCGAGCGCCGCGGTCAGCGTGCGCACACGCCCGGCCCCCTCGACGCGGAGGCTGAGCTCGCGTCGGCGCCCGACCGCGTCGATCGCGAAGGCGCGCGTGGTCTGCAGGTGCGCGAACCCGCGCGCGTCGATCGCGAAGGCGCGCACGCCGTCGGTGGTGAGGTCTGCCACGTCGGCGCCGAGCGTCACGCGATACCGCGCGATCGACGCCGCGCGGGGCGTGCGCAGGACGCGGATCTCCTCCGCCGAGTCCGGTCCGAGGCCCACCGCGACGTCGCAATCGAGCGACGCATCAGGGAAGACGACCGAGGCGCCGACGATCTCGCCCACGTCGCCACTTGCGCCCGCCGCCCCGCCTGCGCCGGCGCCGAGGTCGACGATGTCGAGCTCGAACCCGGGCTTGGCGGCCAGCCGCAACGGCGCGTCGCTCCGCACCGGAAGGGCGGCCTGGAACCTCGTCGCCGGCGCGCGCGCGCGCAGGGCGTCACGCGTCGCGGGCGCGGGCGCGGTCGCCGCGCCGAAATTCTCGAATGGCCTTCGCGCGCGGATCGACGCGACGATCGCGCGGGCGGCCGCTGCGTCCTGCGCAGCCGGCGTGACGCCGCCGTCGACGCCGACGCTGGCGAGCTCTTCGCTCGGTCGCTGCGCGCCGCACCCGAGCAAGAGCGCCGACCAGACCCACGAGTACGTCGCTCTGCGCATCCGATCGAGCAGAGCGCGGCGGGTCGATTCCCACAAGGGTGCCCCTTGCCACGTCACTCGCGCAAGGCGCTCGGCGCGCGTGGCCCGCGGGCCGCTATCCTCGCGAGCACCCCCGATGACCGCGACGCCCGCCGCCACGCTCACGCTCCCCGTCGGCGACACCGCCGCCGAGCTCGCGCTCCCGGCCTCCTGGCGCCTCCTCGGGCGGCACGAGCCGCGCCCCACCCCCGCGCTCGACGACGTCGCCG
>CAIXWQ010000270.1 GCA_903923175.1 uncultured delta proteobacterium | reverse complement strand
TGGCGGCGCGCGTCGCGGCGGCTCATGCGGCTCGCGCGCTGGGCGCTCGCGTGGCCGCGCTTGCTGTACGTGAACCTCGATCGCTCGCGCACGCTCGGGCTCGCGACCGAGATGGCGTTCTGGCTGTTCCTCTCGCTGCTGCCGCTCGCCGCCGTGCTCGGCCTGGTCGTCGCGAAGCTCGCCACCAAGCACCAGAGCGCCGTCGCGCCGATCTTCGATCCGATGCCGTCGGCCACCCGCGAGCTGGTCACGCGCGAGCTGTCGCGCGTGTCGGCGTGGAACGGCGGCGCGGTCGCGCCGTTCGCGGCGGCGGTGTTCGTGTGGTTCGCCTCCGGCGGCGTGCACGCCGTCTTCGACTCGCTCGAGCTCGAGACCGCGTCGAAGCCGCGCCCGTGGTGGAAGAAGCGCGTGCTCGCCATCGCGACCTGCGTCGTGCTCTCGGTCGGCGTCGCGGGGCTGACGCTCCTCGGCACCGGGCTCGACTGGGTGCGCACGCTCGCCGGGCAGCGCGTCGCCGACTTTCGCGTCGGCGCGGCGAGCGCGTTCGATCTCGCGCTGCGCCTCGGGCTCGGCGGTGCGCTGCTGATCCTGCTGCACTGCGGGATCTACTGGATCGGCCTGCCGAGCGCGACGCGGCGGCGCATGCCGCTCTGGCCGGGCGCGGTCTTCGCCGTCGTGCTCGAGGGGCTCATGGGCTACGGCTACGGCTGGTACCTCTCGAGGATGGGGACGCAGAGCGCGTACCAGGCGTCGCTCTCGATCGTCGCGATCACGATGATCACGCTCTGGCTCTTCGCGGTGGCGCTGCTCGCGGGGGCGGAGCTCGACCAGCAGATCGGGCTCCGGCGCGTGCTCCGGTGCAGCGTGCATCAGGCGCGCGAGACCCCGCCGGGCGTCACGGCGGAGATGGTCGCGTGCGAGGGGAACGTCGCGGGGCGCGCTTCGCAGCGGCCGCGCTCGCGGGCCTCGAGGCCGCTCGGACCGTCCGTCGTGTGAGGCGCGTGGGAGGGGCGCGCGAGGGGGCGGCGCCGGCGCTCGGCCGCCGGCTGGCGCTCAACGCGTCCCCGCCCACGGCCAGAAATACGAGCGGATCATCGCGCCGGCGGCGACGTCGTCGCGGTGGATCAGGTCGGTCGAGACGTAGGCGCCCAGCGTCCAGTAGCGATCGACGAAGAGCTCCACGCTCACGCGCGCCGCGACCAGGCCGCGGAACGACCACGCCGAGGCGCCGTCGGGCGGCGGACCGTGGCCGACGCCGCCGCTCACCGCGGCGCTGCGCGGCGCGAGGCCTTCGGGGCGCAGCGCGCTCGCCGAGGCGCCCGTCAGCCCGGCGTCGCGCGTGTCGAGGACCAGGAAGCTCATGCCGAGAGGGAGCTCGCCTCGCAGCAGCAGCGGCCCCCACGGCAGCACCACGGAGGGCGCGAAGCCCATCGACGTCGCGTACGCGTACGTCGGGGCGTAGGCGTGCCCCTGCAGCAGCCACGGCGCGACGCCTCCGAGCGAAGCGAGCCCGAGCTCCAGGAACGGCCCTACCCGGAGCGGGCCCGCGCGGAACGCCTCGGTCGCGAGCCGGCCGCCGAACGTCTGGAGGCGCCGCAGCCCGAGGGCGGGGCCGTCGAGCCGGTGCACCGTCGAGACCTGGCGCTGCACGACGCTCACGTCGAACGCCCGCGACGAGAGGTCGAACGAGTGGACCGACGGCTCGAAGCCGACCATCAGCGCGGTGGCCGGCTGCATCGTCGGCGCGTCGTCCCATGCACCGAAGCGGTAGCAGCTGCCGCGCCCCAGCACCGGCGTCGGGCTCGTCTCCTGGCACCCGCGCGCGCCCGCCGGGGCCGCTCTCGCGAGCACGGCCAGCGCGGAGAGCGCGCCGAGGAGCACCGCGAAGCGCGGGGCGGGCTTACGTCTCATCGCGCGGCTCCATCCTCGCGGGTCGCGCCGGTCGCGGCTGCTGCCCGTTCGCGCGGGCGCACGTCGAGACAGAACCGCGGCTCCTGCCCGCGCGGTACTTCGGGCAGGACGTTCGTCGCGTCGAGGCAGACCTGCGCCCACGCGGCGCCCGTCGCGCCCGTCGCGCTCGGCGCCTCGTCGTCGAGGTACTCGATGCGCTCCTGGCCCTGCGCGCCCGGCGCGAGGGAGACGATGCGCAGCTCGTGGCGCGGATCGAAGGGCGTGAGCGCGCGCCGGTTGCCTCGGGCGTCGACGCCGACCACGCGCAGCGCCCGGAGATCGACCTCGACGGTTCGCTCGCAGCCGTTCTCGAGCACCAGTGCGAGCGGCAGCCCCTTCAGCGCGGCTCGCCAGCGCTCGATCACGCCGGCCGACAGCGTGAAGCAGCCGAGGCGCGCCTGATGCTCGAGCACCGCGACGTCGATCGCCGCGGGGCAGAAGAAGTGATCCGGGCCGTGGCAGGCGACGAGGGCCGACGCGAACGCCGCGAACGCCGCGCGCGCAGGCCGGTCGCTTCGAAGGGATCGCTCGCTCATGCATCCGGCTCCGGCGCGCGCCGCGGCCGCTCGCCGAGCTGCGCGGTGGAGAGCCGTCGAGCGGGCGCGCGCATTCCCCGGCGCGCGCCATTGCGGCTCCCGATCCCCGCGTCGACGATCGCCCGCGCATGCCCGAACTGCCCGAGGCGACGCGCGCCGCGCCCGCCGAGCTCCTTCCCGACGTCGACGCGCACTTCGACGAGGCGCGCTACCTCGCGCTGACCGAGCACGCGCGCGCGTTCAGCCGCCGCTGGTTCCGCTTCGAGCTGCGCGGGCTCGAGCGCCTGCCGCCGGGGCCGTGCCTCTTCGTCGCGAACCACAGCGGCGCGGGCTACGCCGACGTCGTGACGCTGCTCGGCGAGCTCGGCAGCCGCTTCGGCGCCGAGCGCCGCGTGGTCGGGCTCTCGCACGGCTTCCCGCTCGCGCTCCCCGGCTACGGCGGCTTCCTGCGCTCGCTCGGCGCGGTCGACGCGAGCCACGAGGCCGCGCGGGCGGCCTTCGCGCGCGGCTACGACGTGCTCGTCTATCCGGGCGGCGACATCGACGCGTACCGCGGCCTGCACCGCCCTCGCGACGTCGTGTTCGGCGCCCGCCGAGGCTACGCGCGGCTCGCGCTCGAGATGGGCGTCCCGGTCGTCCCCGTCGCCACGATCGGCAGCCACTGGACGTACCTCGTGCCGCCGGGCGTCGGGCGGCTCGGGCGCGCCCTCGGCCTGAAGAAGCGCATCCGCGCCGAGGTCGTGCCGCTCACGCTCGGCGCGCTCGGCGTCGGCGCGGCCGCGCTCTTCGCCCCGTGGGCGCTCCCCTTCGCGCTCGCCGCGGCCATCGTCCCGACCCCTGCGCGCGTCACGACCGAGCTGCTGCCGGCCATCGACGTGCGCGCGGCGACCGAGCACGAGACCGACGTCGAGGCGCGCGTCGAGCGGGCGCACGAGCTCGTGCACGGCGCGCTGCAGGCAGCCGTGCGCGCGCTCGAGCACGCGCACCGCCCCCGCTGACGGCGGCGACGGCCGGCCCGCTCAGGAGACTTCGGGCTCGAGCTCGCCGATCGGCGGCTCGCCCTCGACGTCGTGGTGAGCCTCGCCCGCCGGCTTCATCACGCCGTACTCCTCCAGCCGGTTGTACAGGCAGCGCCGGCTGATGCCGAGCACGCGCGCGGCCTTCTGCTTGTTGCCGCCGACGTGGTCGAGCGTACGCAGGATGAGCGCCTTCTCGGCCTCCTGGATGGTCGTGCCGAGCGGGATCACGATCGCGTTGGGCGGCGGCTCGCTGCGCGGCACCGGCGCCGGCATCGGCATCGGCGGCGGCAGGTACGAAGGCGGCACCGGCTGCGGGGGCGGCGGCGCGAAGGCCTCCATCGGCAGCGCGTGGCTCGCCGGCGCCGGCGCGACTGCGGCCGGCATCGGGGAGCTCGGCGGCGGGAGGTACTCGAGGGGCGGCGACACCGGCTGCGCGATCAGCGGCGAGGTCGGCACGTACGGACCGCGCGCGGCCGTCTCGCGCATCATCTGCCCGGGGCTCGGGAGGCGCTCCGCGACGAGCTGGAGCTCGTGGGCGCCGAGCTCGACGCTGCGCCCGAACACCGCCGCGCGCTCCATCACGTTGCGCAGCTCGCGGATGTTGCCGAACCAGGGGAAGTTGACGAGCCGCTCCGCCGCGCCGGCGGAGATGCGCCGCACCGGCGTGCCGTAGCGCTGCGCGAAGCGGTGCAGGTAGTGCTCGGCCAGCGGCAGGATGTCGTCGCGCCGATCGCGCAGCGGCGGCAGCGTGATCGAGAAGACGTTCAGGCGGAAGTAGAGGTCCTCGCGGAACTTCTCCTGCTGCACGAGGGTGAGCAGATCGCAGTTCGTGGCGGCGATCACGCGCACGTCGGCCGCGTGCTCCTTGCGGCCGCCGACGCGCGTGTAGCGCATCGTCTCGAGCACGCGCAGCAGGGCGATCTGCACGTCGTGCACCATCGTGCCGACCTCGTCGAGGAACAGGCTCCCGCGCGAGGCCGCCTCGAACTTGCCGTCGGCCGCGGTGAGCGCGCCGGTGAAGGCGCCGCGCTCGTGGCCGAACAGCTCGGAGGCGACGAGCTCCTTGGGGATGGCGCCGGTGTGCACGGGCACGAAGGCGCCGTTGCGGCGCCCGGAGCGAGCGTGGATGGCGCGCGCCACGCGCTCCTTGCCCGAGCCGCTCTCGCCGACGATGAGCACGGGCGCCTCGGTGCGCGCCACGCGCTCGATCGACTCGAACACCTGCCGCATCGGCACCGAGCGCCCGAGCATCCCCTCGAACCAGCCGTCGGCGGAGATCGGGCGCAGATCGGTGTCGAGCCCCGAGGCGACCGGGGCGGCCTCGGCGAGCCCGAACGTCGGGCCGTTCGCGAGCAGCTCGCGCACCAGGCTCGACAGGCGCACGCCGTCGATCGGCTTCTGGAGGAAGTCGGCCGCGCCGTGCTTGAGCGCCTCGACCGCCGCGTCGACCGAGCCCTCGCCGGTGAGCACGAGGATGGGCACGTTGTTCCCCGCGCCGCGCAGCGTGGCGATGAACTCGATGCCGTTGCGCTCGGGCAGGTTGAGGTCGGTGACGATCGCGTCGATGCGCTGCCGCTCGACGAGCTCGAGCGCCTCCTCCGCGCTCGAGGCGCCGAGGGTCTGCACCCCGGCGCCGCCGATCATGCGGCGCACGAGCTCGAGGTAGTCGGTGTCGTCGTCGATGCAGAGGACGACGCGAGGGAGGTGCTTGTCCTCCGAGGCTTCGCTGCCGCGCGCGCCCGTCGCATAGGTGGGCGGCGCGGAAGCGACGACCTGCGACGGCTGGGACGAGGGGACGGAAGTCGACATGAAGCCTCGTTTGGAGACTCGCGCGGAAACCGCAGCCGCGCGAGCCGCCTCAAGGCGGCGCGTGCGACGACGACGTCCGCGCGGTTTGCGCCGGCGGGAGCCGTGTCACCGAGCTTTACATGTGATGTCCGCTCTCGGGAAAGGGAGCGCGGCGTGCTCGCGCCGCCCTTGCGTGGGTCGTCGCCGCCGTGGTCTGCGCTCAGCCGACGCGGCCGAGATCCACCGATTCAGGGCGAGGCGTGAACAGATCGACGAAGCGCGCAAGCGCAGCGGGGACCTCGTCGTTTCGACGCCGGTGCGCGACCACCGCGTGCGCGAGCTCCTCGATGAGCGGCTCGACCGGCACGGCCTCGAGCTCGACCCCCTCGACGACGTCCCCCGGCCGCGGCGCCTTCTCGGAGAGGCCGATCGGATCGTGGCGCACGTCGGCGAAGCCGCGCTCGGCGTCGAGCGCGCAGATCAGCACCTCGACGAACTCCAGGTACAGCGGGTGCACGAGGACGATCACCCGGCGCGTGCCCGTCTCGTCGACGCCGCGCAGGCCGCGCAGCTTCTCGGTCGGCGCGGGGGCGCCGTGGGTGCCGTGGCGGAGGAGCGTCGCCTCGATGCGGGCGCGGCGTTCGTCGTCGTCCTCGACGGCGAGGATGGGCGCGTAGAGCGCGATCGCGGGCGCGCCGACGTCCGGCGCGTCGACGTCGAGCGCGTCGAGCCAGGCCTCGCGCCCTTCGGAGTCGAGGGAGCGGTAGGTCAGCGCGGCGGCCCAGGCGGCCTCGGGGTCGTGCGCGAGGGCCGCGAGCCACACGCGCCACGCCTTCGCGTAGCGCACGTCGTCCGACGAGCCCTCGGCGCGGCCGAGCCGCTCCACGCTGATCGGCGGCACGGGGGGCACGGGCGGCACCGGCGGCATGGGCGGAACGGGCGACGCGCTCGTCACCGGCGCGTCCGCCGCGTCCGGCCGCCGCTTCTCGTCCCGTTCCGACATCGCGAGCCGGGCTATCGCACGTCCCCGGCGGTGGCAAACGTCCCGCGCTGCTTTCGCGGACGCGACGCTCCGCTTGACGCCCGCGCTCCGCACCGCCGCGATCGCGCGCGGTGCAAGGCCGCGAAGATCCCCGCATCCAGGAGGCGCTGACGGTGCTCGACGCCGTTGCGCGCGGCGTGGCGCGGCAGCTCGGCGGTCGCTTCGACCTCGACGACCTCAAGGGCTACGCCCACGAGGCCATCGCCGAGCTCGTGGGGCGCTTCGATCCGAGCCGCGGCGTGTCGTTTCGCGGCTACGCGCGCCTGCGGCTGCGCGGCGCGATCCTCGATGGCCTGCGCAAGGAGTCGGGGCTGCCGAGGGGCGTCGCGGCGCGCCTGCGCGCGCTCGAGGCGGCCGATCTCTACAGCGAGGAGAAGGGCGAGGAGAACGCCGTCCGCCCGCCCACCGCGGCCGCGGCCGACGCGCGCCTCTCGTCGTTCCTGCGCGGGCTCGCGACCGCCTACGCGACGGGGCTCGTCGCCAAGGAAGAGTCCGGCGCGGCGCCCGCCGAGCACGACGGGTCGCACGTCGATCCGGAGGCGGTGGCGGGGCGCGCGCAGCTGCGCGCCAGGCTCCTCGCGGCGCTCGACGCGATCGGCGACCCCGAGGCGACCATCCTCCGCCGTCACTACTTCCTCGACGAGGACCTGCAGGACGCCGCCGCGCACGTCGGGCTCTCGAAGTCGTGGGGCTCGCGGCT
>CAIXWQ010000269.1 GCA_903923175.1 uncultured delta proteobacterium | reverse complement strand
CGAGCGCCGCGAAGTTCGAGGCCGCGCCGTACCAGCCGATCTCGCAGTCCGTCGAGAGCAGCGAGAGCATGGTCACGTCGACGCGCGCGTAGACCGTGCAGGCGATGAGCGTGAGGTAGTAAGGCAAGCTCGCCACCACGAGCCGGCGCACGGCGCCGAGATCGACGCGGAGCTTCAGCCCCACGTGCTTCTTGGCGAGCGGCAGCAGCACCACGAGCCGCAGCAGCTCGCCGAGCACGAACGCCCCGGCCAGCGCGGCCAAGCCGAGCCCGAGGAAGAGCGCGAGCAGCACGC
Organism: uncultured delta proteobacterium; assembly: GCA_903923175.1. Lineage (GTDB taxonomy): Bacteria > Myxococcota_A > Polyangia > Polyangiales > JADJMO01 > CAIXWQ01. The sequence goes on along the minus strand of CAIXWQ010000269.1, from coordinate 2,239 downwards.
CGGCGCCCCAGATCACCTTGGCGAGCACGTTCACCAGCGCGAGGCCGCCGACCGCGCGCGACGCCTGCAGCAGCGAGCCGAGGCTCGTGTTGATCGCGAGCAGGAACTGCCCCGCGCCGAACACCAGCACGAGGCCGTGCACGAGCGCCGAGCGGTGCATCGCGGTGAGCGCCAGCATCATGCAGCCGAGCAGCAGCACGGCCATGACGACGCGCAGCACGATCACGCCGCCGAAGAAGTCCGAGGCGTGCGCCGGGCGCACCGGGATCTCCTTCTGGATGTAGGTCTCGACGCCGAGGCCGAGGACGATGAAGAACGTCGCGGTAAACCCGTCGGCGAAGGTGAACGCGCCGAACGTTTCGGGGCCGAGCCAGCGCGGCAGGATGACCCGCACCAGCAGCGCGAGCGACCAGGTGCACAGCAGCGACGCCCCGAGCGAAAGGGCGCTGCGCAGCGCGATCACCGCGTCGCGCCGGGCGATCTCGCGGCTCTCGTCGTCCTCGCCGTCGGCCTCGCGCACGCCGGCCGCCTCGGAGGTCGCGACCTCCCCCGACACACGCGGCGGCGCGCGCCCCGGCTCGGGATCGATCGCGGTCGCGATGGCGCTTGGTGGGCTCCTCATCGGCTTCAGCTGGCGCCGCGGCCGGAGATCACGACGGGGAAGGTCTTGAGGATCAGCTGGAGATCGTGGAGCAAGCTCCAGTGATCGATGTACTGCATGTCGAGGTACATCCAGCGCTATGTACTCGGAGCTGGAAGGCTGGCTTCGCTTGAAACGCCTATCCTCACTCGTCGGCGCGCTTCACGTCCTCCTTGGAGGGCGGTTTCGCGCCCGGGACGGCGCCGGTCGTGGGCGAGGCGCTGGGCTTCGCGCTGACGCTGGGGGCCGCCGAGGCCTTGGTCGAAGGCGAGGCGCCGGCCTTGGCGGCGGTCGAGGCGCTGGCCGCCTTCGCCGGGCCGGAGGAGGCCGCCCCTGCGGGAGCCTTGGCGGGCCCCGACAGGGCGGGCGCTGCGAGCGCCAAGGTCATCGACCAGACGAGCGCGGCGGAGAGCTTGCTACGGGTATTCATGGGGGCGGTGGCTCAGCGAAGTGCGTCATACGGCAGCGCTTCGGTGCGCGCCAGCGAACGGCGGAGCGCCGTCCTTCCGGCGGGTTGGGGACGGGGCGGCGCAGCACGAGGCGCGCGGCCCGCGCGGCGCCGCGCGCGACGAGGGTTGCGCTACTTCCAGGTGACCGCCACGGGCACGCGGCTGATCGTGTTGGTCTTGGCCCCGAGCTGCCCCGAGTCGTTGGAGCCCCAGCACCATACGGTCCGGTCCTTCAACAGCGCGCAGGTGTGCGTGTCGCCGGCGGTGACGTCAAGCGCGGGTCCGAGGCCGGCGACAGCCACGGGCGTGCTGCTGTTCGCCGTTGCGCTCGGCCCGGAGCCGAGCTCGCCGTCCGTGTTAAGACCCCAGCACTTGATGGTGCTGTCGCTCAACAGCGCGCACGAGTGCGAGCCGCCGGCAGCAATGGTCACGACCTTGCCGGCGATCGCGGGAACGAGCGTCGCGGACCACGCGTCGGTCGTCGTCCCGTCTCCGATCTGCCCCTTGTCATTGTGCCCCCAGCACATCGCCGACGCGTACGAGCCGCCGGCGACGACCATGCTGCAAGCGTGGTAGGTCCCCGCGACGACATGCGTGCTGGCGCCGTCGCTCCCCATCCACGTCAGGCCCGCGACGCGCACCGGGTAGTCGCGGGCGAGCGTGACGGTCGAGCCGTCGCCGGTCTGCCCGTACCCGGCCGTCCCCCAACAGTACGCACGAAGATTCGCGTCGAGCTCGCACGCGAAGGAGCCGCCCAGAGCGATGTCGACGACCTTCGAGATTCCGCTAACGAGGGTGGGGGTCGCGGTGTCGACGGTCGCCGCATTACCTAGCACCTGGTGTCGTCCCCAGCAGCTCATGCGATTGCCGGTACGTCGCACGCAGGTCGAGCCGTCGCCCGCCGCGACGAGCATGGCGTCGGAAAATCCTGCGACCGTCGTCGGCGCGGCGCGTCCGCCAAGTGGCGCCGTGCCGATGGCGCCATTCTGGTTGTCGCCCCAGCACCTAACTGCGCTTGTCAACCGCCTACCAGTCAAGAACCGCGGACGCGATCGGCCTCGTGTGAGGTGTGAGGCCACGCCCGTCGCCTGACGCCTCGCAGTCGCCGTCGCGTCTCCCCGACCGTCACGTGATCGCACTCCGAGATCTT
>CAIXWQ010000268.1 GCA_903923175.1 uncultured delta proteobacterium | reverse complement strand
CGCGCGCTAGGCGACGCCGCGCTGCGCGCGCACGCGTGCTTGCACCGCGGCGCCGCGTCGCGCATCGGAGGAGGCTCCATGGCCGACCGACGCACGACCCCCATCGCGGTGCGCTCACCGTTCCGCGCGACCACCACCGAGATCGACTGGGCCGACGGGCACAAGGGGATCTATCCGCACGAGGTCCTGCGCGGCTACTGCCCGTGCGCGGGCTGCCAGGGGCACTCCGGCGAGGTCCGGTTCATCTCCGGCGGCGACACGAGCATCAAGACGATCGAGCCGGTCGGCGACTACGCGCTCCACGTCGCGTGGGGCGACGGCCACGACACTGGCATCTACACGTTCCGCTACCTGCGCGCCCTCTGTCAGTGCGCCGAGTGCGTGCCGCCCGAGCGGCGCGACGAGCGCGGCGAGCGGCAGCGGCTCTGAGAGACTGTGAAACCGTCTCTCCGGTGGGGTTTGGCCCCGACGAATCGCATTCGGCGGGGGGGCGGTGCCGACCGCCCCGGTGGGCAGTGAAGAGCGCGGGATGTTTCCCGCGATCTGAGCGGCGGCGAGGCCGTCGCTCGGGTCGGGAGGCGCGGGGGCGTCGCCGAGGCAGGCCCGCGATCGACGCGGGAGCTTCCCGCGCTCCGACCTCCTTGCCCGCTACATCTTCTCCGCGGCGCGCGTCTGACACGAGACGTCGCCGAGCGAGTTGCACGCTGCTTTGAGGATCTTCGCCTGATTCGAGCTGATGCTCCCTGCGTTGAGCAGCGGCAGCAGGATCGAGCGGACGCACGCGTAGTCGCGCGCCTTGAACGCGCCCATGTAGTCGCCCTTGAACGCCCCGCAGCCTCCCGCGGGCGGCGTGGTGGCCGTCGGCTTCGGGGGCGTCGTGGTCGTGGCCGTGGCCGTGGCGGTGGTGGTCGCCGGGGGCGCGGTGGTGGTGGCCGTCGGCGCCTGCGTCGTGCTCGTGGTCGCCGTGGTGGTCGTGGTGGTGGTCGCGGACGGCGCGGCGCGCCCGGCGTCGACCGTCGCGGTGGCGGTCGGCTCGCCCGTGCTCGTCGTGCTCGCCGCAGGGCCCGACGGGAAGAGCGTCTTCTTCGCGAACTCCTTGTGCACGGAGTCGGCGCCGCTCTTGTCGATGCGCGACCAAGCGTCCTGGCGGACGTCGTCCGAGCCCGTCGACGCGCTGCGCGCGAGCGTGTCGCACCAGGCGTTCTCGATGTCGACGTAGCGCGCGTCGGTGCGCGCCTTGGAGTCGACCGGGATCTCGGTGAGCTTGTCGTGCGCGGACGTCAGCTGACCCGCCTCGCGCAGCGACTTGGCGGCGATGATGACGCCTTCGTCGGGCGAGACGCTCGCGGCGTTGGCTCCGGTGGTCGCCGAGGTCGCGACCGTCGGATTGCGGTTCGTGGAGCTCGCGAGGAGCACCCCGCCGACCGCCGCCGCGACGACGAGCCCGGCGACGATCATCCAGGTGGTCGCCCCGCCCTTGCGCTTGGCGGCGCCGTCTCGGGCGACCTCGGCCATCGCGGCGTCGAACAGGAACGGTTGCCCTGCGCCCACGAACTTGATCGGCACGTCGCCGAGCTCGATCGTGTCGCCCGCCTTGACGACGCCGCGGCGCGTCTCGGCGCCGTTGATCTTCAGGCCGTTCGCGCTGCCGAGATCCTTGAGCTCCCAGCGGCCGTCGTCGGTGGGGGCGAGCTCGCAGTGCTGCCTCGAGACCGAGCTGTGGTTGACCCGGAACTCGACCTCGTCGCCGCGGCCGAGGATGATCTTCTTGCCCCCCTCGAGCGCGTACTCCCGGCCCGCGTCGGCGGTGCCGAGCAACACGAGGCGATCGGGGGTCGACGGCGTCGGCGCCGTGGTGGTCGGGGGCACCGGGCGATCGCTGCGCAGCGCCACCGGCGGCGCGCTCGGCTTCGGCGGGATCGACGGCGCGAGGCGCACGGGCGCCTCGTCGCTGTGGGCCTCGATGCGGTAGTCGCCGAGAATTACGAGATCGCCGGGCTGCAGCTTCTTCGGCTCGACGAGCCGGTGCCCGTTGACGAAGACGCCGTTGTAGCTGCCGAGATCTTCGAGGTGGTAGCCGCCCTCGTCGTCCTTGCGCAGCCGCGCGTGATCGCGCGAGACGTTGCGCTCGGTGAGTCGGATGGGGTGCCCCTCACGACGTCCTACCGTGTAGCCATCGCGGACGAGCGGGACGACGGTCTGGTGTCCCTCGTCATCCTCGATCGTGAGCTTCCAGATCGCCATCGATGGGGCTTCCGCTCAGGCGGCGACGCGGAGCATAGCGCCAGGGGTTCGCTCGACCAAAGTTCGCACGAAGAGCGGGCCTTCATGCCGCGCCAGCCGGGGTCGCCACCTCGGCGCACCCTCGAAGACACGGTGAAGCTTCAGCTTACGCTGGCGGCGCCACAAAGCGGAAGCCTATGCGTACGCGCAGTGCGCTCTGGTGTGCTTCTGCCGGACGGTCGAGGTCATGGATGCCGTGCGCAGGGGGAGCGGCGCGCCCCCCGTCGCGGGCAGGTCCCGGGCAAATGCCGCGATTCTCTCGCGTGCGGTCGCGGCGAACCGGTCCGTCCACGCGCGCGTCTGGATGCGGTCCGCTCGTGGGTGCTACGCACCCCGCATGGAGCGCACTCTCGTCCTCGACGACCTGACGCCCGTGTCGGCCTACGCCGCGCTGCGCGCCGCCGCCCCGGGGTCCCCCTCCTTCCTGCTCGAGAGCGCCCCGATCGGCGGCGAGCGCTGGGGGAGGTTCTCGGTCGTCGGCTTCCGCCCCCGACGCCGCCTGCAGCTGGATCTGCTCTCGGGGGCACGCGAGGTCCGGCTGCGCGTCCTCGATGCGCTCGGCGCCTGCGTGCGCGAGACGATCGCGCCCGCGCGAGAGGCGCTCGCGCTGCTGCGGGCCGCCCACGGCGAGATCGCGCCGACCGCGCTGCCGCCCGGCGCGCCACGCGTCGTGGACGCGGCGGTCGGGCTGATCCCCTACGATCTCGTCCACGCGCTCGAGCCGGTGCCCGGCTTCGATCACGAGCGTCCGATCGCCGATCTGCTCGACGGCTCGACGCTCGTCGTCTTCGACGCGCTGCTGCAGACCGTCACCCTCTACGGCGAGGACGCCGCGAGCCTCGACGAGACGGCCGCGGTGCTGGCGCGCGCGCCGGCCCGGCTCTCGCCGTTCGCGCCGCCGGATCGCGCGCGCCGACCGGCCGAGGTCTCCGTCTCGATGGACGACGCGCGCTTCGCGGAGATCGTCGAGCGCGCGCAGCGCTACATCGGCGCGGGCGACGTCTTCCAGGTCGTCCTCGCGCGCAAGTTCGAGGTCGCGCGCGAGGGGTGCGACCCCTTCGAGGTCTATCGCGCGCTGCGCGTGCTCAACCCCTCGCCTTACCTCTATTTCATGGACTTCGGCGCCAGTGACGGCGCGCGGCCGCGGGCGGTCGTCGGCGCTTCGCCGGAGACGCTGGTGCGGCTCGAGGGGGGGCGCGTCACGGTCCGACCGCTCGCGGGGACGAGACCCCGGGGCGAGACGGGGGACGCGGATCGCGCGCTCGAGGCCGAATTGCTGGCCGATCCGAAGGAGCGCGCCGAGCACGTGATGCTGGTCGATCTCGGCCGCAACGACGTGGGCCGGGTGGCGACCATCGGCAGCGTCACCGTGCCGGTGCAGATGGCGACCGAGCGCTACTCGCACGTGATGCACATCGTCAGCGAGGTCCAGGGGGAGCTCGATCCGCGCCGGGATGCCTGGGACGTCCTCGCCGCGGCGTTCCCGGCCGGGACGCTCAGCGGGGCGCCGAAGGTGCGCGCGATGCAGATCATCCGGGAGCTCGAGGGGGCGCCGCGCGGGGTGTACGGCGGCGCGGTCGGCTACGTCTCGCGCCACGGCACGCTCGATCTCGCCATCGCGATCCGCACCATCGTCGCCTGGGACGATCGGTTCGAGGTCGGCGCTGGCGCCGGGATCGTCGAGGCGAGCGTCCCCTCGCTCGAGGCCGCCGAGACGCGCCAGAAGGCCGGGGCGGCCCTCGCCGCCATCGCCGCCGCGCAGGCGACCGACAAGGCGCCGGCCGGCTCGGCCGGAAGGTAAGTCCCCGGCCGGGCGGCGAGCGCACGGCGCTCCGTCGCCCGACCTCTGGAAAATGCCCGTCGCGTCGGGATCTCTCCACGGGAGCGCCAACGCCGGGTACCCTTTGCACTCCGGCCCGAGAGCCCGCCCCGCGATCTCCCCGAGACGCCTTCGACGTTCGAGCCCAGTAAGGAGCCAGCCGACCCCGATGGAGGCCACGAAGCAAGCGCAGACGACTCGGTCGTCGCAGCCCACCGACGCGATGCTCGGCAAGGTCGTCGCGGGTCGATATCGCCTGGAAGCGAGGCTCGGCGAAGGCGGCATGGGCATCGTCTACCGAGCCCGGCACGTCCTCATCGATCGCGTCGTCGCGCTGAAGCTGATCCGCCCGGACCTCCGCGGCGAGACGCACCTGCGCGCCTGGATGCTGCGCGAGGCGCGCGCGGCCAACCGCGTCGATCACGCGCACATCATCGACATCCACGACATCGGCGAGACCGAGGACGGCGAGCTCTATCTCGTGATGGAGCTGATCGTCGGCGTCGCGCTCAGCGCCGAGGTCGCGAAGGGGCCGATGCCGATCTCGCGCGGCGTCGACATCCTCGAGCAGATGTGCGCGGCGCTGGCGCGTGCGCACGACCTCGGCGTCGTGCACCGCGATCTCAAGAGCGACAACATCCTGCTCACGGTGCGCGGCGGTCGTAAGGACTTCGTGAAGATCCTCGACTTCGGCCTCGCGGCGCTCGCGCGCGATCCGCGCCTCGCGCCCAAGGGCGCGGTGTTCGGCACGCCCGAGTACATGTCGCCCGAGCAGGCGCGCGGCGAGGACGCGGGGCCGCAGAGCGATCTCTACGCGCTCGGCATCCTGTTCTTCGAGATGCTCACCGGGCAGCTCCCCTTCAAGTCGAGCGACCGCGACACGCTGCTCGAGATGCAGCGCAGCCAGCCCGCGCCGCGCCCGCGCTCGATCAAGCCCGACGTGACGCCGGCCGCCGAGGCGATCGCGCTGCGGCTGCTCGAGAAGGATCCGCGCAAGCGCTACCAGGACGCCCACCACCTGCAGGAGGAGCTGAAGGCGCTGCAGCGTTCCCTGCCGTCGCAGCAGTGGGACGTGCAGAGCGAGGCGGCCGCGCCTGCGATGCCGCCGCCGCCGCCCCCCGCGCAGAGCGACGGAGTGCTCGAGTGGGCCAACCGCGCGTCGCTCTTCGCCCGCATGGTCTCGCGCGTGTACCCGGCGGGCAACGCGCCGCCGGAGGTGCTGCAGGCGCTCGAGCAGACGTGGGTGCTCGCGGCGCGTGCGTCTCGGCTCGAGGGCGAGGTCGCCTCGCAGAACCGCAAGATCGAAGCGCTCGAGCGACGCGGTCGCGCGCTGCGCGCCGAGATCGGCCGCAAGGTCGAGGAGCTGGCGCACGAGGAGTCGCGCGTGCTGCGCGACGCTTCGGCGGCGCACGAGGAGGCGAGCCGGCTTCGCGAGCAGACGTCGGCGGCCGAGCGCGTGGCCGACGCCGCGCGCCAGCAGGCCGAGGTCGCCGAGCGCCAGGCGTCCGGGCACGTGCGCACGTATTACGAGCGCGTCGGCGCGGCGATGGCGACCATGGAGCTTCGCCGCGAGCAGCTGCGCGAGCTCGAGGCGAAGGCCTCGCAGCGCGAGTCGGCCGCGCGCGATCTCCGCAAGCAGATCGAGGATCTGCGCGGGCAGCTCGGGCGCTACGCCGAGGCGCTCGAAGAGGATCTCGCCAGCGGTCGCGAGCGCGTGGCCGCGCGCGTGCGCGAGGGGCTCGGCTTCGAGAAGTCGTACTCGGACGTCACCACGCTGCTGATGAACCACCTGAAGGGGAAGGCCGAGTGCCGCGATCTCTTCCAGGAGCTGATGAGCACGCAGCACTCGCCGCACGCGCAGGCGCAGACCTCGACGCAGGTCAGCCGCGGGCCGTGATGGGTCGCCTTCCCATCGACCCCGATTGAACTCGGGGCCTCGAGCCGAAAGCCCGCATCGCGGGCTTGGAGCACGACCCAGATCGCACGGTGCCCGCCCCAGCTCCAAGCGCCGGAGGCGCTCTCGGCTCGGGGCCGGGCACTTCGGTGCCGGTGATCAGCGCGCGGGGAGTCGCGCCTGCAGGAACGAGCGGAGCTTCACGAGCGTCTTCTCTTCGCGCGTGAACGACGGCGCGGTGTAGCCGCGCGCGAAGCCGTTCACGTCGCGCACGAGCTCGGCGCGCAGCTCCGCCTTCGCGACCAGATCCTCCACGCTGCGGCCGCGCGAGGCCCCCTTCGCGAGATCCTTCACGTAGGCGTGGAGCCGCTCGTAGTCGGGGCCGAGGAACTCCTGCACGAGCGCGACGTCGCCGGCGAGGCGCTCGAGCGCGCCGTCGAGGTCCTCGCCGCCCGCGGCGAGCGCGTCACGCGCCGCGACGCGCATGACGAAGGCGTCGTCGAGGTAGCCGATGTCGTCGATGCCGTCGGGGACGAGATCGAGCGACTTGAAGAGGTAGTTGAGCCCGCACGCGGTCGCGCGCCGCGCGCCTTCCGGCGATCCGACGGCCTCGAGCACGACGGCCAGCGCCAGCGCGTCGTCGCCGAGCGACTTGAGCCACGCAGGAAACGCATCGAAATAGCGGAGATTGTCGTCGGTCATGGGATCCTCTTCCGTGTCGCGCGAGCGTCGCGCGAGGGCGGTCGGATTTGCAACCGACAAAAAAGACCGCGTGCGGCATCGGCGAAAGCCGGCCGCACGCGGGAGCGTTACGCGGAGCGAGCGCTCAGCGCCCGTGCTGACAGCACGGACGCGTGGGGATCGCGTCGTGATCTCTCAGGAAGCCGCAGGCACGGGGTAAACCGAGACCTGCTTCTTCGTGTTCGTCTTCCACTCGTACGTCACCACGCCGTCGACGAGCGCGAAGACGGTGTAGTCGCGACCCAGCGCGGCGCCCTTGCCCGCGTGGATGGTCGCGCCGACCTGGCGGACGATGATGTTGCCGGCGCGCACGACTTCGCCGCCGTACACCTTCACGCCACGGCGCTGCGAGTTCGAATCACGCCCGTTGCGGGACGAGCCCTGACCTTTTTTATGAGCCATTTCTGCTTCCCTCGCTCGATCAGGCCGTGATGTCGGTGATCTTGAGCTCCGTGAACGGCTGACGATGGCCGTTCTTGCGCCGGTAGTTCTTCCGGCGGCGGAACTTGAAGACGATGATCTTCTTGTCGCGGTCCTGCGCGACGATCGTCGCCGAGACCTTGGCGCCTGCGACGAGCGGCGTGCCGACCTTCGTCGACTCGCCACCGACGAGGAGCACCTTGTCGAACGTCACCGCCCCGCCGACGTCGCCGGGCAGCTTCTCGACGCGGAGGCTGTCGCCCTTGGCGACTCGGTACTGCTTCCCACCCGTCTGGATGACCGCGAACATTCTGACCTCTCTCCGAACTCCCCGACTGTGGGGTCCTTCCCAGGAAGTGGGGGAGGACCGCTTGTGACGCAGCCGCTGCGCCCCGTGAAGACCGCTGCGGACCGCTCCGCCGAGGTGTTCCAAGGGTGTGCGATTGGGGGGCGCGCAGACTAGGAGGAAACGCGCTCCCGTGCAAGCCCCCAACGCGCGTGCGACGAATCCGCCGCGAAGCGCGTGCTCCCCGCGTAGCTCAGCGACGCCGGCGCGCGGCGAGGGCGACCACGAGCCCCGCGGCGCCGACGATCCACGGCATCGGCTTGGGCGGGCGATCCGAGGGCGGGTCGACCGAGCAGCCGCCGCTCTTGGTGACGACGTCCGGCGTGGGGGTCGGGTCGGCGTCCGGATCGGGGCCGGCGTCGTCGACCGGCGTCGCGCCGGTGTCGGGGACGCCCGTGTCGGGGACCGGCTGGGGGCCGGTGTCGGCCGCCGGCGGCGGGTTGTCCGAGTGCGGCCAGCAGTAGTTGCTGACGCAGTCGAAGGTCGCCGGGCACTTGCCCGCGGCGGTCGCGTCGCACCCCTGCACGCAGCGGCGCTCCGTGCCGTAGCGATGGCAGACGCCCGGGGCCAGCGCGGGGTCGAACCCGATGCACTGGCTGCTCGCCGTGCACGCCTCGCCGAGCGCCAGGAGCGGCGCGGGCTTGGCGGGGAGCGCGGTGTTCACCCAGGCCGGCGCGGTGTAGCCGCCGTGCGTCGCCGCGAGCTTGGCCTTGGCGACGATCCAGTCGAGGTGGACGTCGACCCGCGTGTAGAGCCCCGAGGAGGCGTCGGTCGGGCCGCGCGAGGTCACGCCGTAGACGACCTGCGTCGCCTTGTCGTAGTACGGCCCCCCCGAGTCGCCGCCGGCGATGTGCCCGTCGGTCTCGAGATCGAAGGCCGAGAGGCCGGTGACGATCGTGTCGATCGTCATCCGGTAGCCGACGTTGCCGCAGGTCGGTTCGGGCTGCTGACAGCCGTAGCCGATCGCGGTGTGCGTCTCGCTGACGGCGGGCGGCGCGAACGCCGGCTTCGCGAGCGTCACGCTTGGGAAGCCCGTCGCGTTCTTCGACAATTCCAGCATCGCGAGGTCGGCGCCGCAGAGCGAGCAGTCGGGGTTGGCCGCGTTCGGGCACGCCTGATCGTCGAGCACGTAGACCGCGGCGACGTTCCACTTGGGGCTGCCGTACGCCGACTGATTGGTCGTGACCTGGAAGCTGCCGGCCCCGAAGTCCTGGGTGACCTTGGGCGTGTAGTAGCCGGTGGGCGAGCAGTCGACGGTCTCCGTCGTCTTGCTCACGCAGTGGCGCGCGGTGAGCACGAGGTTCGGCGCGATGAGCGTGCCGCTGCAGAGGCCGCCGATCGTCTGGTTCAAGACGCCGACGACGAACGTGTCTGCGTTGTCGGTGGTGCCACCGATGATCCCCGCGCGGCTGCTACCGACGCGCCCCGTGCCGCCCGACGGATCCGACGCCGACGAGCACCCCGTGCCGAACGAGGCGAGCGAGGCCAGCGACAGCGCGAGCGAAGCGACGGCGAAGGGCGCTGCGACGGCGCGCGCGCGACGGGCGATCGACATGGTGCGGTCAAGCTCCGGCGCGCGAGAATTTGCGCGCAATCAGGCAAGGTTCGAGGCTGCTTCAGTCTAGCCGACGCACCTCGCCGGGCCACCCGCGAAGCGTGCGCTGGGGCGTGCGATCCGCCGGCGGCGGATCTCTCCGTCTCGCGCCGGAGGTAGACCTCCGTGCGTGCGGCCCCTACTTTCCGCCGCGATGCGACCGAGCTCTTCGACCACCCGCGCCATCCGCCTCGCGTTCAGCCCCGACGCCGACGATTTGTTCATGTTCTGGCCGCTGCTGGCGGGGAAGATCGACGCTGGGGGGCTCGTGTTCGAGCACGAGCGCGTCGAGACCGAGCGGCTGAACGCGCGCGCCGAGGGGGACGAGCCGCCCGACGTCTGCGCGGTCTCGATCGCGCACATGCCGGCGATCGCATCGCGGTACTTGTTGCTGCCGCACGGAGGCTCGGTGGGCCGGGGGTATGGGCCGGTGGTGGTCGCCAAGCGGCCGATGACGCTCGCCGAGCTCGTCGCTAGGCGCGTGGGGGTCCCCGGCGCGCGGACGACGGCGCATCTGGTGCTGCGGCTGCTCGTCCACGCGGCGACGGGCGGCGCCTACGAGCCGGTGGTCGTGCCGATCGCGCCGTTCGCGAAGATCTTCCAAGCGCTCGACGCCGGCGAGATCGAGGCCGCGTTGCTCATCCACGAGGGGCGACTCTCGTGGAAGGACGATCCGACGCTCCATCAGGTCGTGGAGATCGGCGAGGCGTGGACGACGATGACGGGCGGACTGCCGCTGCCGCTCGGTGGCAACGCCATCCGCCGCGATCTCGGCGAGGACGTCCTGCGCCGCGTGTCCGACGCGTGCCGCCGCTCGATCGTGTGGGCGCTCGCTCACCGCGACGAGGTCCTCGACGCGATCTTGACGTCGGGCGCCCGCGACGAGGCGAAGGTGACCCGCGAGCGCCTCGATACCTACCTGGACATGTACGCGAACGCCGATTCGGCCGGGTATTCGTCCGAGGTCGTGCGCGCGATCGAAGACCTGCTCCGTCGTGGGCAGGCGGCCGGGTTCTTGCCGGCAGGCGCGGTGGAGCTCGCGCCGTGACTTCGGGGCCCGCGCGCCGCTGCGAAGCGGGCAGCACACTCCCGCCGAGCCCGGAGTGTCCGAGCGCCGCGACCTCCGTGGACTTTCATCCAGTACGGTTCCCGGCGGGCGCCCACATCAGTACGCTGGCCCCCAGCCGAATTTGAAGCGACCCCGCGCTCGAGCGTCGAACGTGGGGGGCCGGTCCACGCGAACTGCGCGACCGGCGCGACGCGACTCAGCGTGAGACTTATCAGGAGGCTATTTCATGGCGCACGTCAGCAAGGTCCTCGGCGGCATCGCGGTTCTCATGTTCGCTTCGGCGACGGCTTCGG
>CAIXWQ010000267.1 GCA_903923175.1 uncultured delta proteobacterium | reverse complement strand
GGCCGCGCAGCGCGAGCCAGCGGTAGCCGAGCACGTCGGAGGCGACGCGCGCGAGCTCGGCGAACAGCCGCTCCGGATCCTCGGCGTGCTGCGCGAGCGAGCGCGCCTCGCCCGCGATCGTCGCCTGGTACAGCGCCGCGTCGAGCAGCTGCGACAGCCGCTCCTGCACGCGCGGCGGACCGCGGCGCGGGCCCTCCTTCGGCCGCGCGATCGCGGCGTCGGTGAGCGCGCGCAGCGTGCGCACGAGCTCGTCGAGCTCGGACTTGGAAACGTACGCCGCCGCGCCCGCGCAGCGCGCCCAGAAGCGCGTGCGCCGATCGGCGGAGGCGGTGAGCAGGACGATCGGCACGTGCGCGGTGGACGGCTCCGCGCGCAGCAGGCGACAGAGCTGCACGCCCGAGATGCCGGGCATCCAGAGATCCGTGACCACCGCGTCGGGCGGGTGCGCCATCGCGCGCTCGGCCCCGCTCGTCGCCTCGGCGGCCGCCTCGACCTCGAAGCCGCGCTCGGTGAGCCGCGCCGTCAGCAGGCGGCGCGTGCTCTCGCTGTCGTCGACCAGGAGAATGCGCGGCAAGGGCTCTGCCTCGAAGGTACTACGGCCGCGGCTCGCCCGCGCGCGGGGCCGGCGGGCGACGCCCGATCGGCCGGCGCCGCCCGCGGCCGGCGCTCGGCTCGCAACGCCGTCATTCGTCCGCTGGCTTCGCGCGTGCGCGTCGCGTCCGCGCTCGGTTCACTCGAATCGCTCGCATCACTGGCATCACTTGCATCACTTTCATCGCTCGCTTCGCTGGCTTCGCTCGTGCTGATCGGCGCCCTTTCGGGCTGCTCCACGAAAGGGGAGACCGAGGCCGCCGATCCCCTCGACGGCGCGAGCGAGACCGACCCCGACACCGGCGCCGCCTCGTGCACGCCGAACCCGTGCCTCGAGCCCCACCGCACGACCTGCGCCACGCCGCTCGGCGTCGTCGAGTGTCGCTGCGACGCGGGCTACGCGCTCCAGGCGGGCGCGTGCGTGGCCGTCACGGGCTGCGCGCCCGACACCTGCCGCGGCCACGGCGCCTGCAGCGTCGGCGCGTCGGGCCCCGCCTGCGCGTGCTCGCTCGGCTACCGCGGCGCGTTCTGCGACGCCTGCGACGACGCGCTCGGCTACTACGACGACGGCCACGGCCGCTGCACTCTGGACGCGTGTACGCCCAACCCGTGCACCGGGCTCGATCGCACGCTCTGCACCGTCGTCGCGAAGAAGGCCGTCTGCGCCTGCGACGCGGGCACGCACGACGAGGCCGGCGCCTGCGTCGTCGACGCGACCTGCACCGCCACCAGCTGCGCGGGGCACGGCGCCTGCTCGGCGAGCGGCGGCGTGACGGCGTGCGCGTGCGAGCTCGGCTTCGGCGGCGCGCACTGCGACCGCTGCGACGATCTCGCGGGCTACCACGCGGACGGCGCCGGCGGCTGCACCAAGGACGCGTGCCTGCCGAACCCGTGCACGACGGCCAAGCGTTCGGTCTGCGCGAGCGCGGGCGGCGTCGTCACCTGCAGCTGCGACGTCGGCTACCACCTGGAGGGCGACGCGTGCGTCGTCGATCAGGTGTGCGCCACGACGACGTGCTCCGGCCACGGCACCTGCGCGGTCAGCGCCGGTCGCACGAACTGCACGTGCGCGGCCGGCTGGACGGGCGCCGCCTGCGACGTGTGCGACGTCGGCTTCCACGCCGACGGCGCGGGGGGGTGCACCACCGATCCCTGCCTGCCGAACGGCTGCACCGCGCCGAACAAGACCACCTGCGTCGCCATGGGGAGCACGCCGGTGTGCACCTGCGATCCCGGCGCGCACGCCGACGGCGTCGGCGGCTGCACGGCCGATCCGTGCCTGCCCAACCCCTGCGCCGCGACGAACCAGGCGTGTCGCGTCGTGGGCGGGGCGACCCAGTGCTACGTGCCGCCGTGCGACGACGGCAACCCGTGCACCGACGACGGGGTGGTCGGCGGGGCGTGCCAGCACACGGCGCGCGCGAACGGCTCGAGCTGCAGCACCGGGATCTGCCGCGTGGGCGAGACCTGCACGGCCGGCGCGTGCGGCGGCGGCGGCGGCGGCGCGCGGGTGTGCGACGACGGCAACCCGTGCACGCGCGACGCGTGCGTCTCGCCGGGCGGCTGCGTGGCGACCAACGACGACGCGCTCGTGCCGCCCGACGACGCCATCGCGTGCACCGTCGCGCGCTGCAGCGCGGGCGTCGCGCAGCAGGTGCCGACGAACGCGCGCTGCGACGACGGCCGGTGGTGCACCGGCGAGGACGTCTGCCAGCCGGGGGCCGGCGCCGACGCGCGCGGCTGCGTGGTGCGCAACGTGCCGGTCGCTCCGGGGCCGAGCACGCCGTGCCGCTCGTACGCGTGCGACGACGGCGCGCGCGCCTTCACGCTGACGACCAAGCCCGCAGGCGCGAGCTGCGACGACGGCCTCGGCTGCACCACCGGCGACCTCTGCGACGCCGCCGGGCTCTGCGCCGGCGCGCCGTCGGCCGCGTGCGACGCCTCGACCGGCGCGTGCGCGACGACCACCGCGCTGCCGACGACGATCGACCTCGCCGTCGCGCCCGTCGCGGGGCGCGTCACGCAGAACGGCGGGGCGATGCCGCTGGTGTCGGACGCGTACGAGAACGGCGTGGTGTGGGCGCGAGCGCACGACACGGGCAAGCTGCACCGGCTCGCGCTGCTCGACTGGACGCGCAACGGCTCGTACCCGAGCTACACGCGCACCGCGACGAGCGACGAGATCAACACCGCGCTCGTCCCGGGCGTGTACGACGTGCTGTGGCAGCGGGCCTACCAGACCTCGGGCGACTACGTCTCCGAGCGCGCGCTCTCTCCGACGGCGGATCCGGTGGTGAACGGGTACCGCGTGCTGGTCGAGGACGTCGCCATCGGCGGGAGCGCGCAGGTCGTGAACGTCGACGTGACCTCGGTGCCCGTGTCCGGCGTGATCACGCTGAACGGCGCGACGCTCCCGCTGGTGTCGGACGCGTACGAGAACGGCGTGCTCTGGCTGCGGGCGCGCGACACCGCCAAGCTGCACCGCCTCGCGCTGGTCGACTGGACGCGCAACGGCTCGTATCCGAGCTACACGCGCACCGCGACCTCGGACCACTTCGCCTCGACGCTCGTGCCGGGCGCGTACGATCTGCTCTGGCAGCGGGCGTGGCAGTCGTCCGGCGACTACGTCTCCGAGCAGACGATCGCGCCGACCGCCGATCCGGTGGTGAACGGCTACCGCGTCCTGCAGGCGTGCGTGCTGCTGAAGTGAGCAGCGCGGCCGTGGGCGCGTTGACGATCTCCTGATCTGCGGGGCGAGGCCCGGAATCGCGGAATTCACCGCCGATCCGGGCGCGACACGCCCGCCGGGCAGGGCGCGTGGCCTGGCGCGTCGAGGTTGCATCGAATACGAAACGTACCGTTTCGGAATTCAACGCCGCCCATGTGGATCGTCCGCCTAGCCCTCCGCCGCCCGTACACGTTCGTCGTGATGGCGCTGCTCATCGTCGTCGTCGGCGCGCTGTCGATCTTGCGCATGCCGACCGACGTCTTCCCCGAGATCGACATCCCGGTCATCGCCGTCATCTGGCAGTACCAGGGGCTCTCGGCCGAGGAGATCGAGAAGCGCATCACCGGCAACTTCGAGCGCGGCCTCACCACGACGGTCAACGGCATCGAGCACCTCGAGAGCCAGACGGTCAACGGCACCGGCCTCATCAAGGTCTTCTTCCACCCGGGGACGAAGGTCGAGATGGCGAACGCGCAGGTGACCGCGATCGCGCAGACCGCGCTGCGGCAGATGCCGCCCGGGATCAGCCCGCCGCTGATCCTGAACTACAGCGCGTCGAACGCGCCGGTGCTCCAGGCCTCGATCTCGAGCGACACGCTCTCGGAGCAGCAGCTCTTCGATCTCACCTCGAACTTCCTGCGCAGCGGCCTCGCCACGGTGCAGGGGGCGCAGCTCCCCTGGGGCTACGGCGGCAAGCAGCGGCAGATCATGGTCGATCTCGACCAGGAGAAGCTCTACGCGAACCAGCTGTCGCCGCGCGACCTGATGAACGCGATCGGCCTGCAGAACCTCACGCTCCCCTCGGGGACGGCGAAGTTCGCCGGGCTCGAGCTGCCGATCCGGCTCAACTCCAGCCCCGACGTCATCGCCGACCTCGGCGGGTTGCCGATCAAGACGGTCAACGGCGCGACGGTCACCGTGGCCGACGTGGCGCGCGTTCGCGACGGCTACGCGCCGCAGACGAGCATCGTGCGCGTCGACGGCAAGCGCGGCGCGCTGCAGTCGATCCTGAAGTCGCAGGGGGCCTCCACGCTCGACGTCGTGAGCCGCGTGCGCAAGGCCCTGCCGGGCGTGCTCGCGACGCTCCCCAAGGAGTACAAGCTCGAGCTGCTCTTCGATCAGTCGGTCTTCGTGCGCGCCGCGGTGGAGGGGGTGGTCAAGGAGGCGGTGATCGCCGCCGCGCTCACCGGGCTGATGATCCTGCTCTTCCTCGGCAGCTGGCGCAGCACGCTCATCGTCGTCATCTCGATCCCGCTCTCGATCCTGGTCTCGATCAGCATCCTCGGCGCGCTCGGCCACTCGCTCAACCTGATGACGCTCGGCGGGCTGTCGCTCGCGGTCGGCGTGCTGGTCGACGACGCGACCGTCGAGATCGAGAACGTGCACAGAAACCTCGCGCAGAAGAAGCCGCTGCTGCAGGCCATCCTCGACGGCGCGGCGCAGATCGCGACCCCGGCGTTCGTGGCGACGCTCGCCATCTGCATCGTGTTCGTGCCGGTGGTGTTCATCACCGGCGCGGCCAAGTCGCTCTTCACGCCGCTCGCGCTCGCCGTCGTGTTCGCGATGATGACGAGCTACTTCCTGTCGCGCACGCTGGTGCCGACGATGATGCACTACCTGCTGCGCGCGGAGCTGCTGCAGCACGCCGACCTGACGCGCCGGCCCGGGGTGTTCGAGCGCTTCCACGCCGCGTTCGAGCGCCTCTTCGAGCGCTTCCGGCGCGCTTACGGCGGCTTTTTGCAGTGGTCGCTCGATCATCGGGGGCTGACCATCGGCGGCTTCGGGGCCTTCGTCGCGATCTCGGTCGTGACGCTGCTGCCGAACCTCGGGCAGGACTTCTTCCCGAGCGTCGACGCGGGGCAGATCCGCCTGCACGTGCGCGCGCCGCCCGGCACCCGCGTCGAGGAGACCGAGCGCTGGTTCTCGCGCGTCGAGGCCGACATCAAGCAGGTCATCCCGCCGCACGAGATCGCGACGCTGCTCGACAACATCGGCACGCCGGTCTCGAGCATCAACATGGCGCTCGGCGATCCGTCGATGATCTCCTCGGCCGACGGCGAGATCCTGGTCGCGCTGAAGGAGGAGCGGAGCGCGCGCACCCCCGAGTACGTCGCGCGGCTGCGCGCGCGGCTCGCCAAGGACTTCCCCGAGCTCACCGTCTTCTTCCTCCCGCCCGACATCACCACGCAGGTGCTCAACTTCGGCGTCTCGGCGCCGATCGACGTGCAGCTCGTCGGCCCCGGCGGCAACCAGGCGTCGAACCTCGCGACGGCGCGGCGGCTGCGCGAGGAGATCGCCAAGATCCCCGGCGCCGTGGACGTGCACCTGCACCAGGTGGTGGGCGCGCCCGACCTGCGCGTCGACGTCGATCGCGTCGAGGCCAACCAGGCCGGGCTCACGCAGCGCGACGTCGCCAACGATCTGCTCGTGGCCCTCAGCTCGAGCGGGCAGGTGGCCCCGAGCTACTGGCTCGATTGGAAGAAGGGCGTGCAGTACATCGTCGCCGTGCAGACGCCGCAGTACCGCATCGACTCGCTGGAGGCGCTGCGCGGCACGCCGATCGGCACGGGCGGCGGCGAGCCGCAGCTGCTCGGCAACCTCGCCTCGTTCCGTCGCGGCGAGGCGCCGGTGAACATCACGCACTACAACATCGCCGGCACCTACGACGTGCTCGCGAACGTGCAGGGGCGCGACCTCGGCTCGGTGGCGAACGCGATCGACGCGCTGGTCGACAAGACGCGCAAGGAGCTGCCGCGCGGCAGCTCGATCAGCGTGAAGGGGCAGGTCGAGAGCATGCAGAGCTCCTTCCGCAACCTCGCCTACGGCCTCGTCTTCGCGGTCGCGCTCGTCTACTTCCTCATGGTCGTCAACTTCCAGTCGTGGCTCGACCCGCTGATCATCCTGATGGCCCTGCCGGGCGCGCTGGCGGGGATCCTGTGGATGCTCTTCGCGACGCACACCACGCTGAGCGTGCCCGCGCTGATGGGCGCCATCATGAGCATCGGCGTGGCGACCTCGAACAGCATCCTGATGATCACCTTCGCGAACGAGCAGCGCGCGACGGGGAAGGACGCGGTGCAGGCCTCGCTCGCCGCCGGCGTCACGCGCCTGCGCCCCGTGGTGATGACGGCGCTCGCCATGGTGCTCGGCATGCTGCCGATGTCGCTCGGCCTCGGCGAGGGGGGCGAGCAGAACGCGCCGCTCGGCCGCGCCGTGATCGGCGGCCTCTGCCTCGCGACCTTCGCGACGCTCTTCTTCGTCCCCGCGGTCTACTCCGTGCTTCGTCGCAACGCCCCGAACCAGACCCAGGAGCTCGCTTGACCACGCCCCCCGATCGCGACGCCCCGAGGGCGCACGACGAGCACGCCGTTCACGAGCTCGACGCCGCGCAGTTCGACGCGCGCCCGCACGTCCCCTCGACCCGCAAGCTCGCGCTGGTGGGGCTGCTCGTCGTGGCCGGCCTCGGCGGCCTCGCCGCGGCGGGGATCCTCCCGCGTCTGCGGAGCGCCGCCGCGAGCGCGAGCGCGCAGGAGCCCGGCGGGGCGCCCGCCGATGGCAAGCTCGTGGTCGCGAAGGTGAAGCGCGCGGCCGTGGGCAACGAGGTCGCGCTGCCGGGCACCGTCAAGGCGCTGCAGGAGGCGGCGATCTACGCGCGCACGAACGGGTACCTGAAGAAGTACCGGGTCGACATCGGCGACACCGTCGCCGAGGGGGATGTGCTCGCGGACATCGACGCGCCCGAGCTCGATCAGGAGCTGGCGCAGGCGCGCGCGGCCGCGGCGCAGGCCAGCGCGGTGCGCGCGCAGGAGGCGGCGAAGCTCGAGCTCTCGCGCTCGACGCTCGGGCGCACCAAGACGCTCTTCGCCGACGGGCTGACGTCGAAGCAGGATCTCGACGAGAAGCAGTCGGCGCTGCGCGCGGAGGAGGCGAGCGTCGCCGCCACCGACGCGAGCGTCGGGGCGGCCGCGGCGAACGTGCGCCGACTCGGCGAGCTGAAGCAGTTCGAGAAGGTCGTCGCGCCGTTCGCGGGGACCATCACCTCGCGCAACGCCGAGCCGGGCGCGCTGATCGTCTCGGGCGCGGCGGGCCAACCGCTGTTCCGCGTGGCGCAGACCGATCCGGTCCGCGTGTTCGTGCAGGTCCCGCAGCTGTACGCGGCGTCGGTCAAGGTCGGCGCGGCGGCGAAGCTCACGGTGCGCGAGCTGCGCGGCCGCACGTTCACCGGCAAGATCACCCGCACGACCAAGTCGCTCGATCCGAGCACGCACACGCTCACCGTCGAGGCGCAGTTCGCCAACGGCGACGGCGCGCTGATGCCGGGGACGTACGCGCGCGTCGTGCTCGGCGCGCTCGGGGCGTCGGGCGCGGAGGCGCCGCTCGTGGTCCCCGCGACCGCGCTGATCGTGAACGCAAAGGGGACCCAGCTCGCGGTCGTGGAGCAGGGGGTCGTGCACCTCCGCGTGATCGAGGTCGACGGCGATCTCGGCGATCAGGTCACGATCGCCGCCGGCGCGCGCGAGGGCGAGCTGGTGGTGGTGATGCCGACCGATCGGCTCGCCGAGGGGCAGCGCGTCGAGGTGGCCGAGGGCAAGCCGTGAGCGCGGCCGCGGGGGCCGAGCGGGCCGAGGGGCTGGTCGAGGGGCGCTCGGTCGCGCGGCGTGGTCGGCCTCGGAGCGAGGAGGTCCGCGCCCGGATCTTCCAGGCGACGATCGAGCTGCTGGAGGAGCGCGGCTTCAAGGAGCTCACCATCGAGGCCATCGCGGAGCGCGCGGGCGCGAGCAAGGTGACGCTCTACCGCTGGTGGCCCGGCAAGGCGGCGCTCGCGACCGACGCGTTCCTCGGCGTCGCCGGGCCGCTCGCGCCGTTCGGGCACACCGACTCGGCGCTCGTCGATCTGCGCGAGCAGATGGTGTCGCAGATGCGCGTGCTCGCCGGGCGCTGGGGGAAGATCATCGCGGGGCTGATCGCCGAGTCGGTGTTCGATCCGGAGGTGCGCGAGGCGATGCGCACGCGCTGGCTCGAGCCGCGGCGCGCCGAGGGGCGCAAGGTGGTCGAGCGCGCGCTGGTCGACGGCGAGCTGCGCGCCGGCACCGACCCTGAGGTCGTGCTCGATGCGCTCTACGCGCCGCTCTACTGGCGCCTGCTGCTCGGACACGCGCCGCTCCACGCGGCGTTCGCGCGGCAGGTGTGGTCGGCCGCGCTGCTCGGGATCGCGACGGACGCCGCGCGCGCGCGGCTCGAACGACCGGCCAAGGCGAAGCGCTGAGCGGCGCGCGCCTACCCGCCTGCGCACCGACGCGCGAGCCAACGCCCTGGCGCGCGGTCGGACCCGGACGCGATCGCGAGCCGCGCAGACGCCGGCCTGCGCTCGCGCCGGCCTGCCCCGGCCAGTGACACGCCTGCCCCGCGCCGGCGCGACCCAGGTACGCCCGGGGTTGTGCGAGCGCAGGCCCGCGCCGTCGCGACGAGCGAGCTTGGCGCAGCGCGGGTTCGCGTCCGCGCGCGCAGCCTCGCTCGCGCGCAGAGCGAGCTCCGTGGTCGAGCGTTCGCGCTGCGTACCGATGCGCCCCGCGCGCGCGGCACGCCCGTCGCACCAGGGCGCCGAATCATGCACTGGGAGGAGCTCGAGAGGCGCGCGCGCAGTCGGATCGGTCGCACGCTCTGCGGCAAGTGGACCCTCGACGCGCTGCTCGGCGTCGGCGGGACGTCCTCGGTCTACGCCGCCACCCACCGCAACGGGGCCCCGCTCGCGATCAAGGTGCTCCACCCGGCGGTGAGCGCCATCCCGGAGATCTCCGCGCGCTTCCTGCGCGAGGGCTACCTCGCGAACCGCGTGCGCCACCCGGCGATCGTCGGCGTGCTCGACGACAGCGTCGACGAGGTCGAGGGGATCGCGTTCCTGGTGATGGAGCGCGTCGACGGCGAGAGCCTCGCGGAGCGGGCCGCGCGCCACCCGTTCGACGAGGACCAGCTGCTCGACGTCGCGGCGCAGACGCTGGAGGCGCTGGTGGTGGCGCACGCGTGCGGCGTCATCCACCGCGATCTCAAGCCCGACAACCTGCTGGTCGACGCGGGCGGCGGCATCCGGATCCTCGACTTCGGGATCGCGCGCCTCCTCGAGAGCAGCGGCCCTGGCGCTGCGCGAGAGAGCGGCGAGGGGGGCGAGGGCGGCGGCGCGACGGTCGTCGGCGCGGTCTGCGGGACGCCCGGCTTCCTCGCCCCCGAGCAGGCGCGCGGCGAGCGCGACGCCATCTCCGTGCGGACCGACCTGTTCGCGTTCGGAGCGACGCTCTTCGCGCTCGCGGCCGGGCGGCCGCCGCACCTCGACGCGACGGAGCAGATGGAGCTGCTGCGGGCCGCCTCGTTGCAGGCCCCGAGCCTCCGCGAGTTCGCGCCGCACCTCTCGGCGGACCTCGTCGCCGCCATCGACCGCGCGCTGCGCTTCGACCCTGCGGAGCGCTGGCCGTCGGCCACCGAGCTGCTCCGCGAGGTGCGGCGGCTGAGGCGCGCGCGCGGCCCGACGCGTCGAACGCTCGCGCTCGCGGTCGTGGCTTCGTCGCCCTCGTCGATGCCGCCGCCGCCGGCGCCGCTCGCGCTCGCGGACGGAGCGCGACGCGCGCGAGCGCAGGCGATGCACGACGCGCCGACGCTGGCCGACTCCTG
>CAIXWQ010000266.1 GCA_903923175.1 uncultured delta proteobacterium | reverse complement strand
GATGCGTGCCGTGGAGCTCTTCGAGCTCGGTCGCTGGATGCCAGAGCTTCTTTCTGCTAGGCCTGTAAGACGAAAGCGGACGGAAAATCAGGCTGTGGCGTAGCGAAACGGGGGCTCAGGCTGCGAAAGTCGGGCTAGCGCCTCCCGATCGCCACCCGACCGCTTTCGAGGAGTCCTTCCATGCGTCCGCTCCCTGCACTCTTCGCGCGCTGCGCGCTCTTCGTTCTCGTGCTCTCCGCGTCGACGTCGTTCGTCGCCTGTTCGAGCAGCTCCGCCGCGGCGACACCGGCGAAGACCGACGCCGCCTACCGCGCCGAGGTCGTCGTCGCGATGCACGACTCGATCAAGGCCGAGCTCGACACGCTGCTCGCCGCCGCGCGCGATCTGCAGGCCGCCGCGCCGACCCCGACCGGGCGCGGCTGGGACGAGACGCAGGACGCCGCCGCGCTCGCCAAGATGAAGGACGCCTGGCGGCGGGCGCGCATCGCCTACGAGCACGTGGAGGGGGCCATCGCGCCGCTCTTCCCCGACGTCGACTACACGATCGACGCTCGCTACGACGACTTCCTCGCGAAGCTCGCACGGAAGGGCGACGCCGATCCGTTCGACGATCAGGGCGTCACCGGCATGCACGCGATCGAGCGCATCCTGTGGTCGGACTCGATCCCCCAGCCGGTCGTCGACTTCGAGAAGACGCTCCCCGGCTACGCGCCCGCGGCGTTCCCCGCGACCGAGGCCGCGGCGGCCGAGCTCAAGACGAAGCTGCTGCAGAAGCTGATCGACGATCTGGTGAAGCTAGAGGCGCAGTGGACGCCGGCGCAGATCGACATCGGCGTCGCGTTCCAGGGGCTCGTGGCGCTCATGAACGAGCAGCGCGAGAAGGTGAACAAGGCGGCGACCGGCGAGGAGGAGTCGCGCTACGCGCAGACGACGCTCTTCGATCTCCGCAACAACCTCGACGGCACGCAGAGGATCTACGCCACGTTCCAGCCCTGGGTCCGGAGCAAGACCAGCTCCGATCCCACCAAGGACGGCGCGACGCTCGACGCCGCGCTGCTCACCAAGCTCGCCGCGCTCCACGCGCTCTACGACGGCTTCAGCGGCGACGCGCTCCCAGCGACGCCGGCCACCTGGAGCTCCGAGACCCCCACGGCCGCCGATCTCGCGACCCCCTTCGGCAAGCTCTTCAGCGGCGTCCACGACGCGGTCGATCCCACGAAGGCGGGCTCCATCGTGGACTCGATGAACCACCTCGCGGAGCTGCTGGGCTTTCCGGAATTCAAGGAGGGGGCGTGAGCGCGCGCGCGTGGCTCGGGCTCGCGATGGCGTCGGGAGCGCTGCTCGGGAGCTGCTCGGGCGGCGCCGGCGCGCCCGACGCCGGCCCTGCCAGCGACTCGTTCCTCGCGTTCACGTCGACCTTCGCCGACTTCCGGAAATGGGAGTCGTTCCACAGCGACGGCCCGGCCGCGGGGACGATGCCGGCCGACGTCCTCGGTCCTCGAACGCAGTATCTGAGGGCGCGCCCGCCGAAGGGCTCCACGAGCTTCCCCGTCGGCACATCATCGTCGAGGCGCGCGAGAGCGGGGCGAAGAGCATCTTCGCCGGCGTGAAGCGCGGCGGCGGCTACAACGCGGGCGCGCCGGGCTGGGAGTGGTTCGAGCTCTCCGAGGCCGAAGGCGGCACGGTCACGATCCTGTGGCGCGGCGTCGGCCCGCCCAGCGGCGAGATCTACGGCGGCGATCCCGACGGCGGCTGCAACGGCTGCCACGCGACCTGCGGCGCCGGCAACGACTACGTCTGCTCCCCGAAGCTGCAGCTGTCGCAGCTC
>CAIXWQ010000265.1 GCA_903923175.1 uncultured delta proteobacterium | reverse complement strand
CGTCCTCTTCCCGCAGGACCAGGAAGTCGTCACCGATCTCGATGTCGGTCGCGCTCGTGGTCTTCTTGAAGAGAACAGGGTCGTAGTGATCCCCGCGCTTCTCGACGTAGCCGAGCTTCCCCTTGGTCACGCCTTCGGCGATCGCGGCCTTCACCGCGTCGCCCCTGCTGATCCGAGGCAGCTTCGGCGACGCGTAGAAAGCGTCCCGCAGCGCCTTGGTGCTCCACTCGGGAAGAGCTGGGGGCCAGTTGCGCGTCAACGTGCTCACGCTGATCGTGTCCGTGAGAAGATCGTCCTGCCGCAGCCGCCCCAAGATGAGATCGACCATCGTCGCCGCCGCGCTCGAATGGATCTTACCGAGGTCGATGCGACGCAGAGCTTCCCCGTCGAGCAGGAACACGTTCTTGTACGCCTGCCAGACGGACTCGCGCAGATAGCCCTTCGCCTTGGTGATGTTCTCCTTGAGCGTCTTCACCTGGGCTTCGTCGAGCTTGAGCTCGTCTCTGTCGCCGAGGATGTCCTCCCACGCGAGCATCTTCCGCGCTTCATCACGTAGCGTCCCGGCATCCTCGGGAACGCTCCAGAAGACGCCGCTCTTGAACACGCGGGACGACTGCCCGTGCTCCTTCGCCATCAACTCGACCAACGAGGCGCTGCCAGCCTCCGTGACGGCGCGCTCTGGAGCCATCACAGCGAGGGTCAGCGCCGCTCGGTCAGGGATGTCCCCCGTCTTCTCGGGGAAGTAGATGCGATCGACACCGGAGCCCTTCTCGAACTCTTCGCGGATGGCCTTGCGAACCTGCTCCTCGATGTTCGCGGGCACGACGCTGGCCCGCCGGTCGGAAAGCAGCTTGTTCAGGTTCGCCTTGAAGCCGAAGCGGAACCGCCCCTTCTCCGAGTGCAGGTAGTAGCAAGCCTCGGCCAGTGCCTCCATGCACTGATCTACGCTCGCGAGGTCGATCCCAGGTTCCCCAACAGCGAGGCGGATCTCCGGCCCCGTGGCTTCACCCTTCTGCTGGCCGCCGTTCGACTCGAAGACGATCGTGGTCGCGACCTTCCGGTGAAGCCGTGCCTTCTTCACGGCTTCGGTGGCCTCACGGTCAAGCCGCATCGCGTGGGCTTCAGGCCGCCCCGTGACGTCGGTCGTGATCGCCCCCTCAAGTCGCTGCTCGCCCAACTGCTCGAAGACGGCCGCACGGAAGAGCGGATCGTCCAGAGGCGCGGTGCCAAGGGTGATCAGCGGATCCTTGTCGCCACCACGGAACCCGTCTTGGTAGGCGCGCGACACCCAGAGAGCGAGAAGCCGGAGCACACCTCGGGTCTGCTGAAAGCGCGGAAGAACCTGCCACTTGCGCTCGAACACCGAGAGAACGAGGGGATGGAACGGATACGTCGAAAGCAGCGTGTCGTACGCCCGATCAACAGGAAACCAGTTCGGGACGGCTTCCCGGTGCTCGGCGATCCAGTCCGCGTACTCCCGCACAGTCGCCTTCGCGTCCTGCGGCAACCCCTCCCACTCGAAGAGGCGGCGCCGGATGATCTCCGAGGTCTCAGTCTCGGCCGACATCATCACGGCCTTGCCGAGGCGGTCGAGCAGCTTCTTAAAGCGGTCGAAGTCCGAGTGATCGTCCGCGGTCATCTCCAGCTCCGACGCTGGGATCGACACGGCAAGGACGACATTCTTGCGTCCGCGCGACGTTTCCGAGAGGTTCTGCAGAAAATGGTAGAGCTGCGCGCCTAGCCCGCTCTTCCGCGTCCGACTCGCGTAGTTCATGAGCTCGTCGAGGAGGATCAGCGTCGGCTCGTTCTCTGGAAGGAGCTTGCCGATGACGTCGCCACCAGGAGCCGTCAGCAGACGGTCGTGTTCGGCAACGAGCTTGAACGCCTCAGCCCCGCCAAGCTGGAAGGCGATCTCTCCCCACGGAGTCTTCCGGTTCGGCGTTCCATCGTCGCCACCGCGTCCCGTGATCGAGTCGAATTCAGTGCCGACGAATACGGCAACGCGCGCCTTCGGCACCGCGTGGACGCCGGCTGCGGCGAGGATCCCCTGCACGCCCTTCCAGTCGTGGGATTCGGGACCGCCTGTAGCGAGGTGGTACAGAAGCGTCAGCGAGTGGGTCTTGCCGCCGCCGAACTGAGTCGAGAGGTTGAAGACCGGCGAGGTCTCGACCTGGATGCCGCTCAAGCGTCGTACAACCTCGGCGGCCAAGGCGCCGAGGCTCTTCGTGAGGAAGGTGCGCTCGAAGAACTCTCGCGGATTCTGGTAGACCTTCGGTGCCCGGCCATCTCGTACTTGGTCGAGGTGAACGGCGAACTCCGAAGCGTCCAGCGGCCTGCCCTCGCGAAGATCCTCGCGGGGGCTGATCACCTTGTACCAGGGCTTGAGTGCCATGTAGCTATTCCCCTCGCCGTTCGGCGGTCCGCACACGAAACGCTTCGAGACAGAAGCTCACCGAGGGCTCCATGCCCCCGTGCCTCTCTAGATCGCAGGTCTCAGGGCCAAGCGGAGCGAACTCGGCTAGCTCGTCGAGAGACCACAGGTTCAACAGCTCCGCTCGAACCCGACTGCGCATCGAGTCGATGACCTCCGTAGAGCCGGCGCGGTAGAGCACGAGCTCGTATGCATTCCGACACCCCGCCTCGCGCAGCTTCGTGACGTCCCCGCGAAGGCCAGCTAGTCCGTCAACCAGGTCGTCCGAACGCAGAAGCTTGAACTCAAAGACCGGACTCGTCGCCGTAGGCTGGCGGTACTTGACGTTGGCCGGAAACGTCTCGGTCAACCCGACAGAGAGATCGATGTGCTTCCTAGCGGTCGGTTGACGGGGAGCGATGACCTCCATGCGCGCGTCGGCATGAGGCCCGAGCAGCTCGACCAGTCGAGCCCATGCATCGTCGAGGCAGATCGCTGCGTAGGTTTCGCATACCAGCCAGCGCTCGAAGCTGTTGCGGGAGTACGCGAAGGCATCGAGCCGACCGCTCCTCTTCGCCCACTGCACCGCAGCCCTGGAAGCCGCGAACACCTCGGCAGCCACCTGCGTCGCTTGCCCCGCCGTGACCACTAGAACCCCAGCCCCTTCTTCCGAGCAAGGACGCCATCGACCCATCTCTTCTCGTCCGAAGCCGCTGGGTAGAGGGCAGAGAAGGATTGGGCGAGCTTCCAGAAGCGCGCATCCTTCCCTGCTCCCTCGTCCACCACGAAGCGTTTCAGGGCGTCAGAACGCCCGGCCGCGAACAGGATCATGGCCTGGTGAAGCCGATCGAGCGTCGACTCGCCGACCTTGGGAACACCCGCAGGCCCGAGGAATCCCTCCTTCTCCGCCGCTTCGATCTCCGCGAACAGCCCGATCTGCTGCTTTGCGACCTTCGGCCTGGCCTTGCCTTCTGGCTCCTTCGCGCCGTCCTTGCCGAAGAGAATCTTGGTCCTCTCTGCCACGGACAAGAGCCGCGCCTTGTCACCTTTGACTTCAACGACAGCGGTGAGCTTTTCCAGGTGCGCACCAAGTCCCTGCGCAATCTTCCGAGCGGCATCAAACTCAAGTACGAGTCCCGCCAGCTTCTTGCTCGACGAGCCGTCGTCGTCCTCGGCCTCGTCGCCCTCGTCCAGGTCGCTTGCGTCACCCTCGCTTCCGCCAACGCCGCCTGCGTTGAGAGTCCAAAGCCACATCGCCGTGAGTCGAGCATCCTCCTCTAGACCACTTGCGTCCGCGTCCTCGAACATGAGCGAGAGGGCCTCTTTCGAAACCGCCGCCCACACCTGTTCGAGGTACTCTTTCAAGGTTACGACTTCGCCTGAAGCCTTCTCGACCCGCTCGTACCGAGAGAAGACCTCGAGGGCTGGGCCTATGCAGGCAAAGATCGCATCGGCACCGACAACTCCCTCTTCGGCGAGGCGCGGCATCCAGTCGTGAATACGTAGTGGGAGTTCTGCGAGGACGGCTCGCCAGCTTCCAACATCGTCGCCTCCCAGACCACTTCCGGGCTCCCTCGGACGGCATACGAGATGGACCGACGAAGCCAGCGACGCCGTGCCAACGGCATTCACACGCGTCGCCATTTCAGTATCGATCGGCCAGGAGGCGGTAACGATCCAGCCAGCACGCAGGAGCGCGGAGAGTACGGCCTCCCAACCACTGGTGCTCTTGTGCGCGAACACCACGACGCCGATCCCGTTGTGAGCCGTTATGCGGCGTCCCTCACGGAGCGCAAGCGCCATCTGCGACTCGTAGAATGCCTCGTCCTTCGCGGCTCCGCTCGGCCCATGTATCCGGCTTGGATTCCATATGGCCTCCTCATCCTTCGGGCTGAGCTGTGCAGCGAAGAGCTCAGGAAATGTATCGCCGAGCGAACGGCGCATCCATACGTAGAAGTAGTCAGACAGGTCTGCATAGGGAACTGAGTCATAGTAGGGTGGATCAGTGACGAATGCGTGAGCCGAGTCGTCCGCTAGCGGATGAGACGTCGCCGAGACTTGGCGCACCGTGCCCGCGACTGACTTGGATCGAGACTGCTCTTCCAGAGCAAGCGCAATCCAATCGATTG
>CAIXWQ010000264.1 GCA_903923175.1 uncultured delta proteobacterium | reverse complement strand
TCGATGGCTCCAGAACTGGCCAGCCTGCCACGCGGCGGGCATCCCCTGCGGGCCGTACCACCCGGTGCACGGCGACGCGCCCGGCCGCGACCAGGCGCGCATCCTCCGCGACCGGTGCAAGAACTGGGAGCATGGGCGCGACCTTCGCCCCGCGATCGACCTCGAGACGCGCGGCGGCGCGCCGCTGCACGAGGCCGAGGCGATGGCCGAGGAGGTCGAGCTGCTCTTCGGAGTCGCGCCGATCCTCTACGTCGGCAAGTGGTTCGCGCGCGAGATCGGCCTGACGCGCAAGTCGCCGCTCGCGAAGCTGCTCTTGTGGCTCCCGGCCTACGACACCGCCTCGCCGGAGCTGCCCGACGCGTGGGACCGATGGCACGTGTGGCAGCTGTCCGGCAACGGCACGGCGCCCGGCGTGTCGACCGCGTGCGACTTGAACGTCGTGCAGTCCGAAGCTGACCTCGACGAGATCCTCGACGTCTCGCAGCGCGGCCCCGCCGAAGTCCCACGAGCCGACGCCGTCACCGCGTCGCTGTCCGCAAGCCTGATCGCCGACCCCGCAAAGGAGCCGACGCTGTGACCTTCCACGATTGGATGTACGTCGTAGTCACGTTCCTTGGATGGGCCGGCGTTACCGCCGTGATCGTGTTCAAGGGCGGCGGGCTCACCAACGAGGTGAAGGCCACGCACTCGCTCGTCTCGGAGATGCGTGCTGACGCAAAGGAGCACGTGCAGATCACCAACGCGCACGGCGAGCGCATCGCCAAGCTTGAAGCGAAGGATGACGTCGCGGACCGCATCGCCGATGCGCTCACCCGCAACAGCCGGGCGTCCTGACCATGCCGACCACCATCGCGTGGACGGCGGAGCGCGTTGCAGAGGCCGAGTCGCTGACCAAGGGGCGCACGTGGGCCGGCGTGGCGGAGGAGCTGTCGCGCAGGTGGGGTGAGCCCGTGGGGCCTGCGGCGGCGAAGGATGCCGTCAACGCCCGGCGCCGCGGCGCGCGCGGCACTGCCAGCCACGCAGCCTCGCCCGATGCTGCGTACAACCGCTCCGCCGCGAACGACAGCGGCGTCAGCGACGCCGAGCTTGCGGCGATCGCGGCGAAGGTGAACGCGTCGAACGCGAAGCCGCGCGACGTCGTGGGCCAGCGCCTCAAGCGCACGCTCATCATCCCCGACGTGCACGTCCCCTATCACGACCGGCGCGCGTGGGCGCTGATGCTGCGCGCGGCGCGGCTCGTGAAGCCCGAACGCATCGTGGTGCTCGGCGACCTCCTCGACTTTCACTGCGTCAGCAGCCACCCGAAGCGCCCCGACCAGACAGTCTCGCTGAGCACCGAACTCGACGGCGGCAACGATGCGCTCGACCAGCTCGATGCGCTCGGCGCCGCGGAGAAGGTCTGCCTGAGCGGCAACCACGAGACGCGCCTGGAGCGGCTCCTCATGGCGCGCGCGCCCGAGGTGTTCGGGCTCGTGCCGAAGGTGTCGACGTTGCTGCGTCTCGCCGAGCGCGGGTGGCGCCACATCGACTACCGGCAGCACGTCACGATCGACGGCGTCACGTTCACGCACGACACCGACCAGGCCGGCCTCCACGCGAACCTCCACGCGCGCCGTAAGGTCGAGGGCGATGCCTGCATCGGGCACACTCACCGCCTGTCGCAGACGTACCTCGGCGACCGTGACGGCGTCCCGTGCTCCGGCACGATGCTTGGGTGGCTCGGCGACGCGAGCGCGATCGACTACCGCTCGTCGCTGTCGGTGCGCCACGAATGGACGCTCGCCTTCGGGCTCGGCACGACGCTCCCCGGCGGCAAGATGGTTGTCCAGCCCGTCCCGATCATCGGCTACCAGTGCACGGTGGACGGGCTGCTCGTCAGCGACGGCGCAATCGAAGCCGGCAAGGCGGCCGCGTAGTGGCTCGCCGCAAGGCCCCCGCGCCGCCACCGCCCGCGTGGCCGGTCGAGTGGTACCGGTTCAAGCTCGGCACGTCGGAGTGGCGCGTGCTGCTCTCGACGCCGGAGCACTCGCCGCAGCTCGTCGACGCTGAGGGCTACTGCCAGCAGAGCAAGTCGACGATCTGGCTCGACGCGACGCTCCCGGCGGACCGGCTCGCCGACGTCGCGTTTCACGAGAAGCTCCACGCGGTGCTGTTCCACTTCGGCATCGCGAAGGCACAGCGCTGGGACGATGACGCCGAGGAGCGGTTCATCTCGCACCTCGCGCCGAACCTGACCGCCGCGCTCGCCTCGGCGGGGCTGCTGGCGATGCCGCCACTCCCCGCGCTACCAGGTGCAGCATGAGCGACGAACATGCGGTCACGCAGTGGCTCGATGCGCACGACGTGCCCGGCGACGTCGTCGGGCTGAACGCGATTCGGATCGCGGGAGGCCAAGAGACCTACGGCCCGTTCGTGATCGAGGGCGACCCGCGCGACTTCCTGGAGGAGGCCGGCGAGGAGGCGGTCGACGCGCTCGCGTACCTCGCGGCGCATTCGATCCGGCTCGAGCGCGCGGGCGTCACCGACGCGAGCGCGTACCCGTCGGCGGTGCTCATTCGTGAGCTGGCCGCGCTCGCCGCCCACGCCGTGCCGCACGCGCGCGACTGACGCGCCCCCGACGAACGAACGCGCCCGCTCGGCCTCACGGCTGGGCGGGCGCTTCGTCGTTTTGTGCCGTCGCTCGCCGCAGCTTCGACGCCACCGCGCCGAGCGCGCGACACCACACGGCGTCGCCGCACTCGTCCGCGCTATTGGCCCCCTCGGTGACGGCCGCCGCGAAGCGCTGAGCCTGCACCGCGTCGAGCACCGCGATGGCCTGCCCGTGGATGGCGTCGCGGACCTCGCGCGCCGTGGCCGCTTCGTCGTCGTCCGCCTCACAGTGGCACGGGTCGGTCACGAACATCTGCAGCGCCGCGAGCTGCGCGGGCATCAGGCGCACCGAGGTCACGCCGGCTCGACAGGCTGGGATCGTGGGGTCAACAGTTTTTATCTGTCGCGCGTTCGATTGTCAGAAACTGCGGTGATTCATGGGTCCGTCTCCTCGGCAGCCCACCGATCCGTCGCGGCGTCGTCACCGACCACGACGATCTCCTCGCGCAGGTGGTCGGTCACGTAGTCCGGCACGCACTGCCCGATCGCGCGGTGCGCTTCGAGGTGCGCGATCATCCCCGAGCGCGTCGTGCTCGTGAAGTTGCGCGGCCTGCCGTCGAGGTAGCACGAGCAGCACTCGATCTGCCCGTCGGTGTTGTCGAAGACGTAGACGTCCGACCCCGCGCAGTTGAAGCGGGCGCGGCTCATCCTGCCCCCTTGTCGGCGTCGAGGAACGCCTCCGCGCACGACTCCGCGAGCAGCGGCGCGACGCGCGCCTGAGCGACGCGCAGGGCCCGCACCGCGTCATCGTAGCCGAGGGGGCGCACGTCGTCGCGAGCCCACGCGGCGCGCATCTCGTCGAGGGCGTGGACGCTCGTGCGCCACGCGCGCAGCTCGACGAGGGCGTCGGCGTCGAGGGTGACGGTGCGGGCGTCAGCCGTGGCCATGGCCGCCCCCTTCCCATCGCGCCGAATCGCTGGCCGCGCCGAACCCGCGCCGTGGCGTGTCGTCGCTCGGCCCCTCCCAGCGTGCCGAATCGGACGCGGCGCCGAACGACTGCAATAGGTGCAGTTCGCGCGCCTGATGCCGCGTCACGCACAGCGGCTGCGGCGGGGCGTACATCGCCTCGCGCACCGCGAGAGCGCGAAGCGTGGATCGCTCATGCAGCGCGCGGTTCAGCTCGCCTACCGCCAGCGCGAACTCGCGCCCCTCGGCCACGAGCGCGTGCGCGAATGCCTCGTGCGTGGCCTGGTCGGCGGCGGTGAACTGCTCCGCGGCGGTGCGGTCAGTGGGCATCGGCATCGTCTCCCTTCGTCGGCGCCTTCACGGCCAGACCGATCGCGAATCGACCCCACGCGATGCCGTAGAAGCGGACGTGTTGCTTCATCGCGTCGAGCGCCTTCGCGAGCATGCGCAGCGTCTTCGGCCCGGTTCTGAACCCGCACATCACGTTGGGTGAATCAGCCACGGGGCACCGCCTGGGCGTCGAGGTCGTCCGCTCGAGCGCGCAGCGTCGCGAGCTGGCCCTTGAGCTTCACGCGCTGCACGACATCCAGCGGCCCGAGCGAGACGAGCGTTCGCTGCGTCGTGACGATGTCGCTCGCTAGGCTCAAGCGCTCGTTGATGCGCTGGCCTGCAGTGCGGGCATCGCGCGTCGCTTGGCACTGCTCGGCATGGGCCATCGCGTCGGCCTTCGCGAGCTGAGCGTCGTGGAGCGCCGCCCTGGTCGCGGCGTGGGCGTCGCGCTCGGCGGCCAACGCCGCGGTCGCTTCGTCGCGCAGCGTCGCCATCGTCTTGCCGTGCTGCCGGCGCACCTCGACGATCACGCCGTCGCCCTTGTGGTCGGTCAGCCTGCACTCGATGGTGTTCGGCGCCTTCGCGTCGTCGAGCAGGTGCATCAGCGCGTCGGCCATCTCCGTGACGACACAGTCGCCGCGGAGCGACACCTCGAAGCCGCCATCCACAGGGCCCATGCGCTCGATGAAGAGCGAGGCGTCGCCGTCGAAGCCCGCTTCCACGCGCCGCCGCTGCCACTTCGTGAGGCACCACTTGGCGAGCGCCTTCCAGCGGCGCGACCACACGCGAGCATCGTTCAACGCCTGCGTCGCGGCCGCGGCCTCCCGCGCATGAGCCTCGCGTAGGTCGCGCAGCCACCGATCGAGCTTCGTGATCATCGACGGCGGCGCGCCGTAGAACTCGCCGCTCGGGCCGCACTGCTGGCCGCCCTTGGTCGCGCGCCGGTGCCGCTCGGTCTCGAGGTCCGCGCCGAGGAAGTCGAGGAGCTGCACAAGCGTCGGGGGGATGTAGTCGGTCGGCATCAGAACTCCGTCGAGCACAGGAAGCCTCGCCCGTTGGTGGCAGCCCACTCGGTCGCGGTCTTCGTGACGTGCGTGGCGGGGCACGTGTGGTGGTGCCCCGTCCAGTCCGTCGGGTGCGGGAACGTCGTCGCCCACGTCATGCACCCGTGCGGGCACTCGGGCTGCGGCGGGCCGTCGTCGTGCGCGATCGTGATCGGCTTCACACTGTCGATCTGCACCCACTCATCCCGAGCCGCGTACGACTCGCTCGGTTCGCCGCAGTGCTCGGACCACACGGCCCACGCGTCGGCATGGTTGCGCGCGACCACCGTGTCGGGGCCAAGCGCCATCTCGAACACGTGCATGTCGTTCGGCATCACAGCCTCCTCGCGCCGCAGTGGCAGCGCCGTCGGTTGCTCTCGTCGTCGATGCTCCACCCGCTGTCGCCGCAGGTCGTGCAGCGCGGCGACGCGATGCCGACCAGCGTGGGGCGGACCGGGGCGATGCGATCGGCCGCGTCGACGTGGATCGTGACGAGCAGCCGGTGCTCCGCCGTCCTGACCATGTGGTGGCCGTTCCACGTCTCGCGCGGCTTGTCGTTCGGCTCCGAGGTCGCGGACACGACGCGCGCGATCCTTGTGCCGTCGATCGCCTCGGTCAGGCGCCGGACCACTTCCTCGCCGCTCACGACCGGCCCCGCTTCTTCAGCACCTCAGCGAGGTACGACATCGCGAACCAGTCCGACATGCCGTGCTCGGTCTCGCGCGCGGGGTCCTCGGCGGCGTCGCCGTTCCACTCGCTCGCGGCCTTGCGGAACGCGAACGACTCGGCCGGCGTCAGCTTCGCGTCCTTCACGAGGTCGAAGTCGTTGCAGCCGTGGTTGCTGAACTCGTCGGCGGCCATGCGGAGCAGCTTCGACGCGAGGATGCTTTCGACGTCGCGCGTGCTCACGACACCCTCCGGATGCTGATGCGCTTCGACCCGTCGGGCTGCGTCGTGGTCGTCTCGGCGAGCACGATGGGCTGCTCGGGCCGCATCACGTTGGCGACGCGAACGAGCTTCTCGCACGCGCGCGGGAACGGCAGGATCGTCGTGCAGAAGCCGGGGCCGTTCTCCTCGCTGTTCTCGAACTGGAACGTGGCGGCCATCGGGATCTGGTGCTCTTTGCAGATCGCGATGATCTGCGACATCAGCGGCGAGATCCGCTCGTCGTAGACGTCCTCAGCAGTCCACACGGTGTCGCGCTCGTCGGCCATCACGCTACCTTCTGTTCTTCCGCCGTGAACGGCGGCAGCGTTTCGATCCAAGCCACGCAGACGGCCGCGACCTGCACCAGCTCGGCTCGCAGGTTCGGTTGCGGCGGCTTACCGCGATGGATGACGCCGGACTCGAGAAGCTCCCGCCCGACCTCGCCGACTTCCTCGAGCAGCACCGCGAGCTTTGTGCCGTCGCTGTCCGGCCACTGGCCGGGCTTACGGTGCCATTTCGCGTTCTGCCGAGCGCGTTCGTCTCGCACGAGCTGCAGCGCTTCGCCCGTCTGGTCGCACGCATTCGCGATCGCTCTCAGCTCCGCGACGTCGATGGGCGTCCCCTGCACCACGGGGTGGATGGGAGCGGCGAGCACGAGCGCGGCGAGTTCCTTCGTGCGCAGCGAGGTGCCGTGCATCGGCGAGTCGCAGCTCTGGATGCACTCGCCGAAATCGTACTCGCTCGTCGCCTCTCGGTAGACGCACGTGCACTCGCCGGCATACGCCTCGCGGAGGCGCGCGATCGCCTGCTCGATCTCCTCGGTGACCTCGATCGCCCTAGTCGTCATCGGCCGCCGGCCTTCACGAGCTTGCCGGTCAGCGTCGCGACATCGATCTCGATGATGCCGTATTCGCCGTACTCGAACATGCCGCGCGCCTTCGGGTTCGCCTCCATGATCTCGTGGCAGATGTCGGGCTCTTTGAACTCGATGCGCACGGTCTTCTTCTTCGCCATCGTCGATTCCTCCTCGCGCTACGCCGCGCGCTTGGCCTTCCGCATCTCCGCGAGCGCCGCGTAGCAGTAGGGCTGCGCGCCGGTCGGTCGACTCATGTTGCTGCCGAACTCCGCGCCCGGGTGCCACGCGCGGTGGTGCGAGCACCACGAATCGCCCGCGTCCGTGTGCGCCTGGTAGTCGGCGGGGTCGCAACCGATGCGCCGCGCGGCCGCCGTGACCTCGCGCGGTACGCCCGACGGGACGGCACGCACGCGCCCAATGGGCACGCCGTGCTGGGCCCCACAGCGCGTCTTACGCCCGCTGCGCAGCTCGGTCGCCTTCGCCACCGCCGAGCGCCCGCAGTCGCACGCGCAGGGCCAGTAGAGCCGCGACTCGCGCCCGGCGCCGCGCCGCTCGGGGCCGCTCGTGACGACCAGCGCACCGAAGCGCTGGCCCGTCATGTCGGCCGGCGCCGTGGCGCGCATCCGCGCGTGGACGTGCGACGAGTAGGTCACGCGGCCTCGCAGATGGCGCGCACGAGGTCGCGGGCCACTGGGGGAGCAACGGCGTTGCCGAGGCCCTTCACGACGTCGCTGCGGCTCGCCGACGCGGGCCACGTGTAGCGGTCCGGGAAGCCCATTGCGCGCGCGTACTCGCGCAGGGTGAGCGGCCGGTAGCGCGGGCCGTCGACCACGATCCACTGGTCCTTCGTCGTCACCGTGCGGATCGGCTCGTGGAGCGGCACGCCGCGGTGCCCGGTCGTGTGCTGGACGAGGCAGCGCGGGCCGAGGCGCGTCTGCGCGGCGGAGATGCGCTCGCGCGCTCCGGGGCTCGCCGCGTGCGTCGGGCGCCACGCCCCCGCGTCCCACTCGATGCACGGGCCGAAGGCGGGGCGCCCCTGCGCCGACAGCGGGAGCCCGAACGGGCGCCGACGCGTGCCGACGATGAACAAGCGCTCGCGGAGTTGCGGCACGCCGTGGTCCGCCGCGACGACGATGTGCTCCGTCATCCGGAAGCCGATCCGCTCCAGCGCGGCGCGCCACTCGGGGTAGAGCCGCCACTCGCGGAACTCGGGCACGTTCTCGACGACGAGCGCGCGCGGCTCGCAGACGTCGGCGCAGTCGACGACGGCCCACGCGGTGGAGCGCATCCCGTCGTGGCGCTTCCGCACGTCCTCGCTCGACGCGCGCGCGGGCTGCGCGGCCTCGCTGTGCCCCTGGCAGGCCGGCGCGGCGAGGAGCAGATCGAAGCGGGGCAGGCGCGACCAGTCGGCCTGTCGCAGGTCTTGGCAGGCATGCGCGGTGTCGGGGTGGTTCGCCGCGTGGACGTCGACGGCGAGCGCCCAGTGATTCGCCGCCCACACGACGCGCGCGCCGGCCTGCGTCGCCCCCTCGGTCATGCCGCCGAAGCCTGCGAAGAGATCGATCGCGCGCATCACGCGCCGCCCTTCGCCAACTCGACGAGCTTCCGCAGCAGCCGATCCTCAGCGTCGCTGGCGGCCTCGCACGTCGGGCAGAAGATCGGGATGTGGCCGTGCGCGCAGAACGGCCCATTGCCGTGTGCGTCGAATGCGACCGTCACGGGCCCCGCGGCCTTACGCTTCGCTTCCGCCATCGTGACGAGCGAGAGCAGCGAGAATGGCGCGCCCCACCCGAGCGCCTTCACATCGACGATGGCCGCGGCGAGGAGCCCGTCGGAGACGATCGTCTCCATCGGGTTCGAGATGTCGATTCCGCGCGCCATCTTGTAGAGGCGCGGGAGTTTGGCTGTGAAGTCGATCACGCGGCCTCCATGCAGCGCAGTAGGAACCGCAGCGCCTTCACGCTCGCGGGGTCGTCGACGAAGCCCGTCTCGCACGGCTCCGGCACGCACCGCTGGCACGCGTCGGTCGCGATGGACGCCATGAGGTTGCCGAGCAGCCGATCGCCGTCCATGTGCCGCATCCCCTCGCGCGCGGCGTGGACCCGCGTGCGGATGACGTGTTGAAGTGTACCCATAGCGCCCACGCGACGAATCGAACGTCGCCTCCCCACGCCAGCTATCGCGCGGGTCCTCGCCAGAAGTCGCGGGCTGTGCCGGTCTGCCCCCGGCTGTGTCTCACTGACTGGCAGTTACACGCAAGCAGGTCGCGTCAGATCAGAACGGCAGTTCGTCCGCGTCGCCCGCGCCCGGTCCGAAGTCGGCGCTACCTCTGCCGCTGCTCTGCGGCGCCGACTGCCGGCCACCGCCACCGTTCGACGACTGCCGGCTCCCACCCTGCGCGCCATTGCGGTCGCGTTTCTGAATCTTCCCCGAGAAGTCCGTGCGCGCGCCCGGCACCGGGAGCGTTTCGAGCTTGAAACTTAGGTCTCCGGAACGGTCGTCCATCCACGCGTAGCCGATGCGGCACGGCCGCTTCTTCCCGTCGTGGCCCTCGACGAAGATCGTAATGTCCAGGTATTCGCGGTCACTCGCCATTCTGATTCGCTACTTTCTCGGCCTACTCGGCCGCTTCTTCCGACTCGTCTTCGTCGTCGTCGTCGCTGAACGACTCCATCCATGCGGGGATGTCGAACTCGACGCACGACAGCGCGTACCCGGGCCAGTCGTCGCTCGCCTCGCACACCATCAGCCGCTCGAACCAAGCGCGGTAGGTGCGGCGCCCTTCCTCGAGAATCCGCTGCGTCATGCGGAAGACGGTCACTGGGTACGGGGCCTTCGTCTCCACCGCCACGAGGTACGCGTCGACGGCGTCGATCCCGATGGCGCGCGCCGCGTCCTGGTAGGCCGCGAGCTGCGCGTGGTAGCCCATCTTGAACGCCTGCCGCATGAACTCGCGCGGGTTCGACGTGGTGCTCGTCTTCAGGTCGGCGATGAACGGGCCCGCCTCGGTCTTGCCGATGATGTCGAGGCGAGACGACCAGTCGCGGCCGCCGAGCTTCCACGCGATGTGGCGCTCGTGCTCACCCTTGCAGAACTGCCGCGCGACCGGGTCGGCGAGCACGGCCTCCACGATCGGCTGTGCCTCCTCGACTTCGTTCGTCGTGAAGATTTCCGCACCGTCGTTCGCGGCCTTGAAGTCGAGCCACGCCTTGCCGCGCCGCTCCCCCTCGTAGAACGCGATCGGCGCGCCGTCGTCGTCGTGCGCGATGCCGAGCACGCCGTGGTGCACGAGCGTCCCGATGCGCATCGGCTTCGATGGGACGAACCGCGTCGAGATGCGGTGCAGGTAGTGCGCGGGGCTCGACCCCATCGCTTTGAGGCTGGAGAAGTGGACGGGCTGGCTGCGCGGGTCCATCACATCACCGCCCCTTCGTTCGCGAGCGCCACGTCGTCAGGCGGCGGCGCGTCGCTGGTCGCCTCGGTCGGCTGCGGCTCGGCCGGCTCCGGCGGGTCCGCCGTCTTGCCTTTGCGGTTCGGCGGGCGCGGCTTGATGCGGACGCAGGGGACCTGATTCCCGTTCGGGTCCTGCGTCATGCTCGGGAAGAGCGTGATCCAGTTGCCCGGCCACTGTTCGATCTCGCCGGTGCCGAGCATCGTTTCGATCGCCTTGCTGTTCGTGATGTTCAGCGCGAGCGGCTTCTGCTTGCCCACGAAGAACAGCATCGGCTTCTTCGTCTTGCGGTTCTTCTCGCCCGTCAGCTCGCCGCCAACCACGCGGGCGATCTGCACGTCGACCTCACGACCGCCGAGATCCTCCGCGTAGATGTACTTGCGCGGGTCCATCAGTTTGCGCCAGTGCGTCATGGTCAATCTCCTCGTCGCGAATCGTCGCGACACATGGAATCGCGGCACACGCGCCGCGTACGTTGGTCACTCGGTACGTCACTCAGCGGCGGCTGCGTCCTCTTCGAAGTCGAGGCCTTCGATCGCGAGGCCGCCATCGTCAACGACGGTCGCGAACACCTGCCAGCCGCCCGAGCACGCCTCGCGCAGGAAGTCGTCGCGGCGTCCCGGCGCGAGGTGCTCGAGGTGGTCGACGATCAGGATCTGCGTCTTGTTCAAGCGCTTCGCGATGCGCACTGCGAGTCGGAGCTGCTCGCCGGACGAGAGCGAGTCGATCGCGACGCCGTCGACGCGGATGGTCTCGCCGTCGATCTCGAGCCCCTCGATGCCCCCCGACTCGACCATCAGCGCGCGCGGCGCATCGTTCGCGAGGGCCTTGACGATCGCGTCGTAGCGGTCGGCCTCGGCCTGCGCTGTGAACTGCTTCGAGGCCGCGGCGTCGCGGGCTCGGTTCGCCTGGTCGGCGGCCTGCGCGCGCTCCGATGCGTCAACGCCAGCACGGGCGCTCTCGACCTCGCGGCCGGCATCGTCGAGCGCCTCGGTCGACGGCGCGTCAGGGGCCGTAGCGGCGAGGGTGGCCTGCAGCTCGTCAGCCTGCTGGTAGAGCTTCGATGCCTGCGACCGCGCGTCCTCGATGGCGCGCAGCGTCTGCTCGTTCGACTGCAGGCGCCGCTCGTCGTTCGCGAGGTCGGCGCGCGCGGTGGCGAGCTTGGCTTCGATTTCCGCGACACGCGCCTTGCGCTCGGCGACGGTCTCGCGCGCCACGTCGACAGCGGCGCTCGCGGCCATCTCCTCGTCCTCCGACCTTGCGACCGTGCGCCCCTCCGCGCGGAGCTGGGCGATCTTGGCGCGAGCTGCTGCCGTGCGGGTCTCGTATGCCGCCGCAGACGCGATCGCCGCGCGCATCGTCGAGACGTTCCGCTCCGCATCAGCCACGCGTGCGGCGGCGTCGTCGACGCTCGCCGCGGTGGGGTCCACGCCCTCTGCCGCCAAGGTCGCAGCGTTCGCCGCGCGCTCGAAATCGGCTTGCGTGGACTTCGCCGCGGCGTTGGCCGTCGTGCGCCGGTCGTACGCGATCTTGTGGAGCCGCTTCAGGACGTCGAGGCCGTGACCCGAGCAGTCGAACGATTCGAGGTTCGGCACCCACTCGCGCAGCCGCTCGAGCGTCACGGTGCAGGGGACGGCGGTCTGCAGCATCCGCACGCGCTCCGGGGCCTTCGCGGCGATGAACGCGATCACGTCGAACGCCGCGAGGCCGAGCCGGTCGTTCAGCCACGTCTGCGGCTTCATGATGCGCGCGTCCGTCGTCGAGACGGTCGGCTGCCCGACGCCGTTCTTCGTGATACTGCGCTTCACGGTCGTCCCGTCATTGAAGCCGACGAGTAGCGTCGTCTTCTCCGCGCCGCGCCGGATGACCTCTACGCCGAGGTCGGTGCCGCGCAGGGCCGCCGCGATCGCGTCAAGGTGCGACGTCTTGCCCGCGCCCTCGTCGCCCGAGAGCTTCAGGCCGGAGCGCGGCACGTCGATGCGCGACTCGGTCACCCCACGAAAGTTCTCGATCTCCAGCCTGCAGATTCGACGGATGGACATGGTCATTTCTCCTGTTCAGGCAGCGCGCCGGATGCGCGCGAAAAGGTTGTCGAACGCGCGTCCCGGCGTCCTACCGAGACCCGCCACACAGGCGCGCGACGTGCGGCTCCCGCGGGCGATGCGCCACACGCCCCCGATGCGAACGCCGCACACGAACGTGTCGGGCGTCACGCCGTCACC
>CAIXWQ010000263.1 GCA_903923175.1 uncultured delta proteobacterium | reverse complement strand
GACACGAATCTCAGCGCGCAGAGGTCGCCGAAGTTGTACCTGCGGCTCGTGCCCCGCCCGAGCGGCGCACTGAGGCTCGGCACCAACAGCCCCGTGCTCGCGAACTGCATCAACGAGCCGAGCGGGAGTCCTGCGATCCGCGCCGCGATGGTGCTCGAGAAGCCGTCCTCAATCATGGTGCTCCGACATGCTTCATTATTATTGCCGGTAGGCAAGCCCGAGCGGGCCACAACCACCCAAACGCACATCCGACCCCTCCACCCGACAGCGTCTGAATGATGGGCCTGCCGACCGGGGCCAGCTCGGGAGCGAGACCGGCATGAGCTTGCTCTGGCTCGGCAGCCGAGAGGTGCACCTCTGCACCTTTCACGAGCGGCTCCTGCAGTCCCCGCTCTTGAAACCCCGTCGTGTGCGTCAGCTTGTGGAGGCCCACTACGAAGATGAGCTGCACCGGCGCGCCCATCGTAACGTCGGTCTGCCCCCGGCTGATGGCCATCGTGCGCAGGTCTTCTTCCACCACGGGAAGATGCCGATGTTTAGATGCGTCGAACATGATGGCGCGGTCCTTCATCGCGACGTAGACATCTATCTCCTCCGAGTTGCTCGCCGAACCCCGCCACGAGCATGGCCACGTCGTTGGCGGGGATGCCCACGACCTCTGAAACGCGGCCAAGAGGGTCACGCACCCGAATCGGTCGGGTGGTTCCCCACCCCTCCTCGCGGATTCGCTTGAGCTAGTCGTCGGGCTTCTTGTTGAAGGGCGCGCAGATGTTCCGGGCAAGGGGGAGTTTGTGGCGGATGTCGTTATGCGACGGACCGAACTTCAGAATCTCGTCGCGCTCATGCGCGGCGCGATGGATGATGGCACCGAACAATCATGGCCCAGGATGAAGGTGACGGTCTTCCTGTTCGACGGAGCGGTGAGCTCGTACTGCGGCCCCAGGTTGTTCTAAAGGACCTCCGAGCCGGTGTTCCCGCTGAAGTACTGCAAGAGCTCGTTGCCAACGTCTCGCCCAGGCTCGGGGCAGTCGATGACGCCATCGGTGCCGACGCCGACCTGGTGCGCTCCATCTTCGACTTGGAGCTGCAGAGCGGCGTCAACTTCGAGACCTGGATAGCTCCTTACAGCGCGGACTTTGACGAAGACGAGGACGATGTCGGCGGGGATGACGGGGATGATGACGGTGTAGCTGACGAAGGCGATGATGACGATGACGGGATTCCTCCGTCCTACAGGCCGGAGCGCGCCCCCCTCCAGCTGAGCAGAGGGGCGCGCGATCTCGTGACCCGGCTCCGCATGGTGAACGTCAAGGGCGCCTGTGGGCTGGCCCACGAGCACGTCCGGGGCATGCATGAGTTCGTGGATGAAGGCGCGGACCTCGAAGAAGACGACGTTGTCGTCGAGTGGCCCGTCTTGAGTGACCCCTCCGTGACGGTCCTTCGCCCATGGGCCCGCACGTTGTCGGTCAGGGTGGCGTACGAGCCAGGGGACCTTGATACGTGTCGTACGCGAAGCCTGCCCGCCTCACGGTCCCCAGAACCCGCCCTGGCGGCCCTAGGGCGCCTTCTGGCGCGTCTTGAGCCCCGCATCCGGGAAAGCATCGGCGGAGACGCCCTGCTGTCCTCCAAGCCCCTGGAGAGGGCCATCGCGGTGTTGGTCACGACCGTGGCCGCCGTCTTGTCGCACCCGGCCTGCCAACGCCGGCGAGGCAAGAAGGTCTTCGTCCGAGGCGACATGTACCTGAAGGTGCTCGAGGCCCTGGACCTCGGGGATGCCTTGGACACGGCGAGGAGACTCCTCGAGCAGAACCACCCGCGGCGCATCCCGATGGAGGTCGAGTGGCCCTCGGGCCATCCCCTGGCTACGAGCAGGCCCACCTCAATCCT
The DNA here is from genome assembly GCA_903923175.1 of uncultured delta proteobacterium. GTDB lineage: Bacteria > Myxococcota_A > Polyangia > Polyangiales > JADJMO01 > CAIXWQ01. The sequence continues at coordinate 143 of CAIXWQ010000263.1, read as the reverse complement.
CGGAGAGAGCGAGGGGTTCCTGGTACTCGACCTCCCGCTTCGGAAGTGGACCTACGCCTACGGGCCTGGGGAAAAGGTTGCCTCCCAGGGGAGGTCGAAGACCGAGGGTTCTGGCCAAGTCACCGAAGAGGTCGAGGATGGGG
>CAIXWQ010000262.1 GCA_903923175.1 uncultured delta proteobacterium | reverse complement strand
CGTGGTCCGAGTCGCGGTACGGCCGCGCACGCTTGAGGATCCCGAGCTGCGCGTCGATCGACTCGGGTAGGCCGACGGCGCGAACCAGGTCGTGCATCGCCGCCAGGCCGCCGCACGTCACCGCGCGAACCCGGTCGGAGAACTCGTACTTCGCGCGCGGCGCGTTGAACTCCGGCGCGGTCGGATCCTTCGGCTCCTTGCCGCCGATGAACGGCGCGAGCCGCGCCGCGATCTTCCGCTTCTCTCGCTCGAGTAGGCGTCCTACGCTTGTCTTCACCTGAAAAGGTCTCCCGGTGTTGAGTGGCTGGTCTCGCAACCCCACCAAACACCGGGAGTTTTCATTCAATTCCCGAACGAGCCGTCGGCAGTCGCTAGAACAAGGCCTAGTCCGGGGCGGTCGACAAGAAGGACGCGTGCGCCGGCTGTACGATCGGCAGCGTCCAGCATCGCCGCAACGCGCCAGGCCGCGCACCCGCGGCTCATCCCTCGAGCTCCCGCAGCAGTACCGTCCGGAGCTTTGCCGGCGCGACCCGCCGTGGGTCGCCCAGGTACACCTCGAGATGTGCCCGCCCGGGGGTGAGCCCCTCGCGCGCGAGCCGCGCCTCGAGGCGCGCGAACGTGGCCGGCTCGTCGGCGTACGGCCCGACGTGCAGCACGCGACCGAGCCGGGTGGCGGGGAGCCGGCGCAGCCGCACGCGCTTCGCCTCGGCGCTCGCCTCGAGCTTGCCGCCCCTCTTGCCGGCCTTCTCGATGACCGCCGCGATCGTCGCCTCGACCTCCCCGTCGTCGACGTCGTCGGGGACGGAGAGGCGCACCTGCCAGCGCCAGGTCGACGGCGGCGGTCGGCCGTGCGCCTGCGTGGTCTCGGCCGTCCAGCGCCCTTCGAGCGCGCCGACCCGGAAGGTCGGCCGCCCCGCGAACTTGCGCGCGAACTTCACCGTGTAGGTCACCCCATAGACGGCGCCGAGAGCCGCCTGGAACGCGGCGTCTCCCGGGGCGCCGGCCCCCTCGATCTCGAGCACCGAGCGCGCGGGGACGTCGACGACGTCGGGCTCCGAGGTCGCGTCGAGCAGCATCGCCGGCATCGGCATCGGCATCGGCGTCGGCGACGCGTCGGTCGTCGGCTTCTTCGGCGCAGCCGCGCGAGCGCCGCGGGGCTTCGCGGGCGTCTTGGTCGCCGCCTTCGCGGCCGGCGGCGGCACGGTCTTGCGTGCAAGGGCCTTCTTGCTCGCCATGGACCGATCGACGAGCAAGCGGCGGACCCGCCTCGATCCCCGCGCGGCGCGCCGCGCCGGCCCCGCGGTGTTGCGCGCGCACCGCAGCCGCTGCGTCCTCGCCGCGCGCGTGATCGCGCTACGCCGCGCCGCGATTGACCGCGCCCCCCGGCCCCGTGGACCATCCGCCCGTGCCCGCTCCGAAGCTCGCGCGCTGCCCCTGGGCCGACTCCGATCCGCTCCTCGCGCGCTACCACGACGAAGAGTGGGGCGTCCCCGTGCACGACGATGCGCGCCTGTTCGAGCTGCTCACGCTCGAGGGGGCGCAGGCGGGCCTCTCCTGGCTGACCGTGCTGCGCAAGCGCGAGGGGTACCGCAAGGCGTTCCACGACTTCGATCCGGCGCGGGTCGCGCGCATGACCGGCGCGCGTCAGGCCAAGCTGATGGAGGACGCGAGCATCGTGCGCAACCGCGCCAAGATCGCCTCGACGGTCGACAACGCGAGGGCGTTCCTCGCGGTCGCGCGCGAGCACGGCAGCTTCGACGCCTACCTCTGGGCGTTCGTCGACGGCGCGCCCGTGCGCAACGGCTTCCGCTCGATGGCGGAGCTCCCGCCGAAGAGCGCGCTCGCCGAGCGGCTCTCGAAGGACCTGAAGAAGCGTGGATTCCGCTTCGTCGGCCCGACGATCGTCTACGCGTTCCTGCAGGCCGTGGGCGTCGTCGACGACCACCTCGTCGGCTGCCCCTGCGCCGACCGCGCGCGCGGCTGAGCGGTCCCGCGGCGCGGCTTCAGCGCGCGCTCACTGCCCGCACTTGTACACGTCGACGAGCTTGCTCACGTGCGCGTAGGTGCCGCCGCTGCCGGCCTCCTGCTCGGTCGTCTCGGTCACGACGTGCGCGGTGTCGCCGCCGAGCTTCGCGGTCTGCTCGCGGGCGCTGTCGGTCGCCTGCTTGTCGGCGTTCTGCTCGAGCGGATCGCGCCCCTGGCCGCTCGCCGAGCCGAGCTTCTTGCACTTCACCGGCGCGACCCGCACGACCTCGACCTTCTGCGCCGCCGGCGAGAGCGGCGTGTTCGGATCGTGCGCGGCGCTCGAGGCGCAGGCGCCGAGGAGACCGAGCGAGGCGAGCGCCAGGACGGCGCCGAGGGCGAGCGAGGCGGGGGCGAAGGGCGGACGCATGCCCCGATCGCGCCACGGACCAGGGGCCCTCGTCAACGACACCTGCGCATCCGATGAGGGGATTCGCGGGGGCGGGCGGTGGTGGCTGGACGCGCCGAGGATTCGCGAGGAATTGCGGCGCGCCCGTGTCGCACCGTCGCCTCCCCCACCGCCTCTCGCGCGCGCTCCCTCGGGTGGCGGCGCTCCTCGTCCCCCTGCTCGTCGGCACGACGCTCCTCGGCTGCCCCTGGTTCAAGAAGAAGGACGACGCCGCGGCCACCGCCGCTTCGGCCTCCGCCGCCGCGGCCTCCGCGTCGGCCGCCGCTGCCGCCGCTGCCGAGAAGGCGCAGCCGTCGGCCAGCGCGCTCGTCTCGGAGCCCTCTGCGTCGGGCTCGGCCGGGGCCGTCGAGCTCGCCGACGACGACGCGGTCGACGCCTCGGTCGCGGCCGCCGACGCGTCGTTCGCCGACGGCGCGCACGAGGGGGGCGCCGCCGGCGACGCGATCGCCGACGGCAGGAGCGACGCGAAGGGCGACGCGAAGGGGCGCGACGCCGGCAAGGCGCCGCCCGGGATCAAGAAGCTCGACGACGAGTTCCCCGCGAAGGGCAAGCGCAAGATCACGGTGACCAACGCCAACGTGCACCGCTCGCCCAAGGACGGCGTGACGATGACGACGCTCGCCAAGGGGACCGAGGTGCGCCTGATCGCGCAGTACCTCGACTGGTACCGCGTGAGCTTCGCCGACGTGACCACCGGCAAGAAGGCGCAGGGGTGGATCTACGTCACGAACTTCCTCGGCCCGCGGCGCAAGTCGTGCCCCGAGTCGTGGACGTACCACTTCAACGCCGACGGAGGCTGGTGCGAGCGCGAGTGCAGCAAGAAGAACGACTGCAAGGCGCTCAAGGACTACAAGTGCAGCGGCGGCAGCTGCTACTACGACGGGGAGTGAGAGCCGCGACCGCCTGAATTTCGCGCCCACGCGCGTCGAGCGAACCGGGCGCTTGCCCGCGCGCCCCGCCTCGCCGAGCCTCCCGCGCCATGTCGCGCCCCCGCTCCGCCCGCCTCGGTCCCGCACTCGCGCTCGCCGTCCCCGCCGCATCGCTCGCCGCGCTGATCGCCTGCGGGCCGCCCGAGCCCGGCCCGAAGACGCCGCTGCCCGCCGCCTCCGCGAGCGTGTCGTCGGCCTCGGCGACCCCCTCGACCTCGGCGAGCGCCGCGGTCGTGCCCGCGCAGAAGCGCCACGACGCCTTCGAGCGCGACGCCTTCAACCGCCTCGCGGTGCACCTGAACCTGCCGGTCTTCTGGGCCGCCGACGCGAACCACGACGGCGCCGTCGACCCCGCCGAGGTCAAGGCGCTGCTCTTCTACCCGACCGCGCCGACGTGGACGAAGGACGGCGCGTTCACCCAGGAGTTCGAGGACGCCTACGCGCGGCTGGTCGCGGCCAAGGGCGAGGCGCCCAAGGATCCCGAGGCCGACGCCGCGCGCCGCAAGCTGGTGCGCGCCGATCTCGACGGCGCCACGCCGTCGCTCGTCGCCACCGACTTCTCCAAGGCGTCGGCCGACGACAAGACCTTCGTGCGGCACATGCTCGCGACCGCGAAGCTCGTCGAGGCGCTCTTCGCCAAGCAGAACGGCAGCGAGGCGCTCGCCGCCAAGGTCCCAGCCGACGACCTCGAGAGCCAGTCGCTCTTCCGCCGCGATTTCGGGCCGAAATGCGCGACGCCGAAGTACGAGAACGACACCGCGTGCAGCGCCATCCCGGGCGCGCCCAAGCCGCTCGTCGACATCTACCCCGCGTCGCTGCAGGCCGACCCGAAGTTCTGCGAGGCGCTCGGCAAGCGCAAGGACGGCGAGGCGCTGCTCGCGCCGTTCGTCGCGGTGCGCGAGCAGGGCGGCACGCTCGTGGCGGTCTCGTTCGCCGAGGCCTACGCGGCGCCGATGCAGGCGATCGCCGCCGAGCTCGAGGCCTCCGCGAAGGATCTCGCGGACCCCAAGGAGGACGCGCTGCGCTCCTACCTGCGCGCGGCGGCGACGTCGTTCCGCACCAACGACTGGCTCCCCGCCGACGAGGCGTGGGCGAAGATGACGGCCGAGAATTCGCGCTGGTACGTGCGCGTCGGGCCCGACGAGACGTACTGGGAGCCGTGCGCGCAGAAGGGCGCGTTCCACCTCACGTTCGCGAAGATCAACCGCGACTCGCTCGCGTGGCAGGCCAAGCTCGTGCCGCACCAGCAGGCGATGGAGGACTCGCTCGCGAAGCTGATCGGCGCCCCCTACAAGGCGCGCAAGGTCACCTTCCACCTGCCGGACTTCATCGACATCGTCGTCAACGCGGGCGACGACCGCGACGCGCTCAGCGCCACGATCGGCCAGAGCCTGCCGAACTGGGGCGCCGTCGCCAACGAGGGGCGCGGGCGCACCGTCGCGATGAGCAACTTGTTCCAGGACGACGATAGCAAGCGGCAGCTGCGCACGAAGGCCGAGTCGCTCTTCACCAAGGAGTCGCTCGGGTCGTTCACCGACGACGCCGCGCCCGGCCTGCTCGACACCATCCTGCACGAGGCGACGCACAACCTCGGCCCCGCGCACGAGTACAAATTCCAGGGAAAGAAGGACACCGAGGCGTTCGGCGGCGAGCTCGCGGCGATGCTCGAGGAGCTGAAGGCGCAGTCGGGGTCGCTCTGGTACACGGGCTGGACGGAGAAGCACGGCGTGATCGGCGGCGAGCTCGCCCGTCAGTCGCTGACCGAGTCGCTCGTCTGGTGCATGGGGCACATCGGCGGCGGGATGTGGCAGGACGGCGCGCACATCAAGCCGTACGCGCAGCTGTCGGCGATCCAGATCGGCTTCTTCCTCGACGAGGGGGCGCTGCGCTGGGACGCGAAGGCGACCGCGGCCAACGGCAAGGACCAGGGCGCGTTCGTGATCGTGTGGGACAAGGTCCCCTCAACCGCCGAGAAGCTGATGCGCGTGGTCGCGACCTTGAAGGCCAAGAACGACAAGAAGGCCGCGGTCGGGCTCACGAGCAAGTACGTCGACGGCAAGACCGTGCCGCACGCGACCGTCGTCGAGCGCTGGCGTCGGCTGCCGTCGACGAGCTTCGTGTACGCGGTCGACCTCTGAAACTCCCGCGGGGGATCTGATAGATCCTTCTGATCGCATGGACCTCACGAACCTCCGGCCCCGCCACTGGCTCTCGGTCGTCGTCCCCGTCCTGCCGCTGCTCCTCTCGCTGAACTGCGGGCCGCGGCCGCACAAGGGGGCGCGCAGCGCGCCGGCCGGGTCGGCCTCGGCGAGCGCCTCGTCGTCGTCGTCGAAGGGCGCTGGCGCGTCGAGCTCCGCGAGCGCGTCGGCGTCGACGAGCGCGTCCACGAGCGCGTCGGCGAGCGCGTCGGTGATCTCCGCGAAGGCGCTGCCGCCGCTCCCCGATCCCTCGAGCGTCGCGCTCGACCAGGCGCCCGAGCTCGCGCGCGTGTCGTTCCTGAGCGCCGTGATCGGCCCCGGGCGCGTCGGCGGCACGCAGTGGGGGCGCGTCGACTTCGTGCCCGACGACATCTGGAAGGAGGTCGCCAAGCGCATGCGCGCGGACGACTCGTACTCCGCGATGACCGCGTTCCTCGCCGAGGGGGGCTTCGCGACCATCGGCACGCCGGACATCAAGGGGCGGGTCACGCTGCTGCAGCCCCTCGGCGACAAATCGCTCGATCTCCCCGAGGTCGACGACACCTTCACGCCGCGCTGGAGCGCCATCGAGTTCCGCAAGGTGCCGCTCGAGAAGCGCACGCGCCTGCGCATCGAGTTCGTCGACGCCCTGGCGACCAAGGACGCGACGATCGGCATCGCGGAGCTCGACGGCGCCGCGCTGATGAAGATCGATGCGGCGGGGAAGATCGTCGCCTGGCCGTTCGCGGATCAGACGCAGAACCAGGTGCTGTTCGTGATGGTGTCGGTCGTGCCGGAGTGAGTTACCGGCCTGCGAGGGCGAGCGATCGACGCCCCGGCGCACGCGATGCGCCGAGTTGTGTCGCCGTGTGACGGCGAGCCCCTCCCGCCGCAGACTCGGCCCCCGAATTTCTCCGCTCCGCGCGTTCGAGCCGCGCTGGCACGTGCGCTGCTTCGAAGCGCGCCCATGCGCCACCTCCTCCCCTGGTTCGCGACGCTCTTCGTCGCCGGCTGCAGCAGCAGCGGCAGCGCCACCGGCGACCACCTGACGGCCGACGATTACCGTTCGTTCGAGCTCTCGTGGCAAGGCACCGGGGTCGGCGAGCAGTTCGTCATGGACCACGATTGCGGCGTCGAGGCGTCGGCCACCGGAGGCGGCGGCCCGAGGGTCGGCAGCGGCGTGGTCGCCCCGACCGACTGCCGCGGCTTCGAGACGCTCGTGACGGCCGACGACATGGTCGCGGCGCTCGCGACGTTGCTCCCCGACTGCACCACCGCCAGCGACGACTTCGGCTCCTACCGGCTGACGCTCGTCGACGGCGGCGTGCGGCAGCGCTCCACCAGCGGGTGCAGCGGCACCGAGCCGTTCGCCAGCGTGCGCGCCGAGATCCACCGCCTCGAGGCGCTGTACGCGCCGCTGCACGCGCGCGACGCGGGTGACGCGGGTGACGCGGGTGACGCGGGCGAGACCGGCGACGCGGGTGATGCGAGCGAGGCCGGGGACGCGACGGCGGACGGGGGCTGAGCAGGCTCGCTGCCCGTTCTGTCCCTCGCCGGGCTTCGACTACGACCTGCCGCTCCAGCGTTCGACCGCGCTCCGTTGCCCGCGCTGCCCGGCGTGCCCCTGAGGCGCGCGCCGATCCGCCGTTACGTGACCACCGTCAGGCCGCGCCTCGAAACCTTCGCGCCGTTCCGGCCGGTCGGCGCGACCGGCTCGCGCTTCTCGATCTTCGCGAACGCGCGCTTGTACGCCGCGTAGCTCCCGCCCGCGTGCGTCGCCTCGAGCACCGCGCGCCCCTCGGCGTCGCCCCCCTTGGCGAGCACCGCCTCGACCCACGCCCACTTCGCGCTGGTCGTGCGCACGTCGGCGCGGCCGCGCAGCCCTTTGCGGAGGCGATCGAGCAGGCGATCGACCACGTCGATGCCGGCGTACTCGGCGTCGACCAGCGGCGTGTTCCTCTTCGGGCAGAACGGGGCGATCCCGAGCGCGACGGGGACGATCTTCGAGAGCTCGGTGGTGAAGCGCGCGCACTCGTCGACGTCGTCCTCCGTCTCGCCGGGGAGGCCGACCATCAGGTAGAGCTTGAGGCGATCCATCTTGGCCGCGCGCGCGTTCTCGGCGGCGCGCAGCAGGTGGCGCACCTCGGCGCGGCGATCGAGCTGCTTGCGCATGCGCTCGCTGGTGCCGTCCATCGCGGTGGTGAGCGTGCGGTAGCCGGCCCGCTTGAGCGCCTCCACGAACTCGAGCTTGAGCTTGTCGGGGCGCAGCGAGCTGAGGCCGACCTCGCAGCCGCGATCGACCAGCGTGTTCACGATCTCGATGATCTGCGGGTGATCGCTCACCGACGCGCCCACCAGGCCGACGCGCTTCGCGTCCTCGGGGACGAGCCCGAGCACGACGTCCTTCGGCACGATGCGCATGCCGCCGTTGGTCGAGCGGCGCATCACGCAGTAGGCGCAGCCGCGCGAGCAGCCGCGCGAGGTCTCGATGAGGAACATCGAGGCGAGCTCGGTCTCGGCGGCGCGGACGCCGCCCCACGCGGGCAGGAGCGCGTCGTCGCACTGGCCGAGGGTGGCGAGCTGCTCGCCGTGGATGGCGGGGACCCACACGTGCGCGAGCTTCGCGAGCGCGGCGAGGCGATCGTGCTTCTTCGGCGTCGCCTCGAGCGTGCGCATCACCTCGATCACGACCTGCTCGGCCTCGCCCATGATCACCGCGTCGCAGAACGGCGCGAGCGGCGTCGGGTTGGAGAAGGTGAGCGGGCCGCCGGCGATCACGAACGGGTGGCGCTCGTCGCGATCGTCGCGCAGCGGCGAGACGCCGGACGCCTCGAGGGCCATGACGAGCCCCTGGATCTCGAGCTCGTAGGCCACGCTCACCGCGATGACCGGCAGCTCGGCGACCGCGCGGAGCGACTCGTACGTGACCAGGGGAGGGGAGGGCTCGCCGGGCTTGGCGTCGTCGTCGAGGAACGCGCGCTCGCACGAGAGCCCCGGGGTCTCCTGCAGCAGCCGGTAGATGCGCTGGTAGCCGAGCGACGACATCCCGACGTGGTAGGGCGACGGGTAGAGGAGCGCGGCGGTGAAGCCGCCCACGGAAGGGCTCGCGCCGACCTCGGACGCGAGGCGGCGGCGGACCTTCTCGCGGAACGAGCTCGGCTTCGCGGGGCGGGGCATGCGGTGGGCGCACTGTACGGCCTCGGGCGCGATCGTCCAGGCCGACGCGCGCCGTTTGCACTTCTGCGCCGCCTCGGTCCGGCCGGCGTCGGCGAGCCGCGCCACCCGCGAGCGCCCGCGCGCCGGCCTCTGGTAGATTGCAGCGATGGCCGCGCCCGCTCGGATCCTCGGCCGCTATGCGGTGTTCGACGAGATCGCCTCCGGCGGCATGGGCACGGTCTGCTTCGGGCGGCTGCTCGGCCCGGCCGGCTTCGCGCGCACGGTCGCGATCAAGCGGCTGCACCCGCGCTTCGCCCGCGATCCGCAGTTCGTGGACCGCTTCCTCGACGAGGCGCGCCTCGCGGCCCGCGTGCGCCACCCGAACGTGCTCCCGACGCTCGACGTCGAGGCGCTCGGCGACGACACCTTCATCGTGATGGAGCTGGTGCTCGGCGAGTCGGTGGCCGGGCTCGCGCACGCCGCCCTCGATCGCCACGCGCCGGTGCCGATCCCGATCGCGGTGCGCATCCTCATCGACACGCTCGAGGGGCTGCACGCGGCGCACGAGACGGTCGGCGACGGCGGCCGCGTGCTCGGGCTCGTGCACCGCGACGTGTCGCCGCAGAACGTGATCGTCGGCGTCGACGGCCACGCGCGCGTGCTCGATTTCGGCATCGCCAAGGCCGCGCTCGCGAGCGACGAGCACACCGGCGTCGGGGTGCTCAAGGGCAAGCTCGGCTACCTCGCCCCCGAGCAGATCCCGGGCGCGGTTCGAAGCGGCGGCGGTGGCGCCGCGATCGATCGCCGCGTCGACGTGTACGCCGCGTCGGTGATGCTCTGGGAGCTGCTCACCGGCGAGCGCCCCTTCGGCGGCACCGAGCGCGAGGATCGCCTCGAGGCCGTGCTGCACGCGCCCGTGCCGGCGCCCAGCGAGCGGCGCCCCGAGGTCTCGTTCGCGCTCGACGCCCTCGTGCTGCGCGGGATGTCGCGCCCGCGCGACGAGCGCTTCGCCACCGCGCACGAGATGGCGCTGGCGCTCGAGGACGCGGTCGAGCCCGCTTCGGCGCGCGAGGTCGGCGCGTGGGTCGAGTCGCTCGCGGCCGCGCCCCTCGCGCAGCGCCGCGCGATCCTCGCGCGCATCGATCGGCTGCCGGCGATGGACGAGCACAGCGAGCCCTTCCTGCTCGGCGGCGGCGACGACTCGACCGCGGTGGACGTGCGCACCGGCGAGCTGCTCGAGTCGACCGCGCCCCACGCGCCGGCCTCGCGCGCGCGCGCCGCTTCGAACGCGAGCGTGAGGCCGAGGGCCAGCGCGCACGCGGCCGACGGCGAGGGGCGCGCGACCAAGTGGCTGCTCGTCGGCCTGGTCGCCGCGGGCGTCGGGATCGGGGTCGGGGTGTGGCTCGCGGCGCGACCCGGGCAAGGGCCGACCGTGGTGGGCGGTCCTCCGGCGGCCTCGGCCGCGCCCCCCTCGGCTCCTGCGCCGTTCGCGGCCGCCACCGCGGGCTCGGCCGCGAGAGGCTGCGCGCGCGCGCCGCTGGCCGACGTCGTCGAGATCTCCGCGGGTCCCTCCGGCCACCACACCTGCGCGCGCACGCGTGACGGCGCCGTCCTCTGCTGGGGTGACGATCGCGAGGGGCAGCTCGGCGTCGGCACGACCGACGCGCGCGTCGGCGCCTTCGAAGTGCAGCGGCTCGATCACGCCAAGCAGGTGGCCGCGGGCAACGCGCACGCCTGCGCGATCACGGCCGACGGACGCGTGTCGTGCTGGGGCAAGGGGATGCTCCTGCGGCCGACGCCGGTGCTGGGCCTCGCCGACGTCGGCGCCCTCGCCGTCGGCGGCCGCTTCGCCTGCGCGCTGCACGCGAGCGGCGGGCTCGAGTGCTGGGGCGACGACGACGCGGGGCAGCTCGGCAGCGCGCAGCGCGACGCGGCGCTGGCGGCGAAGATCGACGGCCTCCCCGCGGTCGAGCGCGTCGCCGCCGGCAGCGCGCACGCGTGCGCCCTCACGCGCGAGCTCGCGGGGGAAGCGCCCGCGGTCTGGTGCTGGGGCGCCAACGATCTCGGCCAGCTCGGCGACGGCACTACCGATCGTGCGCCCCACCCGCGGCCGGGGCGCGTCACGCTCCCGATCCGCCCGGTCGCGCTCGCCGCCGGCGACAAGACGAGCTTCGCCTGGAGCCAGACCGGCGAGCTGTATGGCTGGGGCTTCTCGGTGAAGCGCCCGGTCAAGGTGCCGATCGCCGGCGTCGACCGCGTCGCCGCCGGCGGCCGCGTGACCTGCGCGCTGCGCCGCGATCGCACCGTATCGTGCTGGGGCTTCTCCGATCGCGGCGTGCTCGGCGTGACCACCGACGACACCGTGACGCCGGTCGGCGTGGCGGATCTGCCGGCCGCCCGCGACGTGGTGGCGGGGGCCTCGCACGCGTGCGCGCTCACCGACGGCGGCGAGGTCTTCTGCTGGGGCGCCGACGATCACGGCGAGCTCGCGATCGTACCGGACGGCGCGCGCCACCCGAAGCCCGCGCGCGTCGAGCGCGGGTGTCCGTGACGCCTTCTGCACCCTCGGGCGCCTGGGGCGCGCCGAAGCCGCAGGTCCACTCGCTCGCGATCGAGCTCACGGCCTTCTGCAACCAGCGCTGCGACTACTGCTACAACGCGTGGCGCGACGACGGCGGCGCCTCGATCGGCACGCCCGACGTCGCGGTGGTGCTCGCGCGCGTCGATCGCGTGCTCGACGCGATCGAGGTCGAGCACGTGACGCTCACCGGCGGCGAGCCGCTCGCGAGCCACGCGCTCTTCCCGGTGCTCGATCGGCTGCGCGCGCGGCACGTGCGCGCGCAGATGATCTCGAACGGCGCGCTGGTGACCGACGAGCTCGCCGCGCGCCTCGCCCGCTACCGGCTGATCTCGGTGCTCGTGACGCTCAACGGCCCCGACGCCGCGCTCCACGACGCGCAGGTCGGCGGCGCCCACTTCGACGCGACGATCGCTGGCATCGGGCGCCTGCGCGCGCACCGCGTCTCGGTCGAGGGCTCGATCGTGCTCACGCGGCGCAACGCGGCGCGCGTCGGCGAGACCCTCGCCCTCTTCCGCTCGCTCGGCGTGCGCAAGATCGCCCTCAGCCGCTTCAGCCCCGCCGGCTACGCGCTCGCGTTCGCGAGCGAGCTCGTCCCCTCGCCCGCCGAGGTCACCGACGCGCTCGAGCGCGCGGCCGCCTTCGTTCGCGAGGAGCGCGGCCGCGGGGAGGCGATCACGCTCTTCTCGACGATGCCGATCCCGCCCTGCGTGGTCGACCTCGCGCGCCTGCCCGAGATCGAGTTCCACGACTGCCCGATCGGCACGAACCGGCAGGAATTCGTGCTCGGGCCCCGCGGCGAGCTCCGGCACTGCGCGCTGCACCGCGACGCGATCACGACGGGGGCGCGCGACGTGCTCGATGCTGGCCTCTCGCCGCTCGACCTCGCGGCGCTCTTCGCGCCCGGCGATCCGCACGGCTACCGCGCGACGCTGCCTGCGTTCTGCAGTGGATGCCGGCACGCCGAGACGTGCCGCGGCGGGTGCGGAGCCGCGGCGCAGTGGGTCGCCGGCAGCCGCGACGCGCCGGATCCGTTCGTTGCGTCGAGCGCAATGAGCGCGACGAGCGCGACGGACGAGCGCGTCGTTCGCCGGTTGCCGCTCGTGCGCTGAGAGACTGTGAAACAGTCTCTCCGGTGGGGTGGGGCCCCGGCGGATTCACTCCGATCGGGCGGGGCGGTGCCGACCGCCCCGATGGGCAGTGAAGAGCGCGGGGTTTTTCCGGCGCTCTGAGCCGTTGGCGCACTCGAATCGCGCCAGATAGGCTCGCCCGATGTCGTACGAAGGTCGCTCTCCGATGAAAGACGTCGCGCGCTCGGTCGTGATGGGCGCGGCGATGATCTCCCCAGGCCTGCTGCAGGCGTGCGCGGAGACCTCGACGAAGCCGGTCGTGCGGCCCGACCACGAGCCGGTCACGGACGCGGACGCGGACGTCGCGACGACGGCGAGCGCGACCGCGAGCGAGACGGCGAGCGCCACCGCGACGCCTCCCGCGAGCGCGACGGCGAGCGCGACCGCGACCGCCATTCCGGCCCCCTCCAACAGCGTCGTCCGGCCTCGCACCGATCCGACGATCCGGCCGCAGATGCCGACGCGCGGGTTCTCGGGGGCCGGCCGTGCCCGCGCCTGAGCTCTTCGACTACTTCCCGGCCGACGCGGCGGCATGGATCTCCGAGACGCCGCTGCGCGCCGAGTACGCGCGGCTGATGCGCGGCTTCCACCGCCCCATTCCGTGGGAGCAGACGCACGCGCCCTCGCTCGCGCCCGAGGTGCGCGCGGAGCTCGGCCGCATCTGGGGCGAGCGCATCCCGACCGAGTACCGCTCGATCACGGGCTTCTCGACGCTCTCCTTCGACTTCATCGCGGCCGGCGCGCCGGTCGATCTCGTCGCCGTCTGTCACCGCGTCTGCATCGACGAGCTGCGCCACACCGAGCTCGCCGTGAAGATGGTCGACGTCTACGGCGGCCACCGCCCGCCGCTCCCGCGCGAGATCTCCTCGCTCCCCGCCGACGCGTCGCTCACCGCGGTCGCGCAGGCGTCGCGCTCCGCGATCCTGCTCTCGTGCCTCGGGGAGACGTTCGCCTGCACCGAGCTCGCGATGCTCCGCGATCGCGCGGTCGATCCGGTCGTGCGCGGCGTGCTCACCATCTTCCTCTCCGACGAGATCGTCCACGCGCGCGTGGGCTGGGCGTACCTCGCGCACGCGCTCCGGACGGCCGACGACGCGACGCTGCGCTCGGTCGCCGAGGTCGTCCCCGAGTACGTCGCGGGGATCGGCCGCAACCTCTTCGGCAGCGACGACGCGCCGGCGGCCGTCGAGGTCACCAACGACGACGCGCGCCTCGCCGCGCACGGCGTCTGCTCGATGCGCGAGGAGCAGGAGCTCTATCGCAAGTTCGTGCCCGAGGTGTTCCTGCCCGGCCTGCGCGCGGTCGGCGTCCCCGTCGACGTCGAGGCCGCGCTCGCCGCTCTGCCGGCGATGCCCGTCGTCGCTCCTGCGGCTACGTGATCAGCAGCACCATCGCGTGCGGCAGCGCGAACGGCCGGTGGCGCGTGCCGGCGCGCACGACGTAGGCGTCGCCGCGCCCGAGCCGCGTGGCGGGCTCGCCCTCGAGCTCCACGAGCAGCTCTCCCTCGAGCACGACGTAGCACTCGTCGATCGCGTGCTCGTGGAAGTCGGCGAAGTGTCCTTCGAACTTCACGACGCGCAGCGTGGCCTGGTTGACCGTGAGCGCAGCCGCAGGCCGCCACGGCGCGCGCAGGGCGCGCCCGATGGCGTGGAGGCGTGCGAGGTTCGGATCGGGCTCGGCCGCGGGCAGCTCGCGAGACATCCGCCGAGGGTAGCGCGTGCGCCCGGGATCCGAGCCCGCGCCCGCGCGCCCCCGCCTCGCGCTACCGCAGGCTCTCGTCCATGTGCAGCAGCAGCGCCACGGTCGTGGCGAAGGCGCCGGTCGCGGCGTCGAGCTCCTCGCGCACCACGTTCTCGAGCACGTCGTTCGCCGAGTGCTGCAGGTCGAAGTAGCGCGTCGCGTCCTGGCGCAGATCGACGAACGGGACGCCGCGCGCGTGGAGCGGGCCGACGTCGACGCCGCCGCGCGCCGGGCCGGGGTCGAGCTCGAGGTGCAGCGGCGCGAGGAGCGCGGCGAGGCGCTTGCTGGCCGGGGAGTCGCGCCGGTGCTCGGGGACGCGTAGCGCCCACGGCGCGCCGTCGCTCTGATCGGCCTCCATCGCCGCGTAGTGGCGCGACGCCTCCCCCGCGTGCGCCTCCGCGTAGGCGCGGCCGCCGCCGGCGCCGAGCTCCTCGTTCGCGAAGAGCGCGATGCGCAGCGTGCGCCGCGGGCGCTTCGGGAGCGCGCCGATCATCCGCGCGACCTCGAGCGCCATCACGCAGCCCGCGCCGTCGTCGACCGCGCCGCGGCCCACGTCCCACGAGTCGAGGTGCGCGCCGAAGAGCACGATCTGATCGGCGAGATCGGTGCCGGGGATCTCGCCGAGCACGTTGAACGACTCGCCCGCGTGCAGCGGGCGGCACCCGAGCTCCATCGCGAGCCGCACCCGGCCGCCGTCGGCGAGGAGGCGATGGAGCAGGTCGCCGTCGGGCGGGCTCAGCGCGGCGGCGGGGATCTTCGGGGCGTCGCCGTCGTAGTGGAGGATGCCGGTGTGCGCGATCCGCAGCGAGTGGGTCGCGATCGAGCGGATGACGAAGCCGACCGCCCCGTGCTTCGCCGCGCGCGAGGCGCCCGCGGTGCGCGCCCAGCCGCCCGCGTTGTAGCCGGTGCCGTCGCGCAGGCGCGGCATCACGTGGTGCAGGTAGAGGATCTTGCCCTCGAGCCGCGCGCGGCCGAGGCGATCGATCTCCTCCATCGACGTCGCCTCGACGACCTGCGCCTCGACGGCGCCGCCGACGGTCCCGACGCTGCTGCCGAGCGCGGTCGCCACCAGCCGCTCCCGGCGCGGCGACAGCAGCTCGACGCGCTCGGCGACCCCGCCGCGCTCGTCGCCCCGCGACCAGAGCACGGTCGGCGCGGCCTCGGTGCGCACGTTCGCGAGCCCTGCGCGGCGCATCGCCTCGAGCGCCCACTGCACCGCCGCGGCCTCGCCGGGGGTGCCGCTGAAGCGCGGGCCGACCTCGTCGGTCAGCGAGCGGAGCAGGTCGTACGCGCGCGAGTCGCCGCGGGCCGAGGCGCGCAGATCGAGCAGCCACCGTTCTTCGGAGGATTTCACGGAGGCTACGCTAGCAAACCGGCTCTGGCTCCGTATGCGCCGCGTGCGCCGCGGGTGCCACGGGCGCGCGTCCCGGCTCGGCCGTTCGCCTCGCTCACTTCGCCACGTCGAGCCGGTTCTCGACCAGCGCCGCCGCGAGCGTGTCGGTCTCGTCGTTCCGGTACCCGTCGCCGACGACGAACACGCGCGCGCGCGGTCGAGCACCACGCTGCTCTGCTCGCCGTACTCGACGAGCCTCGCCGAGGCTCGCGCTCGGCGGCCGCGCTCACGGCCCGTCGTCGGGGTTCTCCGCGACCTGCCGATAGCGCCGTCCGCCGCGCGACGGCGACAGCACGACGTCGTAGCCGAGGTCCTCTTCGCGCAGGAACACCACGACCTCGGGGCGCTCGTCGCCGTTGAGATCGAAGACCGCGCGCACGTGGAACGGCTCCTTGGTCTTCGCCGCCTTCTGCTTGTCGACGTAGGCGACCTGCCAGCGCTCGTGATCGTCGAGGTAGCCGATCACCAGCGCGCGCCCCGACGCCGCGGCGTAGGTCGTCGGCGCGCCGGTCGTCTTGGTCTTCGCGTGGAAGAACGTCACGGCCGTCGGATGGAGCTTCGCGAGGTGCACGTAGAACGCGTCGAAGGCGCGGCGCGTCTCGCGATCGGCCTCGAACGCCGAGGAGGGGGGCGCCTTCCACGACTCGCCCTGCACGCGCAGGCCGACCCCCTCGCGCCCGCTCGTGCGCTTGAGCCCGTCGAAGCCGGCCGTCTCGACCCACGTCGCGACGCCCACCGGCTGCCCCGAGGCGTCGACCGAGGTGAAGTGACCGCCCGGGCGCCAGTACTCCTTGTCGCACTCGCCGCGCGGCCTCGAGATCGAGGTGCCGCGCACCAAGGCGAGCGGCAAGTAGGGCGAGGTCGTGGTCCAGATCTTCGCCCCGGCGCACGGGTCGATCTTCTTCGACTTCGCCGCCTGAACGTCGGCCGACGCGCAGAGGGCGCCGAGCGCGAGCACGGGCGCGAGCAGCAGGAGCGCGGAGCGTCGCATGTCCGGCCGCTACGCCCACCGCCCGCGAGCGGGCAAGTTCGCGCTCGGCGCGGGCTCGGCGCGGGCTCGGCGCGGCCGCTCAGCCGTCCTGCACGAGGAAGTGCGCGTGCGCCGAGGTTACCGGCTTGGCGCGGTCCTCCTGCCACGCGAACGCCTGCACCGTGGTCACGCGTCGCCCCTGCTTGGTGATCACGCCGGCCGCGTACGTCTCCACCGCGCGCGCGCTCCGCAGGTAGTCGACCGTGATGTTGATGATCTTCGGCAGCACGACCGACTCCGGCGCGGCCAGCAGCGTGAAGATCGCCGCCGACTCGAGCAGCCCGCCCATGGTGCCGCCGTGCAGCGCGGGGATCGTGGAGTTGCCGACGAGCTTCGGGTCGAAGCGCATCGTGGTCACGAGCTCGTCGCCCTGCATCGCGACCGAGAGCCCGAGGAAGCGCGCGAAGGGGATGGCCTCCACGAAGCGCCCGAAATCCCGGCTCGTGCGCGCCTCGGCGAGCAGCGCGCGCAGCTCCTCCGCGGTCACGACCCCGCCTTGCGCATGACCGAGTCCCCCTTGGTGGCGATCATGAACGTCCCCGCCGAGGAGGCGATCGGGTCGCTCGGATCGTCGTGGTAGGCGATGGCCCGCGTGAAGGCGACGTTGCGCCCGACGCGATAGCACTCGGCGCGGGCCGTCACGGCCTTGTGCGGCGTCGCCGGCTTCAGGTAGTCGATGCGCAGGTCGAGCGTCGCGATCGGCACCGGCTTCGGGAGCGCGAAGAAGACCGAGGCCCCCGAGCACGCGTCGACCAGCGCGGTGATCGCGCCGCCGTGCAGCACGCCGCGCACCGGGTTCCCCACGAGGTCGGCCCGCCAGGGGAGGCGCATCACCGAGACGCCGAAATCGCAGTCGATCGCCTCGAGGTCGAGCGCGGCGTTGAGCGGCACCATCGTGCGGAACGCGCTCGCCATGACGCTCAGGGCGCGCTCGCGGTCGAACGGCTTTCGGGGCTCGGGCATGGCGCCGCATCATCGCCCACGCGGGGGGACAAAAGCGCCGACGGGACCGGCCTTGCGACCGATCCCGCCGAAACAAGTCACTCGCGAATCAGGTGGCCGAGGTCGCCGGGGCGGCGCTGTCGGCCGGCGCGGCGGCCGAACCCGAGCTGCTGCCCGCGCCCGCGGGGCTATCGGCCGGCTTCGCGCCGCCGCCGCAGGCGATGAGGAGAGCCGCACCCACAACAGCAAACGCCGCGACCGTCAGGAAACGCTTCATCACGAGCCTCCCAGGAGTTCTTGCGCAGGAACCGCGCAAGGGATGAGTTCTTCGAGCCACGGAACATACATCAGCTCGGGGTGCCGTTCGTCAAGCTTCTGTGACGCCATTGCGCCGGTTTGACGCGCTGGGTTGGGCCGGGCGCTGCGCCTACGTACAGGTACCGTGCGCGTCGCGCAGCGCCGAGCCGAGCCGCGGCGCGGCGGCGACGCCGGCGCGAAGGGGTGGTACGTAGGCGCGAATGCCGACGATCCGCTGGTTCCCGCGCCAGGGGCCGCCGCGTGCGTATGCCGTCTACAAGCCGATGACGACCATCGGCCGCGCGCTCGGCAACGACGTTGCCGTGGAGGCTCCGGGGCTCGCCGATCACCACGCCCAGGTCGTGTTCGACGGGCGCGACTTCAACCTCGAGGAGATCGACCGCCAGGGCGAGATCCTGATCAACGGCAAGAAGAAGCGCCGCGCGCGCCTCGTGCACGGCGATCGGGTCACGCTCGGCGAGGCCGAGCTCGCCTTCTCGGTCTTCTCCGAGTCGATGCCGCAAGGGCACGAGGGGAACGACGAGTCGGATCCGACCTCGCCCGACGTCAGCGCCGAGCTCGCAGGCATCCGCAAGCTGCACGAGTTCAGCGAGCGCCTGATGGTGCACGCCAAGGGGGACATCGACGATCTCCTCCACTACCTGCTCGACAGCATCGTCGATCTGACCGGCGCCGAGCGCGGCATCCTGCTGCTCCAGCAGGACGGCGCCCCGGTCGTGCGCGCGGCGCGCGACATGAAGAAGGAGACGATCACCGACGCGAGCGGCAGCATCAGCGACAGCATCGTGCGCCGCGTGCTCGAGACGCGGAAGCCGCTGATCGTGAGCGACGCGCTCGCCGACACCGCGTTCGGCAAGAGCGAGTCGGTCGTCGCGCTGAGCCTCTCGTCGGTGATGTGCGTGCCGCTCCTCGCGCAGGGCGAGCTGCTCGGCGTGCTCTACGTCGGCAGCCAGAAGGTCAAGGGGCTCTTCGACCGCGGCTCGCTCGATCTGCTCGGGATCTTCGCCGGCCAGGCCTCGCTGATCCTCGCCAACGCGATGCTCCTCAGCTCGCTGCGCGCCGACAAGGACAAGCTCGTCAAGGAGCTCACCGACAAGCGCTTCGGCGACATCATCGGCTCGTGCCCCTCCATGATGGAGGTCTTCAAGAAGCTGCAGAAGGTCGCGACGACCGACATCAGCGTGCTGATCACCGGCGAGACGGGCACCGGCAAGGAGCTCATCGCGCGCGAGATCCACCGCCGCTCGCCCCGCATCCACGGGCCGTTCGTCACCATCAACTGCGGCGCCATCCCCGAGAACCTGATCGAGAGCGAGCTCTTCGGGCACGTGAAGGGGGCCTTCACCGGCGCCATCGCCTCGCGCCCGGGGAAGTTCCAGGCCGCGCAGAACGGCACGCTGTTCCTCGACGAGATCGGCGAGCTGCCGCTCAACCTGCAGGTGAAGCTGCTGCGCGCGCTGCAGGAGCGGGTGGTCTACCGCGTCGGCGACTCGCGCCCCGAGAAGGTCGACATCCGCATCGTCGCGGCGACCAACAAGAACCTCGACGACGAGATCAAGAAACAGCAGTTCCGCGAGGACCTGTATTACCGCCTCAACGTCGTGAACATCTTCCTGCCGCCGCTCCGCGAGCGCGGCGACGACGTGCTGATCATCGCCAAGGCGCTCCTCTCGAAGTACGCCGACGAGATGCACTCGAAGGTCGTCGGCTACGGGCCTTCGACGCTCGGCGCCATCCGCAAGTACCCGTGGCCGGGGAACATCCGGCAGCTCGAGAACCGCATCAAGAAGGCGCTCGTGCTGTGCGACAAGTCGCTCCTGCAGCCCGAGGACATGGATCTCGGCCCCGAGGCGCAGGCGCCGATCCTCCCGCTCGAGAAGGCGAAGGAGGAGTTCCAGCGCAAGTACGTGCTCGAGGCGCTGGAGCGCAACAACGGCAACCGCACCCAGACGGCGCGCGACCTCGGCGTCGATCCGCGCACCATCTTCCGCTACCTGGAGGCCGAGCGCGGGGCGCCGCCCCCCGGCGGGAACGAAGGCGACGCGGAGTAGGCTCGGCCGCGCGAGCGTCGCCATTCGAGACGGGTCGTTGCATTTCGCGACGCCGGATCGAGACGCCGCCGAGGCGCGACGTGCGATCGCACGAAGTTGCTCGCTCGGTCCGGCCTTTGCTCCGCTCGCGGCTTCCGCTCGGAACCCGCGATGCCCGAACGCAGAGACACCGTCGACGCGCTTCAGCCCGCTCCGGCCCCGGGCCGGGACGATCGCTTCCGGCCGGGCGTCGTCCTGGAAGGGCAGTACGAGCTGCGCGCGGTCATCGGGCGCGGCGGCATGGGGCAGGTCTTCGAGGCCTGGGACCGCCGCCTGCGCCGCGGCGTGGCGATCAAGGTCCCGTGGCCGCACGTGCGCGTGGAGTCGGTGATCACGGAGGCGCAGGCGCTCGCGTCGGTGCGCCACAAGGGCGTGCTCACGGTCTACGCGGTCGGCGTCCACGAGGACGTCCCCTACGTCGTGATGGAGCGGCTCCACGGCACGAGCCTCTACCGGCACATGCACAGCCGCCGTGAGTCGCGGCGCGGCTTCGATGCCGGCGAGGTCACACGCCTCATGCTCGCGATCGCCGACGCGCTGCGCGCCGTGCACCTCGCGGGGATCGCCCACCGCGACGTGAAGCCCGAGAACGTGATGCTCGCCCCCGACGGGCGCGTGGTGCTGATGGACTTCGGGCTGGTGCTCGCGCAGGTCGCGATCGACGGCGCGCTCGGCTTCGCCAGCGGCACGCCCGAGTACATGTCGCCCGAGTCCGCGTCCGACGAGATCGGCCGGGGCGAGGCGCACCTCGTCGACGTGTACGCGCTCGGCGTGCTCGGCTTCGAGCTGCTCACCGGCAGCGTGCCGTTCGTCGCCGACGCCGCGGCCGACGTGCTGCGCGCGCAGATCCTCGCGCCGGTGCCCGACGTCGGCGCCGAGCGCCCCGACGTGCCCGTGCGCCTCGCGTCGCTGTTGACGGCGATGATGGCGAAGAGCCCTTACGACCGCCCGGGGAGCATGGAAGAGGTGCTCGCCGAGCTGCGCGCGATCGACGTGGAGGTCGAGGCGCCGCCGTCGTCGCGCGCGTCGTCGCTCACCGTGCTGGTAGTCGACGACGACCTCGAGATCGCCAAGCTCCTGGTGGCGATCGCGAAGCGAAAGCTCCCGGACGCCCAGATCCGCGTCGTGCACGACGGGCAGGCGGCGATCGACGCGATCGCGCGGCGCATCCCCGACGTGCTGCTGCTCGACCTGCACATGCCGCGGATGAACGGCCTCGAGGTGTGCATGTACCTGCGCGGCGTCGACGCGCACAGCCGCTGCACGGTCGTGCCGGTCTCGGCCGCCATCCCGCGCCCGGAGGATCTCGACGTCCTGAGCGCGCTCGGCGTGCGCCACTTCATCGCGAAGGGGGCGACGCTCGCCTCGCGCGTCGGCGCGATCCTCGCCGATCTGCGCGATCAGCGCGCGCTCGCGCGGGCCTCCTGAGCGCGAGGCCCGAGCCGCGCGTGGCCGCGCGGGCCGTTCAGTAGACGAACGCCGCGGACAGCAGCGCGGTGACCGAGTGCGTGTCGTTCGCCTGCGTGTCGTTCGCGGGCGCGGCCGGCGTCGCGTCGCCGTAGAACGCCGCGCGATCGGCGTGGCGGTAGACCCCTTCGGCCTTCACCACGAAGCTCTCGTGCGGCATCCAGCCGAGCGTGAGGGTGCCCGCCTCGAACGTCGCGCCGGGCTTGGTGCCCTCGACGACGCTCGGCAGGAACGGCGCGCTCAGCCCCTCGAAGAGGAAGCCGTCGGCGTCCTTGAAGTACTCGCCGCGGAGCGAGACGTAGAGCCGGTCGACGAAGCTCCACTTCGCCCAGGCGACGCCGCCGTACGCCGTCGAGGCGCCCTGCTTGGCGCCCCACAGCTGCAGCGCGGCGCTCACGCGCTTGCCGAAGTCGCCCTGGACGGCGAGCTCGTCGTAGACGCGCACCTTGTCGTTGTCGATCTGGCTCTCCTTGCCCACGTGCACGGTGTCGTGGACGTGGAGCTCGTCGCTGATCGACCAGTCGAGGCGCGCCGAGTAGCTCGGCGACTTGTTCGGGACGTGCCCGTGGATCTGCCAGCCGTTCGTGACGACGCCGGTGAGCTTGAGGGCCGGCAGCAAGCGCCAGGTGACCTTCGCCCCCTCCTGGTAGTAGGGCGTCAGGTCCGCCGCGAACGACTTCAGGTAGTTCCAGTTCGACGTCGTCTGGAAGCTCTCGACGCCGAACACCGAGGGGAAGAGCCCCATCGTCACCGTGAAGTCGCCCGTCCGGTAGCCCGCGTAGGCGACCTGGACGTGCTTGTAGACCTCGGAGCCGATGCCGTTCGCCGAGCCCTGCGCGGTCGGCGGGTAGAGCAGGTCGACCGAGCTGCCGGCCTGCAGCGCGAGGGCGCCGATCAGGTGCGCGTGCTCGAGCCGCGCGCCGATCGCGGCGAGGTTCACGGTGAACTCGCGCTGGCGCGCCGCCGCGGTGGTGAACGACGCGACGGAGAGATCCTCCTTCGGCGGCGAGAAGTGGTAGGCGAAATAGCTGTCGACGACCGCGGTCGGTACGAACCGCGGCGGCTCGTCGCCCGAGGGCAGATCGGAGTCGGCCGCGTGGGCGCGCGAGGCGAGCGCCATCGAACCAGCGAGGCAGGCGAAGGAGAGGGCGGCCGCTCGGCGCATCGCGCGCATTGTAGACGACCGCAAAGGGGGGGTGTCGAAACGTTGCACGTCGGCCGACGACGCTCGGCGCGCGCGCGGAATCGACCATGATTTCCAGGCGTTCGAAGGGCAGACGCCCCGCCGGGACGGCGCGTTGCTCGCGCTCGATCGCGTGCTTACGCTCGCAACGCACGTCGCGGCGGCATCCTCTCCGGATCCAGCTCACCGGTTCGACGCGCACGAGGTCGCCCAGGATGGCTCAAGTCCCCCCGCTCGAATTCCAGACGTACGTCGCCAACAAGAAGGCCGATCCCGGCGCCGCCGGCGGGTTCGACTACGGCTACGTGGCCGACCGGCAGACGCGCGCGACCTTCGAGAAGATCGCGCCGGTCGAGTACGCGATCGCCGCCGTGGTGCGCGCCTGGAAGGAGTGGGGGCGCAACGAGATGCTCGGCCACACCGTGCGGGTGACCGAGAACCAGTTCCCCCGGCTGCACGCCCTCAACGTGAAGGCCGCGCAGACGCTCGGCATCCCCACGCCCACGCTTTACGTCGGGCAGAACCCGCACCTCAACGCCGGCACCTTCGGCACCAACGAGGACGCGTTCATCCTGCTCAACGGCTCGGTCGTCGATCACTTCACCGACGCGGAGATCCTCGACATCCTCGGCCACGAGTGCGGCCACATCCAGAACAACCACGTCGTCTACATGACGGCGCTGTACTTCCTCACGTACATGGCGAGCGCGTTCGTGCAGTGGTTCGCGTACCCCGCGCGCGTGGCCCTGCTCGCGTGGTCGCGGCGCGCCGAGATCACCTGCGACCGCGCGGGGCTCATCGTCGTGAAGGATCTGCAGGTCTCGATGAAGGGGCTGATGAAGCTCGCGGTCGGCAGCAAGAAGCTTTACGAGGAGCTCAACGTCGACGAGTACCTGCGCCAGTACGAGGACGGAAAGCGCGGCGTCGGCCGGCTCGCCGAGCTGTTCGCGTCGCACCCGTACGTGCCCAAGCGCGTGCAGGCGCTGAAGATCTTCTCCGAGACGGCGCTCTATCGCGAGAAGGCCGGCCTCGGCCCGGGCGGCATCACCATGAGCGAGTGCGACGCGCGGACCCACGAAATCATCAAGGTGATCGGATGAGCGACGACAAAGACCAGGCCGCGACGCTCGTGACCTCACCCGCTGCACCCGGCGCGCGCGGCGCGCTCGAGGGGTTTCGCGAGCGCAAGCTCGACGTGACGCTCGCCGTCCAGGATCTCGCCGACGTCGCGCAGTCGCTCGGCGCCGTCACCATCCACGAGCGCGTCTCCACCAAGCTCGTGAAGAAGCTCGAGGAGGATCGCTTCCACCTCGTCGTCGTGGGCGAGTTCAACCACGGCAAGACCACGTTCGTGAACGCCCTGCTCGGCGCCCCCGCGCTGCCGACCGGCGTCACGCCGACCACGGCGACGATCCATCACCTGAACTGGGGCGAGACGCCGAGCGCGAAGATCGTCCACCCGAGCGGCGAGTCGACACCGATCGAGTTCGAGGCGGTGCGCTCGTTCATGGTCGGCGGCGAGGGGAAGGTCGACGAGGTCGATCGCCTGGAGGTCTCGTACCCGGCGCCGCTCCTGAGGGAGCGCATCGTGCTCGTCGACACGCCAGGCGTGAACGACCTGTCGCTGCAGCGCGCCGACATCACCTACAGCTACATCCCGCAGTCCGACGCGGTGCTCTTCCTGCTCGACGCGGGGCAGATCCTCAAGGAGAGCGAGCGCGCGTTCATCCAGGACAAGATCCTCGGCCAGGCGCGCGACAAGATCGTCTTCGTGGTGACCAAGTGGGATCTCCTGTCGCCGAGCGAGCAGGAAGAAGCGCTCGCGTACACCAAGACCAACCTTGCGAAGTTCGCGCGCCTGCCGACCGAGCCGGTGGTCTTCCCGGTGAGCGCGCAGAAGTCGCTGGCGGGCGACGCCGATGCGAGCGGGATGCCTGCGCTCCTCGACTACCTCACGCGCTTCCTCGCGGAGCAGCGCGGGCGCATCCTGCTCGACAACGCGCTCGGCGAGGCGCTGACCACGTCCGAGACGCTGGCGAAGGGCGTGGACGCCAAGCGGCGCGCGTTCGCGATGGACGAGGCCGAGCTCGCGCGGCGCATCTCGTTCATCGAGACCGATCTGCAGGGGCACGGCGTCACGCTGGAGCAGCGGCGCGCGAAGATCCGCGAGGAGATCGCCACCGTGAAGGGCTGGGCGCGGCGCGATCTCGATCGCTTCGTCGACGACGCCACGCGCGTGGCGCTGCAGCAGCTCGATCTCGCCGAGCCGGGCGACGTGAAGACGCACTACCAGGGGTACCTGGAGGCGCTCTTCAAGGGGTGGGCCGAGGCGGAGACCAAGGAGATCGGCACCGCGCTCGAGGGGATCACCGAGCGCACGATCGCGCTGGTGCGCGAGGACGCGCAGGAGACGGCCAAGCGCGTGAGCGAGCAGCTCGGCACGCAGCTGCCGTCGCTCAAGGTCGAAGTCGACTCGATGATGTTCGACGTCGGCGTGCTGGCGATGGTCACCGTGGGCATCGCGACCCTGCTCTCGGGCGGCTGGCTGCCGGTCGTGCTGCTCGCCGGCGCGCCGGTGCTCGGCTGGTTCGCGCGCGAGCGGATCAAGAGCGAATACAAGCGCATCGCGAAGGACCGCACCCCCGAGGTGCTCCGCGAGGTCGCCGGCAAGGTCGGCCCGAAGATCGACGAGATGATCGAGGACTTCGCGACCAAGCTCGACGCGTGGGTGGTGAGCGCCGGCGAGGAGCTCCACCGCGAGATGCTCGAGGTGCTCAAGGCCGCCAAGGAGGCGCGCTCGATGGGCGTCGAGAAGAGCGCGTCGGTCCGGGCGGAGACCGAGGTGCAGTCGGCCAAGCTCGTGAAGACGAAGGCGCGCCTCGAGGAGCTGCGCGCGGGGCTCTGGGGCGACGCGCTGAAGAAGGAGGCCGCGGAGGTCGCGGCGCACGCGCCGAGAGGCGAGCCGGGTGGAGAGGGCGGGCCGCCGCCGCCGGTGAACGCGCAAGGCGGGGCGGCGTAGCGAGGGCGCGCGTCCGAGCCGCGAGAGCGCCTCCGAGACGGGGCGCTCTCGTCGCTCAGCGCGGCGTCGGCGCGAGCGAGACGCGATCGCGCCCCGCCCGCTTGGATTCGTAGAGCGCGGCGTCGGCGCGGGCGACGAGCTCGTCGGCCGCCTCGGCGTCGAGCGCCTGCGCGACGCCCGCGCTCACCGTGAGCCGCTGCCCCTCGAAGGTCACCGAGCGCGCCGCGGCGACGAGGCGCTCGGCGACGGTGCGCGCACCGTCGAGCGGCGCGTGGGGGAGCAGGACCGCGAGCTCCTCGCCTCCGTAGCGCGCGGCGACGTCGTGCTCGCGCAGCTCGCCTTGCACGCGCGCGGCGAGCTCGCGCAGCACGCGATCGCCGACGACGTGGCCGTGCTGATCGTTGATGGCCTTGAAGTGATCGGCGTCGATCATCACCAGGCTCACCGGGTGCCCGTAGCGGCGCGCTCGCGCGAGCTCCTCGCCGAGGCGCTCGAAGAGGCTGCCGCGGTTGGCGAGCCCGGTGAGCGCGTCGGTGCGGCTGAGGCGCAGCAGCTCGGCCTGCCGGCTGCGGAGCCGTCGCACCAGCGAGACGAAGACGACGAGCACGACGATGGTGGCGAAGACCGAGGGCATGCCGACGGCCATCAGCCACCCACGATGGAGCACGCCCTGGCCGAAGGGCGCGACCTCGACGAACGGCGCGTACGGCAGCAGCCCGATCGCGGGGAGCAGGATCCCGCCGAGCGCGCCGAGCGAGCCGGTGAGCAGCCCGAGGAGCACGGGGCGCTCCTCGAAGAGCAGGAAGCCCGTGATCGGCACCGCGAGCCACAGCACGCCGTACGAGCTCGTGAACGGGCCCATCGCGTACAGCGAGAACGACATGCAGAGGAACCAGGTCTGCACCTCGGCGTGCACGAGCCACGAGGCGCGCGGCGTGGCGCTCCGCCGCGCGAGCAGGGCGGCGCCGATCAGCGCGGCGTGCGCGAGCACCTGGATCCAGGTGAAGGCGAAGACGAGCGGCAAGAAGCGCCGGCTCACGTAGCTCGACGCCGAGGGGTCGGCGGTCAGCACGCGCAGCCGCAGCATCCAGCCGACCGCGAACGGCATGGTGAGCAGCGAGACCAGCAGCACCTTGTCGGCGTCGCGCCAGTGCTCCACGTCGCGCCACCGCAGGCGCTGGCTGCGCGCGGGCAGCGGGCCCGAGTCGGAGCGCGGACGCGTCGGCACCGCGAGCGAGCGTACACCGAGCCACGGGCCGCGCGGCGCGACGCGAGTGCCTACCCCGGGCGCGTACCGTCGCGCTCGTGCGCTCGCTCAACGTGCGCGCGACGTGGACGGCGACCATGCACGCGGCTCGCCGTTTCGTAGTTTCGTGGTCTCGTCGCTTCGTCGTCTCGTCGATCGAACCGAGGCCTACTCGGGATCGCCGACGCAGCGAAACCCGGTGTCGGCGTCGCGCGACTCGGCCGTCCACTTGCCTGTCCAGAAGCCGGCGGCCTGGATGTAGCCGGGGTTGCTCGTGTGCCAGCCCGCGCCGGCGGTCAGGTCGACGGCGTCGCCGTCTTGATTCGAAGTGACCATCTCCCAGACGTTGCCAATCAGGTCCTGCACGCCCCAGGGATTGGCTCCCTTCGGGTGACTCCCCACCTCGCAGCTGCCGACCTCCGCGTCGCCGAGCTCGCGGCTCCACGCCTCCCACGGGCCTCGGCCTTTCGCCCAGCCCCGCGCCGCCTGCAGGGACGTGCACGCGTGGGTCGCCTCGGGGACGTGCACGCCCCACGGATAGCGGGTCGCGTTCGGGCCGCCGCGCGCAGCCCACTCGAACTCCAGGTCGGTCGGCAGGCGCCGTTTCTTCCAGGCGCAATAGGCCTGGGCCATGCTCGTATCGAGGCACGTGACCGGGTGCGTGGCGCCGCCGCCGAGCCGCCCTCCCGGGCAGAACAGGCTCCGCCAGGCGAGCTCGTCGGCGTCGTATCCGGGCACGGAGACGGTCTGCTTGGTCGCCCCGCAGGCGCCTGCCGTCACGCACGCGCCGTAGGCGGCGAGGGAGACCTCGAGGCGATCCATGCAGTACGCGCGGACCGTCGCGCGGCCGCCCCCGGCGCGGCGAAACGAGCCGCCGGGGACGAACGCCATGTCGCTCGCGCACGACATCGGCTGGACCGCCGGCACGCGGAGCGCCGTGCGCCTCGAGGCGCGCAGCGAAAGTGTGGCCGCGGTCGCGACGACGGCGATGGCCGCGACGACGACGAGCGCGAGCACGCTCGCCACGCGCGCGCGCCGGGCCGGCGGGGGTG
>CAIXWQ010000261.1 GCA_903923175.1 uncultured delta proteobacterium | reverse complement strand
CGCGATCTCGGTGCTCGCGTCGATCGAGCGTCCCGAGGACGCGGAGCTCGCCCGCCGTCAGGGGTACCCCTCGGCCCTCGTGGTCGAGCGGTTCCCGACGAAGAAGACGTTCTCCTTGCCGGGCACATCGACGCGCTTCGTACCGTGC
Source organism: uncultured delta proteobacterium (assembly GCA_903923175.1). Lineage (GTDB taxonomy): Bacteria > Myxococcota_A > Polyangia > Polyangiales > JADJMO01 > CAIXWQ01. The sequence continues at coordinate 1,720 of CAIXWQ010000261.1, read as the reverse complement.
CCCGCGCAGACCTCGGGCAGGACCTGCGTGACGTGCCGGCTCTGCATCGACCGCGACCTGCTCGGCCTCGGCCTCGGCGTCGCCTTCGAGGTGCACGGGCCTGCACGGAAGAAGGCGGCGTCGGCGCTCGTGCAGATCCGCCACAAGTCCGAGGCCGAACTGATTCGGGTCGTCGTCACAGGAAGGAACACGTTCATGTTCGATAAGAAACTGCCAAACACTCAGGATGCGGAGCCTCGCGCGCTCGATGTCGGCGCAGAGGCGCGCTCGCAGACGAAGACCACGTACGGGCGCAAGCTGCGCGAGGTCGGCTGGCGTGCGCAGTCCCTCGCCGCGTACTTCGTCCTCATCGAGCTGAAGAAGGTCACGGCTACCGCATGCGGAAAGGCTCGGCCCCGCGCGGCGTCGAAGGCGCTGCGTCACGACTTCGATCGCGCCCGCCAATGGTTCGTCACCTACTTTCGCGGAAAGGACGTCAAGTTCGACACGTTCGGCGGCGCGAAAATCCCCGACAGCCTCTTCGACCGGGCGTTCGGTCACATCGTCGACGACGTGCTCGTCGCGGCGGAGCGCGCGGACGACAACTTCGCACGGAGCCCCGAGGCGATGGCGCTCCACAAGTGGAGCATCAACCTGCGACTCGGGGCGCTCATGCGCAGCCAGCTCGCGGCCGTGGGTACCCCGACCCGCGGCCGCGCGAAGCTGCCGTCGATCACCGTCGTGGCCGAGGGGTCGCAGCAGTGATCGCCCGCGAGTTCGCCGTCGCGCAAGCCGTCACGCCGCAACGGAAGTCGGGCTAGCCCGCCGACACGAGGGTCTTGAGCATGGCGCCGATCGACTTCACGCCCGCTCTCGTCGATGCGCTCGCCGACGAGCGTGTTCGGCAGCATCTCGAGGCCCTCGTGCGAAAGGCCGTGGCGGACGCCCTCTCGTCCACGATGGGGAACGCGCCTCCAAAGTTCGAGCGGCCCGACGACTTCGCCGCGCGCTACAAAGTCTGCGCGCGCACGGTCCGCAACTGGCTCAAGCTCGGCCTCCCTCACGTGAAGCAGGGGCGCGCCGTGCGCATAGACACGGAGCGTGCCGACACCTGGCTCGCGGACAACGTCCACGAGCGCGAGATCGAGCAGCGTGCCCGCGAAGACGCCGCAAAATCCCGCCGCGTTCGTCGCGCCGGTTGATCTCTTCGTCGCTCATGCCCAAGGTTCCCATCCCCGACATCGAGGCCCTCATGCACCCGAAGAACAACTGGACGCTCTTCCCGCGCGATGGCGGCTGGATCATCAAGTACCTCGACGGCGAGACCTGGCGCCAGAAGCGCGTGCCGAAGGAGTACGCGAAGAAGGTCGACGCCGAGCTCTACGCGCGCACCTTCATGAAGAGCGTGATCGCGAACGGCGCACCCCCGCCGCTGCGCCTGGTCGAGAACGATTCGCCGCCCGAGTCGCGCGCTTCGATGAAGGACCTCGCCGCCTGGTGGACCACGCAGCTAGAGGCGAACACCAATCTGCGCAAGTCCACGAAGGCGATCTACAAGTCGTGCTGGAGCACGCAGGTGCTCAAGTCCTCCGTCGCGACCACCCCCATCCTCGAGCTCGACTCGCCGAAGTGCCGTGGCTTCGTCCGTGAGCTGACCGAGAAGATCTCCCCGTTCTACCTGCATACCGTGGTGAACACGGCCACGGCGATGCTCGACGAGGTGATCGCCGAGAAGAAGGTG
>CAIXWQ010000260.1 GCA_903923175.1 uncultured delta proteobacterium | reverse complement strand
CGATCAGCGCGTGGATGGCCTTCGCGAGCACGCGCGCGTCGATCGAGCGCCAGTCGTCGGCCGTGGCCTTGGCGAGGAGCCGCACCGGCGCCCAGAGGACGTCGAGCGCCTTGGGGGCCGCGCGGCCGGGCCCGACGATGAAGCTCGGGCGCACCACGACGCACGCGAGGCCGCTCTCCTTCACGAGCGCCTCGGCGCGCCGCTTCGCCGCCGGGTACGCGCCCGGGCTCGACTCGATGCCGTGCGACGACAGCAGCACGAACCGCTTCGCCCCGGCGCGCGTGCCCGCGCGCGCGAGCGCCGCCGGGATCCCGATGTCGACGGTCTCGTAGCTCACGGCGTGCTCGCCGTCCTTCGCGGGGGCGAACTGCGCCTTCGTGGTCCCGACGAGCGAGACGATGACGCTCACGCCGGCGAGCGCCGCCTCGAGCGCGGCCTCGTCGAGCAGATCGACGGAGGCCACGCGGGGGTCCGAGCTCCAAGGCGCGCGCTTCGCCGTGGACGGGCGCAGCAGCAGGCGCACCGCCGAGGGATCGCTCGACAGCAAGGGGAGCAGCCGCTGCCCGGTGTATCCGGTGATCCCTGCGATGGCGACGAGCGGCGTGACGGGCGGCGTGGCGGGCGGCATGGATGGACCTTGTAGCCACGCGCGCCGAAATGGCGACCCCGATCGCGCGATCGCGTTCGCGAGCGCTCGTGAATCCGTTCACGACCGCTCGTGAACGGATCGCGACGTCACATGGGGGTCGGCTGCACGACCGCGGTGGTGAGCTGCGCCGCGTTGCCGCCCGCGGGGTACGCGTACGACGAGTAGCTGTCCTCGCCCCATACCACGACGCCGAACGGCCCCGCGCTCGTCGCGAGGTGGCGGCCGTTGGTGCAGGTGCCGACGCCGACGCCGGCGCGCACCAGGTCCACGTTGGTGGTCTGGTAGAGCCCGGCCACGCCGACGTCGTGCCAGGCGCTCGCCGGGATCACGCCGAGGCAGTCGACCGTCACGTCCTGGAAAGCCCCCTTCGACTTCACGCGCGTGAGCACGAGGTTGGTGGTCGGGTAGGTCGGATCGGTGAAGAAGACGTATTTCGACAGGTACTGCGCGGGCGGCATCATGATGACGAACTCCTCGTCGCCGAGGTTCGGCGGGTAGCTCGGCGCCGTCGCCCCGGGGCGCGAGCCGCCGCTCAGGTTCGCGGTGTCCATCATCTGCGCGATCGAGAACGGGTGCGCGGCGTCCTGGCTCGAGATGCGGAACGCGCCGGTGACCACGAGCTCGAGGGACTGTCCGCGCCCGAGCGTCGTGGGCGCGCCGGTGACGGGCGGATCGTAGGCGAGCGTGGTGCCGTCGAACGCGCCGACCACGCGGTAGCGGATCGGCTCCTCGGCGAGATCCTTGCGGCGCGTCGCGAACGGCGCGGCGACGTACTCGTTCGCGAGCGCGCTCACCGGCTGGATCTGCTGGTGCGTCGAGTCGCCGCCGGGGCCGGAGACCGGCTGCAGGCGCAGCAGGCGGTTGCCCGCGAAGACCGCGACCGGCTTGTCGCTCAGCACGATCGAGCCCGTCGTGTCCGGGGTCGCGTTCGAGAGCTCCCACTGCAGGTACTGCCCCGCGTTCAGCGTGAAGCTCGCCGTCTTGCCCTTCGGCGCGGCGACGAAGCCGGTGCCGGCCGGCAGATCGACGGTCGGGAGGATCTGCACGGTGGTGTTGTCCTGCGACGCGACGAGCTGCGTGAAGAGCGGCTCGGGGGGCGCGAGCGTGCCGACCGGCGTCGCCATCACGACGTAGTTGGTCCCCCACGCGCTGGTCGGGAAGAGCAGCTCCGCGCTCGGGAAGTGCGACTCGGCGCCGCCGTACGGCAGGATGTCGTAGCCGCTGACGGGGACGTCCGACGTGAGGTGGAACGCCTCGCCCTTGCCGGAGCCGGCGAGCACGGTGCTCTTCGCGATCGCCGGCGGGACGGGGCACGTGAGCGGCTTGCCGGTCTCGGTGAACACGGCGGCGGGATCGTGCGAGAGGAAGAGCACCGCGACGCCGTCGACGGGGATGCCGGTGGCCGGCACCGCGGCCCACATCGCCGGCGGCTTCCCCGCCTCGGGGATGCGCGCGAACGTGGTCACGTCGTACGTGGTGCCCGCGCGCTCGACCGCGAGCTTCGCCGGCTTCGGCCAGGTGTTCGCCACGAACGCGGCGAAGCACGGCGGCAGATCGGCGACGTAGCTCGGCGGCGTCGGCACGCGGAAATCGCAGCCGACGTTGCCGTGGCTCGCCGCGGCCGCCGTGCACGCGGCGACGCACGCGCCCGCCGAGCAGCCTTGATCGGCCGCGCAGGTCGAGACGACCTTGCCCGTGGCGTCGACGACGTCGCGCAGATCGGCGCTGCAGCCGAGCGCGCCGGTGTCGGGGTTCGCGTCGAGCACGAAGCCTCCGTCGTCGCCGCTCCCGTCTCCTTGGCTCGCGTCGCTCGTGCCGTTCGTATCGGCCGCGCCGTCGCCGCCGCCGTCCTGCGGGAGCGTGCCGTCGCTGCCGCTGCCGGAGGTGCCGCCGCAGCGCGCCAGCGTGAGCACGAGCGCGCCCGGGAGCGAGCACGCGAGGAGACGGCGAGCGATCGAGCGGCGCGGGCTTGGCATCGCGCCATGGGAGCGCGGACCTGTGCGCGGGCGCAATGGCGAGCGTCCTCGTACGGCGTGTGCGCGCGGCGGCTCGCCGGTCGGCGCGTAACCTCCGGCGTGCTCGTGCGTATCTGCTTTCGACGGGCCGCGTGGCCGCCAGCCGTGGCGCCGCGCGTGTCGCCCGGGAGGGCGAGCGCATGCGATTCGATCGACGCTTCTCTGCGCGCGTGAAGGGCGCGCAGAGCGTGTGGGCGGCGTGCATCCTCGCGGGTGCGACGGCCGCGTGCTCGTCTCGGCTCGGCGACGACAGCGTCGCCGTCCGGTACGCCGATGCCGCGCCGAGCGGCGCCGCGACCGACGACGCGGGCCCCTCCTCGACGCCCACGCCCGCTCCGCCCGGCGCGGCCGACGCGGCCGACGCGCTG
>CAIXWQ010000259.1 GCA_903923175.1 uncultured delta proteobacterium | reverse complement strand
GCCGTTCGCGCTCGGCGAGGGCGTCGCGCTCGGGGGCCGCGCCGCGAAGCGCGCGCCGTCGTAGGCCAGCGTGAAGCAGCGCGGCGCCTCGCCCTCGGCCGCGAGGCAGAGCTCCGCCGCCGTGGTCGTGATCGCCAGCGACGTGACGCGCCCCTTGGCGCGCATCGCTTCCGGGACGCACGCCTCCTCGAGGGCGCCGGCCCCGAGGGACGCGCTCGCGGCCGCGCTCGGCGCGCCGCCGCGCTCGCTGCGGCACCCCGCGAGCAGCGGGAGCGCGAGGAGAGCGAGCCGCGGGATCCGCGAGCTCCGCGACACGAGCAGGGCGATCGGCGAGGGCGCGCGCGGCATCGGCGTGGCCGGCATCGTAGCGCGCGCTGGACGCTCGGGCGGTGGCGAGCGCGAATTCGGCGTGAATTCGCCCCTTGCCAGCGCGCGGTGGCGCGCGCGGCAGAGCTCGCCCGCCCGCGCGTTAACGATCCGGAAACCGACGGCGCCGATCCTGGTCGCGACCCGCTACGTTCGCGTGAGGAGCCCCCGACCGAATGTCCATCCACGTCGCCCTGCATCACGTCACGACGTATCGCTACGACCGTCTCGTGAACTTGGGCGCGCAGATCGTGAGGCTGCGCCCGGCGCCGCACTGTCGCTCGCGCGTGCTCTCGTATTCGCTGAACGTCCGGCCGGAGAAGCACTTCCTCAACTGGCAGCAGGACCCGCAGTCGAACTGGCTCGCGCGCCTGGTGTTCCCCGAGCCGACGCGCGAGCTGGTCGTCGAGGTCGACCTCGTCGCCGAGATGGCGGTGATCAACCCGTTCGATTTCTTCCTCGAGCCGAGCGCCGAGAAGATCCCGTTCGCCTACGACAAGGCGCTGCGCCACGAGCTCGCGCCCTACCTCGAGACGCCCCCGCTCTCGGAGACGCCGAGGCTCGCCGAGTACGTCGCCGGGATCTCGCGCACGCCGAAGGCGAGCGTCGACTTCCTCGTCGAGGTGAACCAGAAGCTCTGGGAGCAGCTCACCTACGTGATCCGCCTCGAGCCCGGGCTGCAGACGCCCGAGGAGACGCTGGAGAAGCGCTCCGGCTCCTGCCGCGACTCGGCGTGGCTGCTCGTGCAGATCCTGAGGCACCTCGGCCTCGCCGCGCGCTTCGTCTCCGGCTACCTGATCCAGCTCGTCGCCGACGTGAAGTCGCTCGATGGCCCCTCGGGGACGACCGTCGATTTCACCGATCTGCACGCGTGGTGCGAGGTGTACCTGCCGGGGGCCGGCTGGGTCGGCCTCGATCCGACCTCGGGGCTGTTCGCGGGCGAGGGGCACCTGCCGCTCGCGGCGTCGCCCGATCCGCTGTCGGCCGCGCCGATCAGCGGGCTCGTCGACGAGTGCGAGGTCGCGTTCGAGCACGAGATGAGCGTCACGCGCATCTGGGAAGCGCCGCGCGTGACCAAGCCCTACGACGACGCTTCGTGGGAGCGCATCGTGGAGGCCGGGCGCGCGATCGACGCGCAGCTCGTGGCCGACGACGTGCGCCTCACGATGGGCGGCGAGCCGACCTTCGTGTCGGTCGACGACCCCGACGGCGAGGAGTGGAACACCGCCGCGCTCGGGCCGACCAAGCGGCTGCGCGCCGCGACGCTCTACCACCGGCTGCGCGAGCGCCACGCGCCGGGCGGGCTCGTGCACTTCGGGCAGGGCAAATGGTACCCGGGCGAGCAGCTCCCGCGCTGGTCGCTCAACTGCTACTGGCGGCGCGACGGCGAGCCGATGTGGCGCGACCCGGCGCTCATCGCCGACGAAGCGAAGCCCTCGGCTGCCGCCGACGAGGCCTCCGCGCGCCGCCTGCTCGAGGGCGTGGCGATGCGCCTCGGGCTCGACGCGAAGTACGCGTTCGCGGCCTACGAAGACGTCTACTACTACCTCTGGCGCGAGCGTCGGCTGCCGTCGAACGTCGATCCGCTCGACGCCAAGCTCGAGGATCCGCTCGAGCGCGAGCGGCTCGCGCGCGTGTTCGGGCAGGGGCTCAGCACGATCGTCGGCCACGTGCTGCCGGTGGCGAAGTCCGAGCAGACCGGCGAGTGGCAGACCGGGCCGTGGCTGCTGCGCGCGGGGCGCTGCTACCTCGTGCCGGGCGACTCGCCCCTCGGCTATCGGTTGCCGCTCGACGCGCAGCCCTGGGCCGCGCGCGGCGAGCTCCCCTACCTCGGGCCGCAAGATCCCGCGCAGGCGCACGGCCCGCTCGCGAGCTACGCCGACATCCGCCGGCAGGTCGCGCCGCAGCAGCGAGGGCGTGGTGCGCTGGCGGGCGCTCCGGACGCGGCGAACACGAACGCCGACGCGCACGCGAGCCCGCCCGTGGACACCGGCAAGGTCCCCGCGCACGGCGAGTCGGCGTCGTGGCTCACCCGCACTGCCATGTGCGCGCAGCCGCGCGACGGCGTGCTGTACGTGTTCATGCCGCCGGTCGCGTCGCTCGACGACTACCTGGAGATCGTCGCCGCCGTGGAGGCGAGCGCCGAGGAGCTCGGCCAGCCGGTGATGCTCGAGGGCTACGAGCCGCCGAGCGATCCGCGGATGGTCAGCTTCCGCGTCACGCCCGACCCCGGCGTCATCGAGGTGAACATCCACCCGACGGCGAAGTGGGACGAGCTCGTCGAGAACACCACGCACCTCTACGAGGTCGCCCGGGAGTCGCGGCTCGGCAGCGAGAAGTTCATGCTCGACGGCCGCCACTCGGGCACCGGTGGTGGCAACCACTTCGTGCTCGGCGGCGCCACGGTGCACGACTCGCCGTTCCTGCGGCGGCCCGATCTGCTGCGCAGCCTGGTGGCGTACTGGCACGACCACCCGTCGCTCTCGTACCTGTTCTCGAGCCTCTTCATCGGCCCGACCTCGCAGGCGCCGCGGCTCGACGAGGCGCGCAACGACGCGGTCTACGAGATCGAGATCGCCTTCCGCGAGCTCGATCGGCAGCGCGCGCGTCACGGCGTGGACTGCCCGCCGTGGCTCGTCGACCGGCTGTTCCGCAACCTGCTGGTCGACGTCAGCGGCAACACGCACCGAGCCGAGTTCTGCATCGACAAGCTCTTCTCGCCCGACTCGCCGACGGGGCGTCACGGGCTGCTCGAGATGCGCAATTTCGAGATGCCGCCGCACGCGCGCATGAGCCTCGCCCAGCAGCTGCTCATCCGCTCGCTGGTCGCGCGCTTCTGGCGCACCCCGTACGCGCCGGCGCGCCTCTCGCGTTGGGGCACCGAGCTGCACGACCGCTTCATGCTCCCGCACTGGGTCTGGCAGGACTTCGAGGACGTCATCGACGAGACGCGCGCCGCGGGGCACGCGCTCGAGGCCGCGTGGTTCGCGCCGCACCAGGAATTCCGCTTCCCGAAGATCGGCGACTTCTCGGCGCGCGGCGCGCACGTCGAGCTGCGCACCGCGCTCGAGCCCTGGCACGTGATGGGGGAGGAGGGGGTGGTGGGCGGCACCGCGCGCTACGTGGACTCGTCCCTCGAGCGTGTGCAGGTGAAGGCGACCGGGTTCTCCGACGGCGGGCGCTACGCGCTCACGGTGAACGGCGTGGCGCTGCCGTTGCAGCCGACCGGCGTCGTGGGCGAGCACGTCGCCGGCGTGCGCTACCGCGCGTGGCAGCCCCCTTCGGCGCTGCACCCGACGATCGGCGTGCACGCGCCGCTGGTGTTCGATCTGGTGGATCGCTGGAGCGGGCGCAGCCTCGGCGGCTGCCAGTATCACGTGGCCCACCCCGGCGGCCGCAACTTCGAGCGCTTCCCGGTGAACGCCTACGAGGCCGAGGGGCGCAGGCTCGCGCGGTTCGCGCGCGTCGGGTACACGCCGGGGAAGATCCTGCTCGAGGAGCCGCGGGCGCGGCCGGAGCACCCGTTCACGCTCGATCTGCGGCGCGTCTGAGTCCCGAGCGGTCGTGAGCCGACGTGACGTCGCGCGCGCCTCTCGCCGCGCTCCGACGCGCGCATCGCCGCTGCGGCGCGCGCGTCGGGCGTCAGTTGCACAGCGGAACGCCGGGCGGGCACGCGCTCCGAGGCCGCGGAGTCGCGTCGCCGGACGGCCTCGACGAAGCGTCGGGCGGCGGCGGGAGCTTCCCCGCCTTCATCGCTTCGCGCACGAGCGCGAGGCGGGCCTTCACTTCCTCGGCGCCGCCCAGCTTCTCCCAGTCCGCGATCGCGCGCGCGTAGGCCATCCGCGCCTCCTCGGCTCGGCCCAGCAGCGAGAGCGCGTCGGCCTCCGCGAGCCGCGCCGGGACGTTCGCGGGGGTCGACGAAAGCACCGCCGACGCCTCGTCGAGCGCGGCCTTCGCGTCCCCGCGCTCGAGCGCGCGCTCCGCGAGCAGGAGGTGCACGCTCGCGAGCTCGGGCTCGAGCTCGAGCGCTCGCTTCGTGACGCGATCGACCTCCGAGTCGAGCCGGGACGCGTGCAGCGCGAGCGCGAGGTCGGCGAGCACGAGCGCGCTCTTCGGCGCCAGCGTCAGCGCGCGGCGGTACTCCGCGATCGCCTCGTCGAGCTTCCCCCCGCGGGCGTGCACGCGGCCGAGGTTCCACACGGCGCGGACCCAGTTGGGGTCGAGCCGCTCGGCGTCGCGCGCCGCGGCCAGCGCCTCCGGATACTTCCCCTCGCGCGAGAGCGCCGTCGAGAGCCCGAGCGCGCCCGGCGCCCACTCGGGCTCGAGGACGATCGCCTCGCGAAAGGCCGCGGCGGCGGCGACGTACTCCCCCTGATCCAGCGCGACCTGACCGCGGGCGAGCATCGCGCCCGATCGCCAGCGCTGCGGCGCCTCGGCTTGCAGCAGGGCCCTGTCGAAATCGAGCTGCGCCGACTGCCAGTAGGAGACCGAATCGAGCAGCGGGAGCGAGGCCGCGCTCGGCTCTCGGTACGCGTCGAGGGCGCGCAGGCCGATCTCGGGCGCGCGCGCGCGGGCCAGCGATGCGGGGGGCGCCGCCGAGCCCGGCGAAGCGACGACCTCGCTCGCGGCCGGGCTCGCCCCGGCCGTCTGCCGCGCCGCGCTTCGCGACTTCGCATACAGCGCTCCCACCGCCACCGCGAAGCCCGCGAGCGCGATCAGCGCAGGGAGCACGGGGAGCACCTTGCGGCGCCGCGCCGCGGCCCGCGTGCCCGGCGCGACGGACACGGGCTCGGACGGCCGGTGCTGCCACTCGAGGAACTCGAGCAGCGCGAGCAGCGCGAGCTGCACGTGCGCATCGGAGAGCGGCGCGTCCTGGTAGTGCGAGCCGGGGCTGGCGTTCGTCTGGACCGTTCGCACGTGCACGCCGACGTTCTTCGGGATGACGCCCCTCGCGATGAGCGGGCCGATCATGTTCTCGAGCGTCGGCTCGGCCTTGCCCCACGAGACCTCGTGCCGGACGCAGAGGCCGTGCAGCACCTTCTCCGTGACGTAGCGGATCTTGTTGAGCGCGCTGCCGTGGTCCTGCGCGACCAGCGAGCGCAGCACGCGCAGGTCCGAGGAGAGCGCCTCGACCTTCTGCTCGATCTCGCGCAGTCGGTGGTCGATCGGCTCCATGCGACGCATGCTCTCAGCCTGCGCGCCGAGCGGTCAACGAGGGGACGCCCGGCGGTACGAGGCCGCGCGGGCCACGCGCCGAGATCGCTACTTCGCGCCCCTCTCGAAGCCCTTCGCGAGCTCGGTCATCATGCCGGGCAGGGCGGCGTAGCCGGCGCCCATGACGCAGCCCATGGCCTCGGGGCAGGTCTTGGCGCCGTCGATGCACGTGATCGCCTTGTCGACCGGCGCGTCGCCGCCCAGCTTGCGCAGCTGCTTCACCTGGTCGACGCACTGATCGAGGTCCGACAGGCTGCTCTTGACGTGCGCGTCGGCGCAGAGCTCGCCCATCTTGACGCAGGCGGAGCGCTCCGGCGTGCGCCCCACGCCCCACGCCACGCCCGCGAACAACCCGAGCACCAGCACCGCGACGCCGACCTTCTTCATCGACCCCTCCAACGCGCTCAGTCCGCGTGCGCAACGTAGAGCGCGTCGAGCGGACTGCAAGCGCGTCGACCGTCGCGCCACGTCGTTTCGGCGTCGGATCCACGGACGGTGCGAGCGGCTGCGCCGGCAAGAGCGTCGCGCCCGAGTCGCGAAGACCGGTCGGTTTGCAGCGGCCGCAACGCGGACGCGGCGGAGTCGGTGACACGTCAGCGTCGGGAATGCCGCCGTGGTCTCCTTTGCTCTGCCGGGCGTGCGACGAAATCTCGGGCTCCTCGCCGCCGCTGCTTGCGCCGTCGTCGTCGCGGCGTGCGGAGGCTCCGAGCTCCTGGCCCAGGATTTCGAGGCGATCGTTCGGCAGCGCGCGGCCGTCGAATTCGCCTGCGCGGAGGGGGTGATCCTCGTCACCGATCTCGGCGGGCTCGCGTTCCGTGCCGACGGCTGCGGCGGACATGCGACCTACGAGTGCGTCGAGGAGCACGTCTCGGGTCGCGTCTACGGCGCCTGCGTGCGCGCCGTGCGCGACGATCCCACGCCGGACGACGCAGCTCACGAGTGACGGAGAGGCCCGTCGCCTCCAGATGGAAGAACTGGCCGAAGGTGCCAATCGTGCGTGGGTGTCTGCACTGGGCTCTCCAGCAGGAGGTCACCGTGGCCGACGCTGCCACGAACGACGTGCTCGGCTCGTCGCTCGCCGTGAGCGCGCGATCGCCGTCGTCGGCTCGCCCTACCACGGCGCCGCGGGTGTCGCCGAACCGGCCGGTGGCGTGCGGACGCACGTCGAGAATGACGAGCGCGCGTCGGTCGGCGTACCCTTACGACCGTGAAGCGCTCCGAACTCACGGCCGGCGGTGCGAAGTCGTGAGCAAGAAGAAGCCGCGCGCGCCCGCGCCGCCGCCGCTGCCGACGCTCGAGGAGCTGACGGCTTCGGCTGCCCCGCTCGGCGAGGACGAGCGAGCTGAGCAAGAGGAAGACGAGGCGGGGCCCGGCGTCGTGCTCGCGACCGTCGCCGATCTGCCCGGGCGCTTGCCCGCCGCGCTGATCGAGGCGCACGGCAGCCGACCGATCTGGTTCTTCGCCGCCGCCGACGAGCGCGACGTCGGCGTGTTCGAGCGGCTGCCCGAGGGGGCGTTCGACAAGGGAGCGACCGCGGCGATCCTCGCGGCGCTCCGCGCGCTCTCGCTCGAAGAGAGCGATCGGCTGCAGGCCTTCCTCGGGCAGACCGAGCGGATCGTCTACGGCTTCCACGCCGACGCGTCGCTCGACGACGTCGCCGAGTCGTTCGAGGACGACGGCTTCGACGTGCTCGAGGCGATCGTGGATGGGCACGTCGCCGTCGACGACGAAGCCTGACGCGAAGCGACGCGCGTGGCGGCCTCGCTTCGCGCCGAGCACCGTCGTGAGCTTCCGCCACGAGGCTGCGTCGTACCGCTTCGCGGCGGCCGTGGCGCTCGCCGGCAGCCGCGCCGAGCGCACGCGAACGACGCGCGCGATCCCCCGCGAAGCTGATATACGTTCCTGACGATGAGCACCGGGCATCCGCCGCTCGCGCAGGTCGTGATGGTGACCGGCAAGGGGGGCGTCGGCAAGACGACCGTCGCCGTCGGGCTCGCCGCGGCCGCAGCGGAGACCAAGGGGCGCGCGGTCGTCGTCGAGTTCGGCGATGGCGAGTCCGGGCGTCGCCTGCTCCACCGTGGCCTCGAGGGGAAGATCGAGCACGTGGTCATCGCGCCGCAGGACGCCGTCGCGCGCTGCGCGGTGCCGCTCTTCGGCTCCGCGATCCTCGCCAAGGCCGTGCTCGGCAACTTCGCCTTCAAGCGCTTCCTGCGCACCACGCCCGCCATCCGCGAGCTCGCGATGCTCGAGTGCGTGCGCCTGGTCGCGGCCGAGCACCCGGGCGTGCGCGTGGTGGTCGACATGCCCGCCACCGGGCACGGCATCGCCTGGCTGCGCGTGGCCTCGCAGCTGCGCGAGTTCACCGCCTCGGGGCCGCTCTTCGATCTCACCGATCGCGTCTGCAGGGAGCTGCTCGCGCCGCAGTTCTCGTCGATCGTGGTCGTCACGTTGCCCGAGCGGCTGGTGCTGCACGAGACGCTGGAGCTCTGTCAGGCGATGCAGAAGCACGTGGGGCTGCGCCCTTCGCGGCTGGTGGTGAACAAGTTCCCCGTCGCGCTCCCCGCGCAGGCGCTCGACGACGCCCGCCGCCTCTCGGCGGAGGCGACGCTGCCCGAGATCGAGCCGCTCCTGCGGGCGCTCGACGCGCGCCACTCGGCGCTCTCCGAGGCCGACGCCGCGCTCAAGGACGTGCTGAGCGGCGCGCACCTCGCGCCGGTCGTGCTGCCGGTCGCGCAGGTCGATCCCACGCCGACCGACGTCGTGCGCTGGCTGCGCGCCGAGGGGGCAGCATGAGCCGCGAGAGCAGGCCGCCCGCGCGCCCGGACGCCGGCCGCGACGAGGATCTGAAGCCGAAGAGCGGGCGTCGCCCGCAGGTGATCGTGTGCGCGGGCGGCGGTGGCGTCGGCAAGACGACGACCTCCGCAGCGATCGCGCTGGCGCTCGCCTGGCAGGGCAAGCGCACGCTGGTCATCACCGTCGATCCCGCGCGGCGCCTCGCCGACGCGATGGAGACGCCGATCGGCTCCGAGCCGAAGCGCGTGCCGCTGCCGGCGACGGTGACGGGCGAGCTCTGGGCGCTCATGCCCGATCCGAGCGTGGCGATGCGCACGTTCATCGAGCACCTGTTCAAGGACGAGCCCGAGGCGAAGGCGCGCCTGCTCAAGAACCGCATCTTCCTGGTGATGGAGGAGGCGGTCGCGGGCGTGCACGAGCTGGTGAGCGTGATGCTCGTGGTGCGCGCCGTGTCCGAGATCGCGCTCGACTGCGTCGTCGTCGACACGGCGCCGTCGCGCTACGCGCTCGACCTCGTGTCGTACCCGGGGCGCCTCGCCTCGCTGCTCGAGGGGCGCGCGGTCGCCTGGTTCGGCAGCCTCGCGCAGCGCGCGAGCGGCGAGGACGACGGCGGCGGTGGTGGCGGCATGCTCGCGTGGGGGCGGCGTCGCGTCGAAGGGGCGCTCGGCCGCGCGCTCGGCGCCCGCGTGATCACCGACGTCGCGGATCTGTTCGGCGAGCTCGCGCGCGTGCGCGTCCGCTTCGCGCACCTCGCGCGGCAGGCCGAGGATCTCGTGCTCGGCGAGGCCACCAAGTTCGTGCTCGTGGCGGCGCCGAGCGGCGCGGCGGGGGCGGACCTGCACTACCTCGCGCGCAAGCTCGAGAAGCTCGAGCGGCGCGCGACGGCGGTGGTGCTCAACCGCGCCGACGTCGCCGCGCCGGCGTGGGTCGCCGCGCTGAGCGGGCACGTGGCCGCCACCCCCGCGCTCATCGCGGCCATCCGGCAGCTCGAGGACGAGCGCGCAGCGCGCACGCGCGCGGCCGACGCGATGGCGGCCGAGCTGCGCCAGAAGCTCCCCACGCTCCGCCAGCTCCGGCTGCCGACGATCGCCGCCGAGCATCCGGCCGCGATCGTGAACGCGCTGGCGACGGAGCTCTCGAGCCAGCTCGCCGCGTTCGGCGTCTGACGTCGCGCCCGCCTCGCGCCGCTCGCCTCGCGCGCCTCCCAGCCCGTGAAGCGCGAGGCTTCCGCTCGCGCGCGCGATGTGCACCAATCCCGGCATGACCTCTCAGGCCTCGGTGCCCTCGGGCGTGGACGCGGGCTCTTCCGCCCCGGCGCGTCCCGGCGCTCCACTCGCTCCACCCGAGACGCTCGCCAGCGCGCTCTCCAACGACGAGCGCATCGCGCGCCTGCGTGCGATGGTGGGCGCCTCGAACCCCGTCGTGCGGCCGTTCACCGACGCCATCCGCGCCGTGGTCTTCGAGAAGTACGATCGCTACGTGCTGCCGCTCGTGCAGGCGACGTGGCCCTCCGTGCTGCGCGAGCCGTTCGGCAAGAAGCTCCGCTTCCTCGCGTGCAACCTGTACGCGAGTGCGCCCTACACCGTGCTCTTCTGCGCGCCGAAGCCGCCGCTGCCGATCGCGCTCGCGGTGCGCGCGGGCGACGGCCTGCGCCTGCCGAGCGCCGCGCTCAGCCGCGCCGGCGCGCTCGCCGTGCGGCTGCTCGGCCGCGTGTCGCTCGAGCAGGAGCACCGACGCATCATCCTGATCTCGGCGTTCATCGCCGCCATCGATCACGCCTTCGATCACTGCATGGAAGGGATCGCGCCGCTCGAGCGCGAGCGAAGGATCAAGGGGCTGCTCGCCGGCACGTGGGATCCGCGCGAGGAGCCCGATCACGAGAAGCGCGCGCCGCTCGCCCTCACCCGCGCGCTGCAGGTCGCGATGGCCGACGGCATCACCGGCGTCGACGAGCTCGTGTTCGACGCGGCGCTCGCGCGCGTCATCGAATGGGTCGAGTCCGAGGTGAAGGGGATGACCGGCGTCCCCGATCCGCGCGGGCTAGGCCACCGGCTCGCGGGCGTCGAGGGGACGATCGACGGCCTCGTGTTCCCCGTGCACGCGTGGGCGGGCGAGGGGGCGCGCCAGTGGATGTACGGCGTGTCGATGTACACGCAGATGATCGACGACTGGATCGACTTCGAGGACGACAGCCGCGACATCCGCACGACGCCCGTGATCACCGGCGCGTGGACGTTCGAGGCCATCGAGGAGAAGTGGCGAGAGACGGTCGCCGGCATCGAGGCGCTCGCGCGCGACGGCGGCGCGACCGGCGAGCCGTACGTCGCGTTCCTGCGCGACGCCTACGTCGCGATGATCAACGAGGTCATGGAGGCGATGATCGTGGGGCTCGCGGCATAGCGCCCGCTAGATCGCCATGTCCGGCGGCGCGTTCCGGATCTCGATCGGCGGCGGCGGCGGCGGCTTCGGCGGCTTCGGCGGCGGGATCTGCAGCCGTCCCGCCTCGGCGCCCGCGTCCCGCGGCGGCTTCGCCAGCGACGTCTCGCCCGGCTCCGCGTCGGCGCCGGCGTCCGCTGCGTTCGTCACGCCGGCGCCCGCGTCGTAGCCCGCGCCGGTGTCGACGCCGCCCTCGAGGCTGCCCAGGCCGGTCGCGCTCGCCGTCGCCGAAGCGACCGGCCCAGCGCCCGCGTCCTCCGCGACGTACGTCGGCGGCGTCGCGCCGCGCCCCTGCTCGCCGCCCGTCACG
>CAIXWQ010000258.1 GCA_903923175.1 uncultured delta proteobacterium | reverse complement strand
CGGCGGGCAGCATCGGCCTGGATCTCCAGGACACGAGCTTCGCGACCGTCGAGCGCTGCTTGCTCCGGTATCACGAGATCGGGATTCACGGCAAAGACGGCGGCCTCGGAGGCGGGCAGTACGTGGAGATCGGCTCGTGCGAGCTCACGTCGTGCAGGTGGGGCATGTACCTCGAGTCTGCGGCGAACGCCTGGCGGGTGTTCGGGGGGCGCATTCACGGCAACGTCGAGGCGGGCGTGTACGTTACCGGCTCGAGCGGCGTGTGCCTCTCTTCGACCTTCGAGTCCAACGCGATTGGCGTGCACTTCGCGACCGGGGCCGAGCAGTGCTCGGTGACGGCTTCGTACTTCGAGGAGCAGACGACGGCCGCGGTGCAGTTCGACGCGGGCGCGAGCCACAACACCGGGAGCCACAACACGCTGGCCGACGGCTCCGACCACAGAGCGGAAGCCGACCGGCGTTGCCGCCCGCAGTGCTACGCCGTGCGCAGCTTCGCGCTCGGCTGAGGAGCGCGCGGGCTCGTGCGCACGTCGCACGCGCAGCGCCGCATCGCTTTCCTGGCTCGCTCCGAGCGCCAGCGAGCTCCCGCGCTCCCCACGCTCCAGAGCAGCTGCGCGTTGTGCGCGATCACCCGACGCGATCCTTCCTGCCCGAGTCCGTTGCGCCCCTCGCCTGAGGCTCGGATGCTCAGGGCAGAGGTTCCATTGAAACAAATCCTCCCGCTCCTGGTCCTGGTCGTCGCCGCTGGCTGCTCTTCCTCGAGCGGGGGGGGGACCGGCCCCGAGGACGCTGCCAATCCCGACGGCACCGTAGACAGCTCTCTCGACGCGAGCAGCGACGCGCTCGCCGACACGAGCGACAGCTCAGTCCTCTCCGACGCCGACGCGGGCGTCGACGTCGGAGTGGAGAGCCTCGACGCAGGCACTGACGCCGACACGAGGCCTGACGGCGGCGTCGAGGTCGGGGACTCCGGGCCCGGCGGAGGTCTTCAGTGGGCGGAGAACTTCGGTCTCGCGGGTTACACCAACGCCAACGCCGTCGCGCTCGACCCATCCAGCGGGGACGTGGTCGTAGTCGGGTATTTGAACCCGAATACCAGCGTGAATTTCGGAGGGGGCTCCCTCGCGAACGCCACCGCGCTCTCGACCGACTACACCATGTTCGTCGCGAAGTTCGACTCCTCAGGTAAGTACAAGTGGGCGAAGACGTTCGGAAACGGACTGGACGTTATCGCGCACTCGGTCGGAATCGATGCTTTGGGCAATGTGGCGATCGGAGGTAACTTTCAAGGCAGCGTTAACTTCGGAGGGAGCACGCTCACGGCCGCGGGGGACTTCGATCTGTTCGTCGTGAAATTTGACGCCGCCGGTTCCTTCCGATGGTCGAAGAGCTTCGGTGCCGCCGGGAAGTCCCAAGTTGTAAACTCGGTCGCAGTCGACGGAGCGGGCGCCGTACTCTTCTCAGGCCGCGGGGAGGCCGTTGACTTCGGCGGCGGGGCGAAGACGGGGTTCTACCTCGCCAAGCTCGATTCGACGGGGGCGCACGCGTGGAGCAACGGCTTCGCCGCGACGTCCGTCTACAGCGGCCCATGGCTCGCCGTCGACACGGCAGGTAGCGCGTTTCTCGCTGGAAGCTTCTCGACGACCGTGAACTTCGGGGGCGGAACGCTTACGAGCGCGGGCGCGACGGATGCCTTCGTCGCGAAGTTCGACCCCTCCGGGGCCTACCAGTGGGCGAAGCAGTACGGCGACAGCAAGGCGCAGTCCCTGAGCGGAGTCGCCACCGATCTTGCGGGAGATGTCTTCGTGTCGGGGGACTTGACTGGGGGCACTGTTAACGCTCGCCCTCTCCGCCGCAGATCCCCCGCGCCTCGCGCCGGCTGCGTGATGTCCCGCGCCGCCTCGCCGCGCCCCCTCCCGCATCGAGCCGTCGCGTCGGTGTAACGCGCGGCGATGTCGATGCGGTAGGAGG
>CAIXWQ010000257.1 GCA_903923175.1 uncultured delta proteobacterium | reverse complement strand
CGAGCGCCTCGGCCGACCGCTCGGCGAGCGCGGCCGCGCTGCCACGCGCCGGCGGGCGCGCGGGCGCCGCCGCAGGATCCTCGAGCGCGGGCTCGTCGGCGTCGTCGAGCACTGGAAGCCGACCGTTGGGCGACACGGCCGCAGCCTGCCACGTCGCGCGCCGCGCGTGGGGGCGAGACCTCCGCGCGGTCCGCTCGGCGAAGTGCACCCGCGGAGAGCAGACCGGGGCGACTCGGGCGTGACGTCCCGCGCGGCCGCCGCTACGCGCGCTCTGCCATGCGTCTCGGCCGCCCCGTCACGACGCTGCTCGCGCTCGCTCCGTTCCTGGGCGTCACGGCGGCGGTCGGGCGCGCGAACGCCGAGGTCGAGGACGAAGAGGCGCCGCCGCTGCTCGTGGTCCAGGGCTCGGCCGCGCCCGCGTTCTCCTCGACGGCGCGCGAAGGGCAAGGGCCGCGCGACGCCGCCGACGCCGCTTCGCTCATCGAAGACCAGCCCGGCGTGCACGTGCGCCGCCAAGGGGCCGAAGGGGGCTTCGCGACGGTCTCGATCCGCGGCAACGCGTCGAACCAGGTCGCCGTCACCTTCGCCGGCGTGCCGCTCACCGGCGCGGCCGATCCGTCGCTCGATCTCGCGTCGCTGCCGCTCTGGCCGGGGGCCGCGCTGCGCGTGCACCGCACCTTCGCCCCCGCGGCGTTCGGCGGCGGCTACCTCGGGGGCGTCGTGGCGATCGAGCCGCTCGAGCTGTCGCTGCGCGCGGGGAGCGCGCGCACCGAGGTCTACGACGCGTACGGCTCGTTCGGCAGCTACCGCCTGCGCGCCTCGGACGTGCGCGCGCTCTCCGACGAGGTGCGCGTCGGCTCCGGGGTCGCGTACGCGCGCTGGGACGGCGATTTCCGCTACTGGGACCCCAACCGCGTGCCGGCCGGCGATCACGCGCGCGAGAACGCCGAGGGGGCGCAGCTCGCCGGCGTCACGCAGGTGCGGGTCGAGCACGGCGCGTGGAGCGTCATCGCCACCGGGCTCGCGCAGGGGCGCCGCGACGGCGTCCCCGGGCCGTTCGAGGCGCCCACGCGCGGCGCCTCGCTCGCGCGCGATCGCGAGCTGGTCGCGCTCGAGGCGCGGCGGCGCGACGACGACGGCCGCTGGCTCGCGCGCGCGTTCATCCGGCGCGAGGGGCGCACGTTCGGCGACGACGCGCCGCTCGACCCGGTCGCCGGCGCGCGGCACGTCCGGGGCTCGGTGCTCGACGGCGGCGTGACCCTCGGCCGCAGCCACGCGCTCGGCCCGCTCACGCTCGACGCGCGGCTGGAATTCGAGCTCGAACGCGCGCAGACGGCGCCGAGCCAGCTCGACGGCTACCAGCGCGCGCGCGTCGGCGTGGCGGTCGACGCGACGCTGAAGCCCTCCGCGCGGCTCACGTTGATCGCGGCCGCGCGTGCCGATCTGCGCGACGACGCGGATCCGAGCGGCGGCACGGCCACGCCGCGCGAGCTGTTGCCGGCCGCGCACGTCGGTGGCGAGCTGCTGCTCGGCGAGGGGCTCTCGCTCGCGGCGCACGGAGGCGCGCTCGCGCGGCCGCCGAGCTTCCTCGAGCTGCTCGGCGACGGCGGCGTCTACGCGGAGAGCCCGGGCCTGCGCAGCGAGCGCTCGCTCGGCGCCGACGCAGGCCTGCGCGCGCGCTTCGCGCTGTTCGGCGGGCGGGCTCGCTTCGAGGCCGAGCTCACCGGCTTCGCGGCGCACACGACCGACTTCATCGTGGTCACCTCCCACGGCCTCGGGACCCTCAAGGCCGTGAACGTGGGCGCCGTGCGCACGGCCGGCGCCGAGGCCACGCTCGCGGCGACCTTCGGGCCACTGCGCCTGCTCGGCAGCTACACGGCGCTCTACTCGCGCGACGCGACCGACGAGCCCTCGTACCGCGGGCGACCGCTGCCGGGTCGCGCACCGCACGACCTCACCGCCGACGCGACGGTCACGCTCGGGCGGCTCGCCCTCCACTACGGCTTCGACTTCGTGGCGGCCACCCCGCTCGATCGCGCCGCGCTGCAAATCGAGCCCTCGCGGCTCACGCACGACATCGGGGCGCGCGTGCGCCTCGGCGGCGGGCTGACGCTCCTCGGCGAGGTGCGCAACCTCTTCGACCAGCGCACCCGTCCAGTGCTCCTCTCCAGCGCGACCGGTGAGACGGTCACCTACCCGATCTCCGACTTCCTCGGCTATCCGATGCCCGGGCGCCGCTTCACGATCGCGTTGCGCTGGAGCACGCAGGCGGCCCCGTAGCCGCCGAGGCGGTTTCGGCGCGGTTACGTCGTATCCTCCAGGGGTGCCGACGCGCGCCACCCGCGGAGCCCGCAGCGAGCGCCCCGCGCTCCGCTCGGTGCGGGGCATGACGCGCGTGCTGCGCGTCACGCTCCTGGTGCTGCTCGCGGCGCTCCTCGGCGGCTGCCACCTCGACGTGGCGGTCGACCCGCCGCTCCTCGTGCACGACTGGACGCTCACCTACGACGCGCACGCGCCGCAGGCCGTGTCGCTCCCCTCGCACCTCGCGCTGCCCGATCGCGCGCTCGATTTCGTGCTGCGCGCCGACGTGAAGCTGACGCCGGAGATGCGCGGGCGCGCGCTGACGCTGGCGTTCGTGCGCCTGCCCGCGATGGGCGAGCTGCGAGCGAACGGCGAGCCGGCCACGCCGCTCGAGCCGGCGGTCGGCTCGCTCTACCGCGTCTCGGGCGCGCAGCGCTGGCGGATCGGGGGCGATCAGACGCGCGGCGACACGCTGCGGCTCGAGCTCGATCTGCGCCATCGCTCGACGCAGACCGCGTGGATCGACTGCTCGCCGCGGCTGTCGGCCACCGAGCAGGGCGACGCGTTCTTCCTCGCCGCCCGCACGTTCAACGAGGCGACCGCGCTCTTCGGCATGGCGATCGTGGTGGTCGTCGGCTTCTCGTTCCTGCTGATCTGGCTCTCGGATCGCAGGCGCCGCGCCCACGGCTGGTTCGCGATGGAGGCGCTCGGCGGCTTCGCCTTCCCCGCCTACGCGAGCGGGCTCACGCAGCCGTTCTTCGGCACCGCCGACACGATGGTGCTCGCGGTGCAGCTCGCGCTCGGGGCGACCTGCTCGTGGTGCTTCGTGCACGCGTACTACGGCCTGCGCTTCCCCTTCCGCGGCGCGCTGCTCCCGTGGGTCGGCTTCGCGCTCTACGGCATCGCCTTGAACGGTCCGTTCACCACGACGCGCTTCGTGACGCCGATCGCCGTCTTCGCCGTGGTCGCGAGCGCCTGGTACCAAGGGCTGCTCTGCCTGCGCCTCGCGCGCGCGAAGCCGCGCCCGCGCAACGTCTTCTGGGTCACGCTCGCCTGGCCGGTCGCCGGCATCCTCGGCTCGGTCGACTGCGCGATCTGGCTCGGCTTCGGCAAGTGGTTCGAGGGCGTGCACCTCGGCAGCGCGGCCATCTGCGTGGTGTGCTTCATGCGCATCGCGGCGCTGAGCCGCGAGCACCTGCGCTCGCTGCAGCAGTCCGAGACGCTCACCACCGAGCTCGCCGGCCGCGTCGCCGCGCTCGAGGACAAGAACCGCGAGAACGAGTCGCTGAACGCCGAGCTGCGCCGCCAGATCGCCGCGCGCTCGTCGCAGCTCGCCGACGCGCTCGCCCGGGTCGGCGCCAAGCACGGCGGCCTCGTCGCGCTCGAGGGGGGCGCGACGGTCGCGGGGCGCTACCGCGTGGTGAAGCCGCTCGGCGCCGGCGGCATGGGCGCGGTCTACCAGGTCGAGCGCCTGCACGACCAGCACGCCTTCGCGCTCAAGATCCTCCACGCGCGCCACGACGCGCTCGCGCTCGCGCGCTTCGCCCGCGAGGCGCAGATCGCCGCGCAGATCCAGGACCCGCACGTGGTCGGGATCGTGGATCTCGACGTCGACGAGGAGGGCTTCCTGTTCCTCGTGATGGAGCTGGTCGACGGCGTACCGCTCTCCGAGCTCCGCGAGCGCTTCGGCGAGCTGCCGTTCGGCTGCGAGGTGCTCGCGCAGATCGCCGAGGGGCTCGCGGCCATCCACGAGGCGGGGGTGGTGCACCGCGATCTCAAGCCGGCCAACGTGCTGGTGCACGACGCGGCGCCGGGGCAGACCCCGCTCGCGAAGATCGCCGACTTCGGCATCTCGATGCTCGGCCCGGCGGGCGACGACGAGGCGACGATCCACGACAAGGCGACCCCCACCCCGCAGGATCTCCCGACGGCCGCGGCCATCCCGGTCGCGCGGCGCGTGTCGTTCGCGCCGGCGGAGAACGAGCCGAGCGAGTCGACGGATCGCGAGTCCCGCGACGAGCGCCACGAGCACCGCGAGCGCGACGAGCGCGACCGCGCAGAAGAGGGGCGGACCTCCGGGCCGCGCAAGGTCCACCCGAGGGGCGCCGCGACGGACTCCAGCGCGGCGGCCGAGGCCATCCGACGCGCGGCGACGCCGCTCACGCGCACGGGCGTCGTGATGGGGACGCCGCTCTACATGGCGCCCGAAGTGCTGCGCGGCGCCAAGCACGCGCGTCCGGCCGCCGACCTGTATTCGCTCGGCGTCGTCGCCTGGCTGGTGCTGACGCGCGACGTGCCCTTCCCCGAGCGGCGCACCGGCGACGCGACCGTCCGCGAGCCGCCGAGCATCCGCGCGCGCGTCCCCGCGCTCCCGGCGGCGGCCGCCGCGGCGATCGACGCCTCGCTCGCGATCGAGCCGGGCAAGCGGCCGAGCGCGCGCGCGTTCGCCGCGGCTCTTCGCGCGGGAGAGCGCGCGGGAGAGCGCGCGGGTGAGCGCGCGGGTGAGCGCGTCGGCAAGGCGCCGAGGACGCGCGCGGCGGCGGGCTGAGCACGCGAAGCTGCGCGCGGCGCGCGGAGGCGAAGCGGTCGGACCACACCGCTACGGCCGTGGTACGCTCGCGCCGAGAATCCTGACGCGAGGCCACGTGGTCCGCGCCGCGCACCGGTCGGACGCGACCGCTCGGTCGAGCCCGATCGGCCCCCGCCACTTCGAGGTCCCCGATGTCCGACTTCTCGCGGGCCGCGCGCCTCACGCGTCGCGCTCTCCCCTTCGCCCCCGCGCTCCTCGCCGTCCTCGCGGCGTGCGGGCAGGGCCACGACGACGCGACGGCGCGCGACGCGGCCCCGAGCGACGCGTCGCTCGCCGACGCGGAGAGCGCGGAGAGCGCGGAGAGCGCGGAGAGCGGATCCGTCGAGCGCTCGGCCGCGGCGGTGCGGGCGGCGGCTGCGACCTCGCCCGCGTTCAGGGCGCGTCACGAGGCGACGGCGGACGGGCTCGCCCTGCGCGGGGGCGAGCTGCGCTCGCGGCTCCGAGCGCGGGCCTCGGCGACGCCCCCGAGCCGCCTGCCCCGGCTGTTCGCGCGCGGCGCCGCGTTCGCGGACGCGGAGGTGACGCTCGGCGTGGGCGGGCACGCGAGCTGGACGACGCGCTGGACGCTCGAGGGGGCCGCGCACGTGCCGGCCCGTCTCGACGAGGGGCGCGCGACGTTCGCCGAGGCGCTGCGCGCGACCGACCTCGTCGTCGGCGGCGCGGAGCACGCGCGCGAAGACTGGCTCGTGCTCCACGACGCGACCGCGCCGACGACCTTCCGCTACCACGTCGCGCTCTCGAAGAGCGTCGTGCGCGGCGCGCTCGAGCCCGCGGGG
>CAIXWQ010000256.1 GCA_903923175.1 uncultured delta proteobacterium | reverse complement strand
GAGCTGCGTGGCGCACTGGAGAAGCTCCGCGGGATCCTCGACCTCGAGGCGTTCCGCCGCGTGGTCGACGCGCTCGCGGATGAGCGCGGCGGCGAGCTCGATCCGGAGCGAGTGGGCGACTGAGCTCGGCGATGCGCGCGCGGTCTCGCCGTACGCGGGGGCCCACGACGACCTGATCACGTACGCGCGCCTCCAGTGGCCCAACTTCGCCTGCGCGCGCCACCACCGCCTGATCGCCGACAAGCTCATGGCGGTCGAGCGCGGCGAGATCCGCCGGCTGATGCTGTTCGTGCCCCCGCGCCACGGGAAGTCGCTCCTCGCGAGCACGTTCTTCCCCGCGTGGTTCCTCGGTCGGAACCCGAGCCGCTTCGTAATCGCGACCTCGTACGCCCAGGAGCTCGCCGAGGACTTCGGGCGCGAGGTGCGCAACCAGCTCACCGACGACCTGCACCGCCGCGTCTTCCCCGCGTGCGCCGGCGCGCGCACCGACTCGAAGAGCGCGCGGCGCTTCCACACCGGCGCAGGGGGCGTGTACTTCGCGGTCGGCATCGGCGGTCCGATCACCGGGCGCGGCGCGCACGTCTTGCTGATCGACGATCCGATCAAGGGGCACGAGGAGGCCGAGAGCGACCTCGTGCGCGAGCGGCACAAGAAGTGGTACGCGTCGGTCGCCTACCCGCGCCTGATGCCGGGCGGCGCCGTCGTGGTGATCCAGACGCGCTGGCACCGCGACGATCTCGCGGGGTGGCTCCTGCGCGAGCACGCGGAGGAGGGGTGGGACGTCGTCTCGCTCCCCGCGATCGACGACGCGGGCGCGGCGCTCTGGGCCGACCAGTACCCGCTCGAGCGCTTGCAGGAGATCCGTCGCGCCGTCGGCGCGCGCGTCTGGTCGTCGCTGTACCAGCAGCGCCCGCTCCCGCCCGACGAGGCCGGCCGCTTCCGCGAGGAGTGGCTCGCGCAGGCGCGCGATCGCGGGCGCGGATTCCCCTTCGCGCCCAGCCGCGACGTCGCCGCGCGCGCGCTCCGGCTGCCGGACGGGAGCCGCATCCCGGTCTTCGTCGGCGTCGATCTCGCCTCGGGGAAGAGCGGCGTCGCGCGGCGGACCGACCAGTCATCGCTGTTCGCGGTTGCCTACCACCCGACCGGCGCGGTCCAGCTGCTCGACGCGCAGACGGGGCGATGGACCGCTCCCGAGCTCCTCGAGCGCATGCGCGCGCTGCACGCGATCTACGCGCCCGTCTTCGCGGTCGAGGACAACGGCGTGCAGCAGATGTTCGTCGACCTCGCGAAGGAGGACCTCGCGGGGATGCGCATCGTGGGGCTCACGACCACCGCGAACAAGTGGAGCCCGATCGTAGGCATCGAGAGCATGGCGATCGACTTCGAGAACCGGCGCTGGATCGTGCCGAGCGAGGCGACGACGGGGCGCGCGCCGGAGGCCGCGGCGGCGTGGCTCGAGGCGCTGCTGCAATTCTCGCCGAGGGAGCACACGCCGGACGTGGTGATGGCGAGCTGGATCGCCGTGACGGCCGCGCGAGACTTCTGCGCGCCGATGTTCGGGCGCGAGGTTCACGGGGTGAGGTGAAAGTACGCGTCGGCGGGTCGGGGCAGCGCTACTCGACGGCGTCGAACCAGCCGGTCCAGAAGTTCCGATCGGCCTTCGCACCCACGCAAGCGAGCTCCTCAGCGAGGCGGGTGCGCTCTGGCGCGGTGAGTGGACGCTCCTCGAGGCCCACCGGGTGGGACCTGCCCTCCGAGTAGCGCTCGAGAACTCCCAACGCCTGCACGAACGTGGCGAACGACTCCGCAACGAGCGTCGGTGACCACGCGCCCGTTCCATGCGCGGCCGTGAAGACCGGGAAGGCTTCG
>CAIXWQ010000255.1 GCA_903923175.1 uncultured delta proteobacterium | reverse complement strand
TGCGCGCCGCGACTTGCGCGAGGGGTGCGGTTCGTCGTCGTCGTGATCCGGCTCGTCGCCGTCGCCGTCGCCGTCGCCGTCCTCGTCCTCGTCCTCGTCCTCTTCCTCGTCATCCTCCTCCTCGAGCTCGTCTTCGTCCTCGGCGTCTTCGTCCTGCTCGGCGTGCCGCAGCTCGATCGCGACGGTACCGAACGGGCGTCCGGTCACGATCGCGACCTGCTGCGCGATCCGAGCCTGCAGGGTCGGATCGACGGCGCCGGAGTCGCCCTCGCCCTCGCCGTCGTCGCGCTTCACGACCTCGAGGAACGATGCCCGGTAGCGCGGATCCGCCATCCGGGCCTTGCGGTCCTTCGCGTGTGCGAGCCGCGCCGGCAACGCGCGCAGCCCTTCGAAGACCGCAACCACGTCACGCTCCCCGGTGACCTGCTGCGCGAGCCGGAAGAGCCGCGCGCGCATCGCCTTCGGCAGCTTCGTCGGGCTGCTCGTCCTCGAGGAGCTGCTCGACGTGCGCGGCGAGCTCGCCGAACGTGCCGGGGCGGTCCTCGGGCGAGCCGTGGTCCCGCCGCCCTCATTCCAGAGTGCCGCCCTCGCTGCCATGTTGATGCTCGCGTATCGCGCAGCGAGCTCGCGGCGCTCCTGCTCACTCGTCGCGTCTTCCATCGCCTCCACCACGTCGAGGCGTTCGGCGTGAAGCCGCTGCACCTCGTTTCGCGCGCCGGCCGGAATCCTCCGCGCCGCGTGGTCGCCGTAGTGGCGTGCCGAGGGTCGTTCGGTGTTCGTCGTGCTCATCGTCGTCTGATCTCCGAGTCGCGCCGCATCGTCGTGGGCCCCGAGCTGCGGCGCGGCCGCGCGGGACGTGAAGCTTTCGTGTTCGATCGTCAGCGGCATTCGACCCTCCTGCCTTCTGTGTAAGCACGGACCGCGCGAGACAGCTCGGCGCCGGTCCTCGCGAAAACTACGTGGCGACGACACGCCTCCGCGATCGCCTCGATCGCCGCGACGCGATCGCCCTCGAGCGACCATCGCCAGCGATCGAGCGCACCAAGGATCGTCCCCGCGTCGCTCTGACGCGCCGCGAGCCGCTGCAGCTCCGCGAGCGCCGGCGGGAGCTCCGCGGGGTCCTCGGCACGAGTCGCGACCTCGCCCTCGGGCGGCGGCAGTTCGTCGAGGGCACGCGCGATGCGATCGAGCACCGACGGATCGATCTGCGACCGGACGCTCGTCGCGAACCTCGAGAGCGCCTCCGACGCGATCCCCGCCCTCGCCGCGACATGCGCGCGCAGGCCACCCGCCTCGAGGTACTTCAGCAGCCGCGCTCGCACCGTCGAGGAGCGCGACGAGTCGGCACGGGGCGAGGAGGGCCGACGACGCGTCGCCGTCACCGCATCGCCGTTGAGCACGCGCGCCAACCGATCGATCGTCTCGCCGCTCAGCGACCGCTCGCCGGTGGCGAACTTCGCGAGCGTCGACCGATCGAGCTGCACCTTCGCCGCGAGCTTCGAACACGCCACCCCGACCTCGAGCTGCTCGCGGAGCTGCTCGCGAACCGTCGAGACGCGAGACGGGTCGGGACGTGGACTACGACAGGCCATGCGGACCTCGAGGTGGAGCGGCGGGGGGCCCGAAAACGGCAAAACCGGGGTCGGGAGAATTTTGGGGGGTCGCGGATCGAGATCGGCCCGGGGCATTCTGTAAGCGTTTGCCTACACGTCGGTTTATGCCCCACTCGTGTGCGTGTGTGTTCGTGGTGCCTACACGTGGCGACACGGGCGCACCGTCGGCGGGTCGGACACCCGCGGCGCATCGCAGGAAGTGCCGAGGATTCTCAGCGCCGAGCAGCCCAAGTGCACCCACGCCGGGCGCACCGGGCGGCCGTCCCTGGCCCGTGCTGAGGCCTTCCGCTGAGGCTTCGGCGGCACGCGCCTCGAATCCCTCGGCGCTTCGGTGGGCTGCAGCGGATCGCATGTCTGCCGAGCCTCAGCGCCACGCCTTCATGCCTGCGATGTGCGCTTCCTTCCGCTCCTTGTGCGCCATCGCCCACGCCTCGTCCTCGCCCAGCTTCAGGCGCTCGACGATCTCGGACACGCGCACCGCGAGCCGGGCCTTGCCCTCGATCTCGGCGTACTCGGCGAAGGCTTGCTGAGAGGCCGCCTCCCGGTACCGCAGTTCGGCCTCGAGCTCGCGGCATCGGGCGGCGCGACGACGCAGCACCCCCTCGAGCACCGCGGCCCGCGCGGCCCCCACGGCGGCGGCGAGCTCCTCCTCCGCGACCTCGAGCGCCCGCGCCGGCGGGAGGCCCCGGCCCTCGAGCTCGGCGCGCGTGGCCTTCACGCTGGCCGCGACGGCGGCGAGCAGGCCGTCAGGGTCCAGCGGGGGCGAGGGGAGCGCCGGGGGCGGCGGAGGGGCCACGCGGGGCGTCGGGAGCGGCCCGACCGACGGAAGGCGTTGGTGCGCAGGCCACGCGGTGTGCGGGGCCGCGGAGCTCGGGCCGGTCGGTGCCGTGGCGGTCGCGGTGGCGTCGTCGTTCGTGCTGGTCATTCGGGGCTCCTGTCGTTCGGGTCGGTGTCGGTCTCGTCGTCGTCGTCGTCGTCGACGGGCACGATCCTGGG
>CAIXWQ010000254.1 GCA_903923175.1 uncultured delta proteobacterium | reverse complement strand
GCCGGCGAGCCCGACGTGGGCGCGATCGCGGTCGCGCGCGGCGAGGGCCCGTCCGAGCGCCGCGCGCCACTCGCTCGCGCCGAACGCGCGGCGCGCGAGGCGCTCGACCACGCCCCCCGTCATCAGCAGCGCCACGACCGCCAGCGCGAGCACGAGCGGCAAGAGCAGCGACCACGCGCGCTCGAGGTTGGGCAGCACGCGCGCGAGGCCGAGCTTGTCGAGCTCTCCCTCCTGCGCGCCGAACGGGTGCGCCAGCGACAACGGCAGCACCACGCAGGCCGCGAGCGCCGCGTAGCCGACCGTGCGATCCAGCGGGGGGAACGGCGCAGACTGCGCGGACGGCGCGACGCGCGTGACCCAGATCCACGCGAGCACCGGGATCGCCACCGCGACCGGGTACTTCACGAACACCGTGGCCCACGTGAGCCCGAGCGCGATCAGGAAGAGCCCCGCGCGTCGCAGCGCGCGGGGCTCGCAGGCCGCGGCGTCGACCGCGACGAGGGTCGCGAGCACCAGCGCGGTCGCCTCCAGCTGCTGGATCCCCACGCCCCAGTGGATCAGCCGCAGGAGCCCCGGCGCCGACAGGTAGACGGCGACGGCGAGCCACGCCCCTTCGCGCGAGCCGCCGGCGCGACGCGCGAGCCGCGCGAGCGCCACCGCGGCGGCAGCGACCGCCAGCAGATTGGCCGCGACGAACGGCCACGTCGGCTCGCCGAGCCGCACCGCCAGCGGGAAGAGGGCGCTCGTGCTCAGGAACCGCAAGCTGACGTCGGCGAGCCAGTCGCGGTGCTGGTGGACGATCAGCAGCTGGAAGAAGTCGTCTTCCTGGAACTGGAAGACCGTCACCGCGAGGTAGGCCGTCCGCGCGACGGCGACGGCGCACACCAGCAGCGCGAACGCGCGAGCCTCTCTGGACACCGCCAACGCCGCCGACGCCGCCGCACGCTCGGCCGCGGGGCGGCGCAGCGCGGAGCCGAGCGCCGTGGTGACGAGCCCCGCGCCGAGGATCACTGCGCCGATCGTCAGCGCGGTCTTCGCGCCCCACGGCGGCTCGTGACCGGGGCCGGCCCAGAGCTGCTCGGCCAGCGAATGGGCCGGGGAGGCCAAGCCCGCGACGATAGCACCCTCACATCGGGCAGCTGAACGTCGGAGCGCTGCCGGCGACGCCGAGCTGGCTGCACGTGCAGACCTGCGGCCCGCAGCACGCGCCCGCGCACATTCCCGCCTGCTCGGGGAGCAACAGGCGACAGCCGAGCGGGAAGGTCGGCGCGCCGCCGCCGCCGTCGGTCAGGAACGCGGGGCAGCCGCCCGCGTCCGGCAGCCCGGCCTCGCACTCGTAGACGGGCGCTGCCGGGATCGGCGGGACGTCGGAGGGGCAGGTCTGGCAGCCGAGCAGCGCGGTGAAGGCAATCACCGCGGTGAAGAGTGCGAGCGCCGCCGCCGACGCGCGCCTCACGGCAGCGACCAGCTCGTGTCGCCCGCCAGCACGCGCGGCACGAGATCGGTCGCGATGAACCGCTCCGCGCACAGCTCGAACGGCTGGCTCACCGGCCCGAACGAGCAGATCGGGAACGCCCGCGCGCCCCCCTGGTCGGGGAAGAACTCCAGCGAGCCGTCGCGCGCGACCGCGTGCCCCTCCGCGCGGCCGGCGAGCGAGCGCAGCGTCAGGCGCGGCTGCGCGTCGGGGAGCGAGTAGAGGCGCGTCGTCGCGTCGAGGCCGCCGGTCGCCATCCAGGCGCCGTCGTCGCGCACCGCGAGGGCGAGGATCGCGTCCGTGTGATCGCGGATCTTCATCGTCTCCTTCAGGGTGACGGTCGAGAAGACGCGGATGGTGCCGTCGCGCGAGGCCGACACGATGGTGCCCGCGCGGTAGACCACCGCGGTCACGGCGTCGGTGTGCCCCGGCAGCACCGCGAGCGCCTTGCGCCCTTCGAGATCCCAGAGGCGCACGGTCTTGTCGGTGGAGCCGGAGACCAGCGTGCGATCGTCGGGCGCGAACGCGACCGAGAGCACCGTCGAGGCGTGGCCGTCGAACCGCGCGAGCTCCTTGCCCGTGGCCGCCTCGACCACGCGCACCGTGCGGTCGGCGAGCCCGAGGGCGAGCTTCGCGCCGTCGTGCGACCAGGCGACGCCGTAGACGCTCGGCGTGACCCCCGAGGGCGCCGCGAGGTTCTGCGACGCGCCGCTCTGGCTGTCGAAGACCGAGACCCAGCGGTCGAGCGTCCCCGCCGCGAGCTTGGTGCCGTCGGGCGACGCGGCGAGCGACTGCACGTAGCCGACCCCTTCGATCACCTTGCGCTCGAGCCCCTTGTCCACGTCCCAGAGCCGCACCGTGCGATCCGTCGCGCCCGAGGCGAGCCCGCCGACGCGCGAGTACGCGAGCGCCGTGACCACGCCCGTATGGCCGGAGAACGCGCGCACGCGATCCGCGCTCGCGCCGCCTGCGCCGTTCTTGCCGGTGCTCCACACGCGCACGAGGTCGTCGCGCGAGCCGGTGACGAGCTGGGTGCCGTCGGGCGAGAACGCGACCGCGCTCACCGCCGACGCGTGCCCCTCGACGCGCCGCTCCTCGCGCCCGCTCGCCGCGTCCCACAGGTAGAACGCGTTGTAAGCGCCCGACGCGAGCCGCTTGCCGTCGGGCGCGTACACCACGGCGCGCGCCATCACGGCGTGGCCGGGCATCGTGCGGAGCTTGCCGCCGGTCGGCAGCGACCACGTCTTGACGGTCTCGTCGATCGACGCCGACGCGAGCGTCTTGCCGTCGGGCGCGAACGCGAGCCCGGTGACCTCGCCGTCGTGGGCGTCGATCGTCGCCTTGGCGACCCGCTTCTGGAGATCCCAGGTGCGCACCGCGCCGTCGGCGCCGCCGCTCCCGAGCGTCTTGCGATCCGACGACCACGCCACCGCGGTGACCGACGCGCCGTGCCCGGCGAGCGAGAGGTCGAGCGCGCGCGTGCCGGCCGACCAGACGCGCACGGTGTGGTCCTCGCAGCCGGTCGCCAGCCACCTGCCGTCGGGCGAGTAGGCGACCGCGTTGACCGAGAGCGGGTGCGAGAGCGAGCCGACCAGCGCGCCGCTCGACGTCGACCAGAGCTTCACCGTGTCGTCGCTCGACGCGGTCGCGACGGTGACGCCGTCGGGCGAGATCGCCACCGAGGTCACGACGCCGACGTGCCCTTCGAGCCTGCGGAGCTCCACGCCGGTCTTGGCGTCCCACACGATCGCGAGCTGATCCTTGCCGCCCGAGACGATCGTGCGCCCGTCGGCCGAGATCGCCACCGACGTGATCGCCGCGGTGTGCCCGCGCAGGCGGAAGCGATCGCGCAGCGACGAGGCGTCGCGGACCGACACGACGGTGCCGTTCGCGATCGCCACCAGATCGCCCGCCGGCGCCCAGGCGATGCCGTTCACGAAGCCGTCGAAGCCGTTCACGACGTCGAGCTCGAGGTGCGCGCCGGAGCGGCGCTCGAAGTCGACGATCGCGCGATCGAACAGCCGCTGCGTCTCGGCCGGATCGCCGATCGCGCGCGCCGCGAGCCCGGCGCCGTACAGCGCCTCGCCGTAGGGGCGCGCCTTGTCCCACGCCTCCAGGAAGCGCCGCTTGGCGCGCGCCGGATCGCTCTTGCCGAGCAGCTCGTTCCCCTCGGCGACGAGCCGCGCCGCCTCCTTGCGCGCCCCGACCGGATCGGTCGGCGGCGCCTCCAGCGCGAGCAGCCGCTGCCGCGCCGCCTTGGTCGCCTCGCGCGCGGGCGCGGGCGCGTCCTTCGCCTGCTCGATCAGCTCGATCTGCTTGTGCGCTTCGTCGTAGCGACCGAGCTCGACGAGCGCGTCGAGCAGCGTGGGCCACGTGTCGCGCGCGGTCGCCGGGCAGAGGAGATCGGCGCGGCGCAGCGAGCGCACGGTACGATCGAGCTTGCCCGCGTCGCGCAGCGCGGGGACGCGCGCGCGCAGCTCGGCCGCCTGATCGCACGGCGGCTTCGGCGCCGAGGCCGCCTCGTTCGCGCCGTTCGCGCCGTTCGGCGCCGTCGTGCTCGTCGACGCGGCGGTCGCGACCGTGCCGGCCCCGCTCGCGACGGCCGGCTTCGGCTCCGGCGTCGCGCTGCACCCCAGGGCGAGCGCCACGAGCGCGCCGCCGGCCTGCCTCAGCTGAACCTTGCGCAAGGTCATCGCTCCTACATCGCCTCGTCGCGCGTGCGCGATCAGTAATTCGGCGGTCGCTTCCGTCGTGAACGCCCGCCCCCTCGTTACCACGGGACCGCAGCCCGACCACGTGCGCCCGCGGCGAGCGCCGACGAAGACGCGAACGGCCGGGCTGGCGGCACTGTGTCGAGGCACGGGGGGTATGCTCCCCGCCCCTCGGAGGCACGCATGTCGATTCGCCCCACGCTCCTCGCGCTCTTCCTCTTCGTGCCGTCGCTCCCGCTCGCCGCGGCGTGCAGCAAGCCCTCCGCCGACGACTCGGCCGACGAGGCGAAGCCCGCGAAGAAGAAGGGCGGCAAGGTCGAGCTCGGCGACGACACGACCAAGACCGACGACCCGCCCACGAGCGCCTCCGCCGCGCCCGCGGATTCGAAGCCCGCGAACGGGACCAGCGCCGCGGCCGACGCCAGCGCGGCGCCCAAGGCGGTCGTCCAGGAGCTCCCGTTCGGGACGGTCGCGTGGACGTTCGAAGCGGACGGCGTCGTGAAGGCCGACGTCCGCGACAAGGCGGGCGAGCCGGTCAAGGAGGGGTTCGTCGGCTCGCTGGAGGCCCCCGACGGCAAGCCGGTGGAGCTCGCCCCCGTGGAGGGCGCGGCGCTCTACGGCGCTGCGCTCCCGTCTTTCACGGGCGATCTCACGCCGATCTCGTACGTGGTGCAGGTCGGCGCGGAGCCGGTCCGCGGCACGCTCTACGTCCCGGCCGGGGGCACCCGCGTCATGCTGGCGCCGCCTGCCGCGCCGCCGCTCAAGGAGTCCGCGGTGATGGGCGACGTGAAGGGGCCCCACGGCGGCATCGTCCAGCTGGTCGGCCCGGACCGCGTCGAGCTGGTGTCCGATCAGGAGAGCGGCGAGGTGCGCGCGTACGTGCTCGACGCCTCCCTCACGCCGATCTCGGTCGGCGAGCGCAGGCTCACCCTCGGCGTCGTCGCCGACCACCCGGAGCTGGTGACCTTCGAGGCGGTCGAAGGCGGCGCGTACTTCTCGGCCGGCTGGGGCATCAAGGCCGATCCGGTGCACCTCACGCTCGCCCTCCGCGTCGGCGCGGTGGTCAGCGTCGGCGTCGTCGGCTGGCGCCCGGGCGCGCGGCTCGTCGTGGTGCGCCCCGAGCCCTGGCGGGTGCGCCTCAAACCCGGCTGGGGCCCCCCCGCCCGCGTGCTCGTCCGTGGCCGCGTCATCGAGGCGCACGAGCCGCGGCTCACCCGGCGCGGCAAGCCGGAGGTCGTCGTCGAGCCTGGTCGGAAGGGCGGCGAGAAGATCGAGATCCGGGGCGGAAAGGGCGGCGGCGAGAGGGTCGAGATCAAGGGCAAGGGCGGCGGCGAGAGGGTCGAGATCAAGGGCAAGGGCGGCGGAGGCAAGGGGAAGCGGTAGGGGCCACGAGGTAGGGACTTGGGCGCAACGCGCGGGACGGAGCCGTAAACTCGACGCACGCGGTTGCCGTAGCCTGATGGCGTGACGGGTCGGCCTGCCTCCGCGCTGCGCACGTTCGTCGACGACGCGCGCGCGCGCTCGGAGCTCGAGACCGCGCGCCCCGTGCTCGCCATCGTGCTCGCGTTCATGGTGTTGTCGACGGCGACCGACGCGCTCGACTCGACGCTCGCGCGGCAGGGGTGGGTCGTCGCGATCGACGTCCTGACGGTGGTCCTCCAGGCCGCCGCCACCTGGTGGGCGTATCGGCGCGCGTGCCCGCCGGCGCACGGAAAGCAGCTCTCGGCCGGCGTCGCGACGACCGTGCTCGCGAACGTGCTGCTCTCGCTCACGTGGACCGGGCGCGTCTTCTACTCGGCGAACACCGCGATCCTGCTGCTCGGCCTCGCGACGACGCTCCTGTCGCCGCGCCTCATGCTCGCCATCGCGGCCGCCACGCTCGGCGTGTGGCTGGCGGTGGTCCATCGCCTCGTCGCCCTGCCCGAGCTCGCGGCCTGGTTCGTGACGGTCGGCGGCTCGACGATGCTCGCGGTCGCCCTCACGCTCTCGCGCACGCGGCAGGCGCGCCGGCTCGCGGTGCTCGGCTATCGCGAGGCCCGGCGCCACGAGCGCCTCGAGCGCGCGGCCGACTCGCTGCGCGGGGAGCTGCAGGTCCGTCACGACCTCGAGACGGAGCGCAGCGAGCTCCGGGCCCAGCTGCTGCAGGCGCAGAAGCTCGAGGCGATCGGCACGCTCGCGGGCGGCGTCGCGCACGACATGAACAACGTCCTCGCGGCGATCACGAGCCTCGCGGAGGGGGTGGCGACCGAGCTGCCGCCCGCGAGCGCGGCGCACGCCGATCTCGCGAGCCTGCTCGAGGCGGCGGAGCGCGGGGCCGAGCTCACGCGCAACCTGCTCGCCTTCGGCCGCAAGGGGAAGTACCGCAGCGAGCGGATCTCGGTGCGCAAGGTGACCGCGTCGGTGGGCGCGCTCGTCTCGCGCACGCTCCCCAAGCGCATCACGCTGCTGTTCGAGTCCGACGAGCGCGACGACGTCGTGCAGGGCGATCCGAGCCAGCTCCAGCACGCGCTGCTGAACCTGTGCATCAACGCCGCCGACGCGATGGATCCGGCGCTGCGCGGCGGCGTGATCCAGGTGCGCTCCAGCGCGCGGTCGCTGGACGGCGCCGCGGCCGAGCGCTTCGGCGTGAAGCCGGGTGAGTACGTGGTCGTGGAGGTGCGCGACGACGGCTGCGGCATGGACGAAGAGACCAAGCGCCGCGCGTTCGAGCCGTTCTTCACCACGAAGGAGACGGGCAAGGGGACCGGCCTCGGCCTCTCGATGGTGTACGGCACCGCGGTCGGCCACGGCGGCGGCGTGACGATCGAGACCGCGAGAGGGCGCGGCACTGCGGTGCGGCTCGCGCTGCCGCGCATCGAGGCGCTCGCGGACACGCGCCTCTCGACGCCGATGCCCGTGCTGCTCCCCGGCGCCGCGGTGAAGCCGCGCGTGCTGCTCGTGGACGACGAGCCGCTCGTGCGACGCGGCGCCCGGCGACAGCTCGAGCGGCTCGGCTACCAGGTCGTCGACGCCGAGAACGGCGTGCGCGCGCTCGCGCTGTACGCCGAGAAGGGCCCCTTCGACGCCGTCGTGCTCGACATGTCGATGCCCGAGATGGGCGGCGCCGAGTGCTTCAAGCACCTGCGGGCGCACGATCCGCACGCGCGCGTGCTCCTGGCGTCGGGGTACGCGAGCGACGGCGAGACCGACGCGCTGCTGGCGAACGGGGCCCGCGGCTTCCTCGAGAAGCCGTACTCGGCCAGCGCCCTCGGCGCCGCGCTGACCCGCTGCATCGGACGTCCGCTCGCCGCGGCCGGCTGACGCACGACAAAAAAGCGAAGAGGCGCGCCCCCTACGGGACACGCCCTCGCTCGTCGCCGAGACGCACGACCGCGGCGCAGGCCGCGCTCGCGCTACTTCGGGGGAGCCGCCTCCATGCGCGTCCGCTTGCGGCGGCGGCGGGCCGCCTCGGCCTGCTTCTTCCGACGCTTGATGCTCGGCTTCAGGTAGTGACGGCGCACCTTCAGCTCACGGAGGACGCCCTCCGCAGCCAGCTTGCGCTTGAGGGTCTTGAGCGCGCGCTCGACCCCGCGGTCACCGACGACGACTTCCAGCGGCTTGCACTGCACGGCCTCACTAGGCATGTCTTTCTCCGAAGATTCGTTTCTCGCGCCCCGCCGGGGGCGGACTCGCGAAATCGCGCACCAAGCGGCGGCGAAGCCGTCCGCGTCTGAAGGGGCGACGAGAGGGCGCGCACGGTAGCACAAGCGGCAGGGAATGCACCTCCCATCGGAAGGGCCCGAAAAGTCTTCGTTCCCGCGGGTCGGGCGCGCGACACGCCGCGCGCGCGCTCAGAACATGAACATGCACGTGGCCGCGAGCGGGGTGGCGTAAGGGCTCACGAGCTTCGTCGAGGCGGTCGAGCCCGCGTAGCCGGACGAGAACGTCGTGGTCTGCCCCGAAGGCGCGAAGAACGGCAGGTCCAGGCGCAGCTCGAACATCAGGCGGACCTTCGTCTGCCGGAGCAGCTCGACCCCGAACACCCCCGCGAGCCCGAGCCCGCTCCCCTCGACGCTGGTGTTGGAGCCTCCGGTCGAGCTCGCGTAGCTGCCGTAGTCGCTCCCCTTGAGGCTGATGTAGCCGAGCCCGCCGCCCGCATAGAAGGCCTGCGCGGGGCCGAAGAACACGCGGCTCATCACGTGGAACTGCTGCGAAGTGCTGCTCTCGGAGGAGCCGCTGCCGCTGCCGCTCACGTAGCGGAACTCCGGTCCGATCGAGTAGCGCTCCGCCTCGTAGAACAGCGCGAGATCGAAGCCGATCGCCGCGACGCTCGGCATGTTCGCGGTGCCGCCGTAGAAGATGCCGCCACCGAAATACGTGCCGGTGTGGACCGGCTTCGCGACGCGCTCCTTCGACCTGGCGGCGGGCTCGTCGACGG
This sequence comes from uncultured delta proteobacterium, assembly GCA_903923175.1. GTDB lineage: Bacteria > Myxococcota_A > Polyangia > Polyangiales > JADJMO01 > CAIXWQ01. The sequence continues at coordinate 180 of CAIXWQ010000254.1, read as the reverse complement.
TGTCGGCGGCCCCCGCGGCGCCGGCCGAGGGGAGCTCGCCGTACGGATCGTCCTTCGTCCCGCCCAGCGCGGCCGAGGCACGGGCGGCGCGCGGACCCGCGGTGGCGTCGGCCAAGCGAGGTCGCTTCGGCGCCGCGGCCGCCTTGGCGGGCGCATCGGTGGCGGGCGCCACGGCCGCGG
>CAIXWQ010000253.1 GCA_903923175.1 uncultured delta proteobacterium | reverse complement strand
CGTCGGGCTCCACGGGCGCTCGATCGGCGTTGTCGATCGCGCGATCGGAGATGTCGCGCTCCGTCGTCGACAGGAAGCCGCTCGCATCACGCTTGAACGTCGGCAGGTCGTCGGTGTCTTCGGCGGCCATCACGAGCCTCCTGCGCACGCGCGGCGCGAGAACCGACGAGTATAGCGCCGGGCTTCCCGCGAGCCGCAAGGTACGCCTGCGGAACCGGTGTCGGTCCGGCGCCGCAGGCGTCGAATCGGGAGCAACGTCGACGCTCCGAGAGCCGCTCGAACACGCTCGCGCCCAGGGCGGAAGCGATCCGCCCGCCGAAGGTCGCGGATTTGCCGCGCCGGTCGCTCGGCCGTAATGGCCCCGCCATGGACAAGCGATTCTTGGGAGCGGGCGCGCTGGCCCTGGCGCTGCTCGGCGGCGCCTCGGCGTACGCGCAGAAGGGCGGCGCCCCCGCGGGCGCCATGAAGCTCGACACGAAGGAGCTCGGCGCGGCGATCTCGGGCAACGAGCCCGCGAAGATCGCCGACGGCCTCGACCGCACGCGCGTCGCCGGCAAGGACGGCGGCGGCAAGGCCCTCGTCCCCGTCATCGTCAGCCGCATCCAGCGCGGGCTGCCGAAGGAGCTCCTCAAGAAGGCGCTCGAGACGCTCGGCGATCTCGAGGATCCGGCCGCCGCGGAGATCGCGGAGCAGTACCTCGCGCACCGCGAGGCCGACGTGCGCGTCGCCGCGGTCAACTGCCTCGGCGGCGTGAAGGGCCCCGTGGCGGTGCGCGCCCTTCGCGGCGCGCTCGGCGATCTCGACGCGCGCGTGCACGCGCTCGCCGCGACGCACCTCGGCACGCTCAAGGCGCCGGAGGCCATCCCCGATCTGGTGATCGCGCTCGACAAGGGCGTGAACGAGGCCGCGTCGTCGATCGGCATGCTCTGCGAGGGCAAGGGGTGCGACGCGCTCCTCGACCGGCTCGCCACCAAGCCCTTCGACGTCATGTCGAGCGGCATCCAACAGGTGATGGCGCGCGCCGCCGTCGGCGACGACGTGAAGAAGAAGTTCGTGGCCGCCGTGCAGAAGCTCCAGACGCGCAAGGCGCGCGAGTTCCTCCAGGAGCTGCGCACGGCGTGGCCGAAGGGGGGCTCGAAGGCCGTGGAGACCGCGCTCGACGAGGCGATCAAGTCGCTGGAAGGTGCCAAATGACCCGCCGCATCGGAGCTTCGTGGTTCGTCCCGGGCCTGCTCGGAGCCCTCGCCTCGCTCACCGGCCTCGTCGCGTGCGGCGGCGGCGGCGGCGCCGGCGGTGACGTCGTCGTGTCGGGGAAGCCCTTCACGCTCGAGGCCGCCAACGATCCGAAGAACGACAAGGCGCAGGACGCCGCGCTCGCGCGCCTGGCGAAGACGCCGCCCGCCGCGGTGCCGGACGTCGCGATCGCCGTCACGGGCACGCAGGAGCTCACGGGGCTCGACCTCGCGAGCGGCAAGACGTGGACCTTCTCGCACGCGTTCGACGCGCGGCCGCGCCTCGCCGGCGCGGTCGTCATCGGCCAGGGCGGCGGCGAGGTGTTCGCGCTCGACGCCAAGACCGGCGCGACGAAGTGGACGAGCAAGAAGGTGATGGGGAAGCTCATCGGCGGCGGCGCCGACGGCGATCTCACCGCGCTCACCAGCAAGGCGGGCGACGGCTTCCACCTCTACGTGCTCGGCGCCGACGGCGGCGTGATCGGCGAGAAGTCGACCGACGTGGAGCTCGCCGCGCCCGGGATCGCCGGCAACACGGTGCTCGTGCCCTGGAAGGCGCAGTTCGTCACCGCGTTCGACGCGCGCTCGGGCGATCAGCTCGCGACCTTCAGCATCAAGAACGAGACGACGCGCGTGCTGCCGATCGGCGGCGCGCTCTACGCCGGCCAGGGACGCCTGTTCCGCGTCGACGCGGGGCTGCCGAAGGCGCAGGCGACCGACCTGATCACGCCGCCGCAGACGCTCCCCGGGGTGTTCCGCCGCGAGCTCTACGTGGCGCCGCAGCAGCAGGATCCGCCGAAGGCGACCGCGATCGATCAGACGTTGCTCGCCGGCCGTCCGAGCCCGAGCGGCGCGACGTTCGAGCAGGGGAAGCTGTACGGCGCGTACTACCGGCTGCTGATCGGCCTCGACGCTTCGTCGTCGAAGCCCGCGTGGGTCGTCGCGAACAAGGAGGACTACATCGCCGCGGCCGCCACCAAGGACGGCGTCGTCGCCGTCGACGAGGGGGGCAACGTGCAGCTGATCGCCGCGAGCAACGGCGCGATCACCAAGACGCTCTCGTTCGGCAAGCCCGCGCTCGCCGCCGAGGTCGAGGTCGACGGGCTGACCGTCGGCAAGGGGGACGCGCCGCCGCTCACCAAGCAGATCGGCGCGGCCGTCTCGCTGCGCTCGGCGGATCTCGCCACCGCGCAGGTGTTCCTCGTGCAGGCGCTCGCGGCGGTCGAGGACGAAGACGCGACGCTCGCGCTGCTCGACGTGGCCGACGATCCGCGCGCGGCAGCGGTGCTCCGCGACGAGGCGCGCACCCAGCTCGCGACGCGGAAGAACGGCGCGGACGCGATGATGAAGCGCCTCGAGCGCCACGCGAGCTTCCTGCGCGACACGGTCGCCCCGCCGGTCGGCCCGATCGCGACGTCGCTCGCGCTCCAGGGCAAGAAGGAGGCGGTGCCGCTGCTGCTCGCGCATCTGCTCGATCCGGCGACGCCGAGCAAGGATCTGGCGCCCACGGCGACCGCGATCGCCACGCTCGCGACGGCGGCCGATCTCCCCGGCATGAAGCGGTTCATCGTGATGTACCGCGGCAGCGCGCAGGGGACGCCGGCGATCAGCGACGCGGTGGGGATCCTCGCGGGCGGCGTCTGGAAGCTCGGCGACGGCAAGGACCGCACGTGGGTGAAGGAAGTGGCGGCCGATCCGACCTCCGACGTCGACGTGCGCACCACGCTCGAGAAGCTCATCGAGGAGCGCAAGGCCGAGAGCGACAAGGCCAAGGCGGACGACAAGGCCAAGGGCGACGACAAGGCCGGCGACGACGACAAGGGCAAGAAGAAGAAGCCGAAGAAGGACGACGACGACGGCCCCGTCCCGGGCGGCTACAAGGGGAAGAAGAAGAAGGGCTGAGCCTCGCGCGCGCCCTCGCGGCGCGGACGGCTCGACGACGGCCCGCGGGAGCGATCTCGCGGGCCGTCGGCATTTCGCGGGCTCACTTCGCCGCCCGGTGCTCCACCTTGCGCAGCTCGACTTCGAAGACGAGCGTGGAGCCCGCCGGGATCTTCGCCATCGCGCGATCGCCGTAGCCGAGCGCGGCGGGGATGGTCACGCGGCGCTTGCCGCCGACGCGCATGCCGTCGATCCCCTGCTCGAACCCCTTGATGACGTGGCCTCTGCCCATCTCGAACACGAACGGCGCGCGCCCGTAGGTCTCGTCGAACTTCGCGCCGTCGAGCAGCGTCCCGGTGTACTCGACGGTGACCTTCGTGTCGGAGGTCGCGACGTCGCCGGAGCCGACGCGCAGCTCGACGATCGTCACGTCTTGCGGGCTGGACGGTGGTCGGTGCGGCGGAGGCGGCGCGATCGGCTCCCGCGGCGGTGACGGGCGCGTCCTCGTCGGAGGGTCCTCGGCGACGATCCTCGTCTTCTTCGGCAGCGCCTCCTCCGGCTCGGGCCGTCGACGACGCCCGAGCGGATCGGCGATCACGATCGCGACGAGCGCGAGCACCGCGAGCCCGGCGACGAGCAGCAGCCAGCGCGGGGTGCGCGACGGCGCGGAGGGGGGCGGAGGCGGCGGACGCATCGCCAGCGGCGCGTCGAGCTCGTGACGATCGAGCGCGACGGCAGACGCGGCCGCGTGCGGAGGCGGCGGAGGAGGCGGCGGAGCCGGAGGCGGAGGCGGAGGAGGCGGTTCCATGTGCGTCGTTGGCCCCTCGGGACGAGCGAGGATCGTCTTCCGATCGGAGGGCCCCCCTCGCTGCTACGCGTGGCGCGTCCGCTGGATCTCTCGCCGTCAGATCTTCGACGCGCAGCGGAAGCCGACGGTGTTGCTGTGCGCGTTGCGCGCGCCCGCCTGGGACGCGACCGAGGCGCGACCGGCGCCGTCGCGCGCGAACGCGGTCTCCTTCGATTTCCAGTCGTCGCCGAGGAGCGGCCGCACGGTCTGGTGCACCTCGCGCGTCGTGGTGACCCACTCGGCGACGTTGCCGGCGAGATCGTAGACGCCGAACGAGGTCCGGCCGGTCGGGTGCGTGCCGATCTCGCAGGTGCCGAGCACGGAGCGATCGGCGGTGCCCGACCAGCAGAGCTGCTCGGTCGGCGGCTCGTCGCCCCAGGGATAGAGCGAGCCGGCCTCGGCGGCGCGCGCGGCCCAGGCCCACTCGTCCTCGCTCGGCAGGCGCTTGCCTTGCGCGGCGCAGAACGCCGAAGCCTGGTCCCAGTCGACGCAGTTGATCGGGTGGTGCTCCTTCCCCTTCACGCCGTAGTTGCAGAGCCCCTCGCCCGTGAGCCCCTCGGCCGAGCACTTCTTCTCCTTCACGCAGGCCGCGAACGCGCTGGTCGTGACCTCGTGCGAGTCGAGGCAGAAGTCGTCGACGACGATGGTGTCGACGCGCGTCGACGCGAAGAACGCGCCGCCACCGACGCGCACCATCCCCGCGGCGCAGGGCTTCTCGCCCGGGCGCGCCGACGACGCGCTCGCGGCGCTCGCGCTCGATTTGGCGGACGCCGCGCTGGACGACGCGGTCGGCGGCGGCGCCGAGGCCGCGGAGGAGGCGGCGGCGGCCGCGGAGGTGCCCGCGTTGCGGACGGCGACGGAGATCCCGGCGCCGAGGGCGACGACGGCGGCGATCGCGGCGAACACGAAGAGGCGCGGACCGCGGCTCACGGGGAGCGACGAGTCGGCGTCGGTGAGCGTCGAGAGATCGGAGGTGGTGTGGACGCCGTGCATCGGCGCCCCGGCGACCGGCGCGGAGGTGGTGGCAGGCCTCGGCGCGGCGGCAGGCACCGGCGTGAAGCTCGGCAGCGAGGCCGCGTTCGGCGACGCGATCGGCTGCCGCTCGGCCGCCGGCTTGGCGAGCTCGAAGGGCACGCCGCTGGCGGTGATCATCGGCGTCGCGACCACGAGCCGATCGACCGACGAGGGCTCGCGGAGCGAGGGGAGCGTCGGCGCGTCGGAGGAGATCGGCGGCTGGATCGCCTTGATCTGCCCCGTCGTGAGCGGCCCGACGTCGGCGAGGAGCTCGTCGAGCCCGATCCGCGCCTCGCGCGCGTCCTTGTAGCGCGCGGTGGTCTCGCGATCGACGCAGCGGCCGAACCACTCGTCGAAGCCGGCCGGCAGCGGAGCGTCCAGGCGCAGCGCGCGCGCGCGATCGCTGGCCGAGGCGAGCGGCGCGAAGCAGACCTCGCGCAGCAGCGCCATCGCGCTCGCGTTCTCCTCGGCGCCGGCGAGCCAGTACGGCTGGCCGGTGAAGAGCCAGAAGCCGAGCAGCCCGAGCGACCAGACGTCGGTCGCCGGGCTGATGTTGCGCCCGATCTCGGTCTGCTCCGGCGCCATCCAGAGCGGCGTGCCGATGGCGCCGGTCTGCGCCTGCGTCTGCGCCTCGGCGACCAGCTTGGCGATGCCGAAGTCGAGCACCTTGACGACGAACGGCACCCCCTCGCGCTTGGGCACGGCGAGGAAGACGTTCTCGGGTTTCAGGTCGCGGTGCACGATGCCGAGCGCGTGCGCGGCGCCGAGCGCGTGACAGAGCTGCCCGTAGATCTCGCGCACCTCCGCGGCGGAGCGCGGCCCTCGGCGGCGCACCGCGCTCGCGAGCGTCTCGCCCTTGAGCAGCTCCATGGCGATCCACGGGATCCCCTTGTCGCCGTCGACGCCGGCGCCGACGACCGCGACGACGTGATCGCTCTCGATCTGCGCGCCGATCTTCGCTTCCTGCAAGAAGCGCTGCCGCAGCTTGTCGTCGTTGACCAGCTGCGGGTGCATGATCTTGAGCGCGCGCTCGACCCCGGTGCTGATCTGGCGGACGACGTAGACGGCGCCCATGCCCCCTTCGCCCAGCGGGCGCAGGACCTCGAACTCGCCGGCGAACAGCGAGCCGGCGTGGAGGTGGACGGGCGGTGCAGACATCTCTGGAGCGATCGTAGCGGTCGGCGAGGGGACGGGCGAGCAAGCGCGCGCGCCCTTCGATTCCCTCCCGGATGCGGTGCGCGGCCGGGCTACCGCGTTCGCGTCGCCACGCGCTCCTGAGGGCGCGCGTACTCGCACGCACGCGCGATCACATGCGCACCCGCGACGCGGGTGTCGCGCATGGAAGAGCACTGCGCCTGCGTGCAGCCCCCGACGCAGGCGCTTTCGTTTGCCGCGCCTGCGCGTCGGCCCCACATCGTAGGCATGTTCCGCGTCCGCCACGATCACCCGCGCGTCGCGCGCGCGAAGGTCGACGCGGCGCGGATCGAGCTCGACCGAGCGCTCGGCGGTTCGAAGCTCCTCGTCGACGCTGATGCATTGAGTGCTTATGCACACGACGAGTCGGAGACCGAGCCGACGCTCCCCGACGCGGTCGTGCTCGCGACGAGCGCCGCGGACATCGCGACGACGCTCCGCATCTGCGAGGCGCACGAGGTCCCGGTGACGCCGCGGGGCGCCGGCAGCGGCAAGACCGGCGGCAGCGTCCCGGTGGCGGGGGGCGTGGTGCTCGCGACCGAGGGGATGAAGCAGGTCAAGGAGCTGTCGCGCGAGGACCTGCTGGTGGTGTGCGAGCCCGGCGTGGTGCTCGCCGACCTGCACGCGCTCGTGGAGCGCGAGGGGCTCTTCTACCCGCCCGATCCGAACTCGGCGGACGTGTGCGCGCTCGGCGGCAACGCGGCGGAGAACGCGGGCGGGCCGCGCGCGTTCAAGTACGGCGTGACCCGCGAGTACGTGCTCGGCTGCGAGGTCGCGCTGATGGACGGCACGCTGCTGCGCGCCGGCAAGCGCACGGTGAAGGGGGTCACCGGCTACGACGTGGTCGCGACGCTCGTCGGCAGCGAGGGGACGCTCGGCGTGTTCACCGAGCTGACGCTGCGGCTGATCCCGAAGCCGCCGG
>CAIXWQ010000252.1 GCA_903923175.1 uncultured delta proteobacterium | reverse complement strand
GTGCCCGCCGGCTGGGCCGCCCTCGCGGCGGCGCTCGTCGTCGCCGTGCGCCTCGGCGCGCTCGGCGTGCGCGACGCGACGCCGCTCGTCCTCCCGCTCTTCGCCATCGTCGTGTACGCGCTCGCGGCGTCCGGGGCTTCGTCGGCCACGCCCGCGTCGGCCGCGCGCCCGAGCCTGCTCGGAGGCCGCGGCCTGCGCGCGCTCGGAGAGCTCTCGTACGCGCTCTACATGGTGCAAGGGGTCTCGGTCTTCGCGCTCGGCAAGGTCGCCGCCGCCGATCGCTACGTCGGCGCGCCGCTCGCCATCCGCCTGCTCGTGCTCGCGACGCACGTGCTCGGCACGCTCGCGCTGGCGATCGCGCTGCGTGCGCTCGTCGAGGAGCCCGCGCGCAAGGCGCTGCGGCGCTGGCTCGAGCGGCGGAGCGCGCCGCGCGCCACCCGCCCGCCGGCCCCCGTGCGGCCCCTCCCTGCCGTCGCGGACGAAGGTCGCGCGTGAAGTGGCTCGCCCTCGCGCTCGCCCTCGCGGTGCTCTACCCGCTCGGGCTCGCGGCGCGCGGCAACGCGCGGCTGCGCGCCGCCATGGCCGCGATGCTCGGCTTCCTCCCGTTCTACGAGGTGCACGTCAACTTCTTCTCCAACGAGAGCTACCGCGGAGACAGCCGCGGGCTCGAGATCACGCTGCTCGACCTGGTCGGCGTCGTGCTCGCGGTGGCCCTCCCCGCGCGCAACCCCTCGCCGTTCCGCTGGCAGAAGCTCGCCTACCTGCTGGTGGTCGTGGTGTCGGTGACGCAGGCCCAGCTGCCGCTCTTCGCGATGTTCGGGCTCTGGAAGGTCGTGCGGCTCTTCGCCGTCTCCACGGTCGCCGCGCGCGCGGTGGACGAGGAGCTCGGCGGCGAGGTCTATCGCGGGCTGCTCCTCGGCGTCTGCTACTCGGCGTTCCTCGCGCTGAAGCAGCGCTACGTCGAGGGCTACATGCAGGCGAAGGGGCCCTTCTCGCACCAGAACGGCCTCGGCATGGCGATGAACATGGTCGTCCCCGGCGCGCTGGCGCTCTGGCTCGGCGGCAACGGCGGCCGGCTCGCCATGATCGCCGTGGTCGCCGGCGCGCTCTGCCACGTGCTCGCGCTCTCGCGCGGCGGGATGGTCCTCTTCGTGATCGCCTGCGGCGTGGTCTTCGCGACCTCGTACGCGCGCAAGCCGACCGGCCGCAAGGCGAAGATCCTCGGGCTCGCCGCGCTCGGCGTGCTCGCCGTGCTCGCCAAGTCGCTCGACACCATCATGGAGCGCTTCACCAGGGCGCCCGCGGGCTCCGAGGAGGGGCGCAAGCTGTTCGAGGCGGCCGCGCGCGCGATGCACGCCGACCACCCGCTCGGCGTCGGCATCAACCACTTCTCGCACGTGCTCGATCTGTGGGGCTACGCGGATCGCATCGGCATCCCGCTCGTCGATCGCAACGGCATCGTGCACAACATCTGGTGGCTGACCATCGCCGAGCTCGGCACGCTCGGGCTGCTCGCGTTCGCGGCGCTCTACGTCTCGCCGGTGCTGCTCGCGTTCCGGCGCGCGTTCTTCGGCCGCCCCGGCGTCGCGCGCGACGTGCTGCTCGGGTGGGGCGCCGGGATGGCCGTGACCCTCGTGCAGGGGAAGCTCGAGTGGTCGCTGCGCACGACCTCGCTCGGCCAGATCACCTTCCTGCTCTTCGGCCTGATCGCCGGGGTCGCGCGCGCGCTGACCCGCGCTCTCGGCCCCACGCTCCCTGACCCGTGCGATTCGCGCGCCCCGCGTCAGCGTCGCGCGCGGATCGCGAGCGTCGCGCGCAGGACCTCGAGCTCCACCGGCTTGGCGAGGAAGTCGTCCATCCCGACCTCCAGGCAGCGCGCGCGATCGCACGCCATCGCGTTCGCGGTGACCGCGACGATCGGCACGCGCTCGCCGGGCGCCTCGCGCGCGCGGATCGCCCGCGTCGCCTCGAAGCCGTCGAGCCCGGGCATCTGGCAGTCCATCAGGATGCAGGCGTAGCGCGTCGCGTCCGGCGTGCCCTGCGCCGCCGCCTCGATGGCCGCCGTGGCTGCCGCCGCGGCCTCGTGCCCGTCGGCCGCGAGATCGACCGCATACCCGAGCAGGTCGAGCATGCGCGCGATGACCCGCTGATTCACGGGGTTGTCCTCGGCGACCAGCACGC
>CAIXWQ010000251.1 GCA_903923175.1 uncultured delta proteobacterium | reverse complement strand
TGCTCTACGCGCACCGCCGCGGCCGCGCGCTGTTCGTCCTCGAGCGTGGGGCGCGCGACGAGTCGACGCGCGCGCCGAACGGGGCGAACGGGGCGAGCGGGGCGCCCGTGCTCTGTGAGCGCTCGAATCGGCGCCGCCCCGCCGCCATCGTCGCGTCGGAGGCGATGACGGACGAAGCGTTCCAGGAGGTCCCTGATGGAACCTTGCTGGCGGTCCGGACAGGCGCGCAGCCGCGCCTCGAGGTGCTGCACGCCGCGTGAGCTCGTTCGGGGAACGCGGCCTTGCGCGACGGCCCGCGGTGCTAATGTCACCCGATGCATCGCGCGCACCTCGCCCTTCTTGCCTTCGCCTCCGCGTCGCTCGCAGCGTGTTCCTCGTCGAGCGGCGGGGGCACGGTCTCCGCCGACGACGGCGGCGCCGACACCGCGTCGGAGACCTCGCCGGACACCACGCCGGCGTGGAAGGGGCCCGACGTCGAGGTCGCGTGCGCCGACACGCTCGCCGCGATCGATCAGGCGCCCACCACGCTGCCGGCCACCAAGGGGGCCATCCTCAAGTGCGCGCACGACGCCGATCTGTCGGCGGCGACGATGACGGCGCACCTCGCGTCGTATGGCTACGTCGGCAAGGCGCTCACGAGCGGCGCGCACGTCTACCGCGTGCAGTACCGCACCGAACGCGGCGACCCGGCGCACAGCGCGGGCTTCTCCTCGGCCATCCTGTTCCTCCCCGACACGCCGCGCGCCGCGAAGCTGCCGGTGATCGTCGCGTCGCACGGCAGCCGCGGCCAGGCGGCGGCGTGCGGCATCTACCGACGCCCCGCCGATCAGGACACGGTCTACAGCGACTTCGAGCGCCAGGCGCTGCCGCTCGTCGGCTCAGGCTACGCCGTCCTCGCGCCCGACCTGGCCGGCTACGCCGGCTACGGCGCGACGGGCAACCCGGTGAGCGGCTACGCGGCGAGCGACGACGTCGGCCGCAGCACGCTCGACGGCGCCCGCGCGCTCAAGCTCCTCGCGCCCTCGCTCGTCTCCGACAAGGTCGTGATCACCGGCCACTCGCAGGGCGGCCACACCGCGCTGAGCGCGCTCGCGATGGCCGAGACCTACGCGGCCGAGCTGAACATCGTCGCCGTCGCGACGTTCTCTCCGCTGTGGATCCCCCAGCGTTCGTGGGGGACGATCCTGATCGCGCCGGGGCTCTATCCGCTGTCGGGCGACACGCTGACGCCGAACGCCGTGAGCGTCTGGTACCACTACACGCACAGCGAGCTGCTCGACGGCCCCGGGCACGGCGGCGACGTCTTCGCTGCGGGCAAGCGCGCGGCCATCAAGGCGTGGGTCGACTCGCAGTGCTGGGCCGGCAGCAGCTGGACCGAGCTCGCGAAGCTCGGCAGCAACGCCGGCGACCTCTTCGATCCGGCGTTCATCGCGGCGATCGCGGACAAGGCCTCGGGCAACGGCGACTGCCCGACCACCGACCCGGGCAAGACGCTCTGCAACACCTGGATGACGCGCTACCTGAGCGACCGGCCGCACCTGACGGGGAAGGCCAAGACCGTCCCGATCCGCGTGTTCTACGGCGCGCTCGACACGACCATCCCGCCGGATCGCGTGACCTGCGCGCTCGATCGGCTCAAGAGCGACGGCGCGAACTACAAGGTCTGCGTCGACGGCACGACGAACCACAGCACGGTCGTGTCGGTGAAGGCGAGCTTCGCGGCCGACTGGATCGCGAGCCTCACGCTCGGCGAGCCCGACCCGGGGAGCTGCGGCAAGGACGAGACGGCGATCGTCGACTCGCTCGGCAACCTGGCCGTCTGCAACACGCTGCCGCCCAACGACTGACGCGCGCGGCGCACGACGAGCGGGAGGCGGCGCGACAGACCTCGCACCGCCTCCGTTCGTTTCCGACCGGTCGACGCGGCGGCGCGCGGGCGGGTCGCGCGGGACACGCGGGACGCGCCGCGGAGCACGCGTCGCTCAGGGCGCGTAGACCGGCGCCTGCGTCGTGCCGTCGTGGCAGCCAGACTTGTTGCAGCTGCGGTCGGTCGAGTCGTTGACCATCGCGAGCGAGTTCGCGGCGGTGCGCACGCCCGGGTGCGAGGGGAAGGCGAGCGAGCCCGTGCCGAGCTGGTAGAAGTTGCCGTTCGTGTCGCTGTAGACGGAG
>CAIXWQ010000250.1 GCA_903923175.1 uncultured delta proteobacterium | reverse complement strand
GGGCGGCGCGGGCGGCGCGGAGGATGCGACGCCGCGCGCGCCGGACGCAGCGGTCGTCGCGCGGGTCGACGCGCGCCTCGTCGCGCACGTCGCGGCGCTGACGCGCCTGTACGCCGCCGCCGACACTGCGTGCGCGGCCCACGTCGGCCTCGACGACGCCGACCTGCGCAGCGTCGAGACGGCGGGCGAGTCGCTCGACGACGCGAGCCGAGCGCTGCTGGAGGCCGAGGCCGTGGTGGGCGCCCCCCCGGCCGCGTGAGCAGGCCGACCTGGACGGGTGCCGTGGGAAATGCGCCGCTCGCGCCAAGCTGCGCGCGAGCCGGCTCGACGGAGCCACGCGTTTGGGAGACGTTAGAACCTCCCTCGACGCTCGAACCCCAAGGCATGACGCTGACCGACCGCGACAAGGGCGAAGCCGCGACGAGGGGCGAGCACCCGACGCTCGCGCCGCGCAGCGACGCCGATGGCCGCTACCGCGCGCTGCTCGCGAAGCTCCCGGTCGGCGTGTTGATCCACGGTCCAGACGCCGAGATCCTCGTGAGCAACGCGAAGGCGCTCGAGCTGCTCGGGCTCAGCGAGGATCAGCTGCTCGGCCGGACGTCGTTCGATCCGACCTGGAACGTCCTGCGCGAGGACGGCAGCCCCTTCCCTGGCCCGAGCCACCCCGTCCCGACGGCGATCGCGACCCGCCGGGCGGTTCGTGACGTGGTCATGGCGGTCCATCGGCCGCTGAAGGGCGACCGCGTCTGGCTGCTCGTCGACGCCGAGCCGGAGCTGAACGCGGACGGCTCCGTCTCGCAGGTGGTGTGCACCTTCTCCGACATCACGGCGCACAAGGCCGCCGAGTCGGCGCTCGTCGAGTCGACGGCCTTCCTGAACGCGATCGTCGACAGCACCTCCGACCTCATCTGGTCCTTCGACGCGACCTTCCGGCTGCGCACCTTCAACCGCGCGTACGCCGAGCACTTCTGGGAGACCCGAAGCCTGCGCGTGGAGCCGGGCATGCTCCCGGAGCAGCTGCTGCCACCGCCGTTCGCGGAGGCCTGGCGCGGCTGGTATCGCCGGGCGCTCGAGGATGGCCCGTACGAGATGGAGTACGTCACGCACGACGGCTCGCGCACGCTGGAGCTCACGTTCAACGTGGTCCGGCGCGGCGACGCGGTGTCGGCGGTGTCGGTCTTCGGCAGGGACGTCAGCGCCCGCAAGCGCGCCGAGGACGAGCTGCGCACGCTTTCGCGCGCCGTCGAGCAGAGCCCGACGTCGATCGTCATCACGGATCCGGCCGGGAACATCGAGTACGTGAACCCGCATTTCGAGCGCGTGACCGGCTACTCGCGGGCAGAGGCCATCGGTCACAACCCGCGGATGCTGCAGTCCGGCGCGACCGCGCCCGAGGTGTACGCCGAGCTCTGGCGGGTCATCGCCGAGGGGGGCGAGTGGCGCGGCGAGCTCTGCAACCGCCGCAAGAACGGCGAGACGTTCTGGGAGGCCGCGAACATCTCGGGCATCAAGGACGAGTCCGGGCGGATCGTCCACTACGTCGCCGTGAAGGCGGAGATCACGGCGCGCAAGCTCGTCGAGGCGGCGCTGCGAGAGAGCGAGGAGCGCTACAAGCGGATGTTCGAGTCCGCCCCGATCGCGGTGAGCATCACGCGCGGCACCGAGATCACCTACGCGAACCCCGCCTACCTGAGGATGTACCAGGTCTCGAGCCTCGACGAGCTGCGGCGGATCGCCCCCTTGGCGCTGGTCGCGCCCGAGTGGCGCGATCGCATTCTCGAGAACGTCCGTCGCCGCGCCGAAGGCCTGCCGGTGCCCGACGCCTACGAGATCGAAGGACTGCGTCGCGACGGGACCCGCATGCCCGTCCTCATGTACCTGACGCGCGCGTCCTTCCCCGACGGCCCCGGGACGCTGACGTTCACGCTCGACATCACCGACCGCAAGCGCGCCGAGCAGGAGCGCTCCACGCTGGAGGCGCAGTTCCACCAAGCGCAGAAGATGGAGTCGGTCGGGCGCCTCGCGGGCGGCGTCGCGCACGACTTCAACAACATGCTCGGCGTGATCCTCGGCAACGTGGAGGTCGCGCTCCATCGGGCTCCGCCGACCGATCCGCTCTACGACGAGCTGGAGGAGATCCGCCAGGCGGCGTTGCGCTCCGCCGCGCTCACCCGGCAGCTCCTCGCGTTCGCCCGCAAGCAGACCGTCTCGCCGAAGGTCCTCGACCTGAACGAGACGGTCGCGGGCATGTCGAAGATGCTGAAGCGCCTCATCGGCGAGAACGTCCGGCTCGAGCGCCGCGCCGAGGAGCCGCTCTGGCCGGTCCGGGTCGACCCCTCGCAGATCGACCAGATCCTCGCCAATCTGTGCGTGAACGCGCGCGACGCGATCGCCGGGATCGGCGAGGTGACCATCGAGACGGCCAACGCCACGCTCGACGCCGCGCAGTGCGAGGCGCGCGCGGAGCTCGTCCCCGGCGAGTACGTCCGGCTCACCGTCCGCGACGACGGCGCGGGGATGGACGCGGCGACCCGCGCCCGGATCTTCGAGCCGTTCTTCACGACCAAGCCCTCGGGCACGGGGACCGGCCTCGGCCTCGCGACCGTGTACGGCATCGTCAAGCAGAACGCCGGCCTCATCGACGTGCAGAGCGCGCCCGGCGCGGGGACGACGTTCTCCATCTACCTGCCGCGTCACGTCTCGGAGGCGGAGCGCGAGGCGCCCACGAGCGCGCCGTCGATCGGCGGACACGAGGTCATCCTGCTGGTCGAGGACGAGCCCGGCCTCCTGCGCGCGACGAAGAGCATGCTCGAGGGGGCGGGCTACCAGGTGCTCGCCGCCGCGACGCCCGCAGTGGCCTTGCGGCTCGCACGCGAGCACCGCGGGGCGCTGCACCTGCTGCTGACCGACGTGGTGATGCCCGACATGAACGGCCGCGATCTCGCCGAGCGGCTGGTCGCGCTCCGCCCCGGCCTCGCGCGACTCTTCATGTCGGGCTACACGCCCGACGTGATCGCCAAGGAGGGCGTGCTCGACGACGGCATCGCGTTCATCCAGAAGCCGTTCTCGCGGCAGAGCCTCGTGGACATGGTCCGCAGGGTGCTCGACGCCGAGCCCGCGCGCTGACGCCCGCGCGCGGTTCTCAGCCTGACGAGCGTGCGCACCACGATGGCCGCGCGCGTCACGCGCATCACCCCCGACCGCGCGCCCGCGACCCGAGCAGCCACGCGACGAGCCCGAAGCCGAGCCACGTCGCGGTGCGCGGCGCGCCGCCCCCCGAGGCGCCCACGCTGCACCCCGCGGAGCCGGCGGTCGTGAGGCTCAGGTCGGCCGGCACGAGCCCGCCCGCGTCCGCGTCCACGCTCGCCCCCGCGTCCGCGCCCACGCCCGCCTCGCCGCCCGCGTCGTCGAGGGCGCCCGCGTCGAGCGGAGCCCCCGCGTCGAGCGGAGCCCCCGCGGGCACGACGACGAAATGGATCTTCAGCGCGCCATCGGCGGGCCCGCCCTCGGTCGGATCGCCGAACCAGGCGACCCCCTCCTCGACGAGGCCGAAGGCGATCTCGGTGTCCCCGACCGCCTTGGCGTCGAGCGCGACCGCGAAGCGACCGACCGCGCCGGGGGCTACGTCGGCCGCGAGCGTCGAGACGCGCGTCGGCGAGAGCCAGGACGCGTCCTGGAACGGAGAGGCCTTGTCGCGCGGGATGGTCGCGAGCTTGGTGGTGCCGGCGATCCAGGGGAGCGTGCCGGTGTTGGTGAGCTCGAGGTAGCCCTTGGCGACGTCGCCGACGTGCACCGTGAGCGCGGTCGGCGACGCGGGGAAGGTCTGGTCCTTGAACGTGCCGCGGTACTGGGGCGCGGTGACCTGGATCTTGACCTCGAGATCGTTGTCGGGCGGCCCGCCCTGCCCCGTGTCGCTGAACCACGCGACGCCGTCCTCGACCACGCCGAAGAACTCGTCGTACGTCCCCGCGGTGGCCGGCGCGGCGAGATCGAACGCGAACTTGTAGGTCCCGCCCGGCGGCACGGTGCCGGACACCGCCGCGAGGCGCTTCGGGGAGATCCAGGTGCCGTCCGCGAACACGCTCGCGCGATCGCGCGCCTGCGTGGTGGCGAGGCGCGTGTTCGAGTCCCAGCTCTTGGTGCCGACGTTTTTGAGCTCGATGTACGAAGGGATGACCTGCCCCTCGACCATGCTCATCGTCGTGGTCGCGACCGGGAAGCTCTGGCTCACGTACTGCGCGGCGTACGCCGGCGCGGCGCCGTACGCGGCGAGGACGTCCTTCGCGTAGGTGATGCGCTGCGCCTGCACGCAGGTGCCGCACCCTTCGAACTTGGTCTGGAAGACGACCGTCGCGTCGGTGACGTTGGTGGTCGCCTTCAGCGCCGCGAGGCCGTAGCCCGAGAACGTCGAGAGCTCGTACCAGATGAAGTCGAGCTGGAGCTGCAGCGCCCAGACCGACTGCCCGGTCTTCGCCGCGTAGGCCGTCGCGTTGTCGTTGGCGTCGGTGTCCCAGCGCCCGCCGACCGACCACTGCGCGATGCCGCGCCCGGCGCCGCCGCTCTGCACCGCCGCGGGGTTCGCGCCCGACTCCTGATCGAGGTTGCCGACGATGCCGGCGGCCTGGAAGCTCGTCAGCCCCTTGCCCACGAAGTACGAGTACGCGGCGTGATCGTTGGCGAAGAGCGCCTCGCGGCTCTCGCCGAGCGGCTCTCCCGCGCCGGACGTCGCGTCGCCGCACGCGCTCGCCGCCAGGGCGGTGGCGATCCCGCAGGCGAGGAGGCCCGCGCGGGTGACGCGAAATCGTGGAGCGGTCGCGAGCGAGTCGAGATTTCGAGGCACGGCGACGAGGATGCGGGCCGCTCGGATCGAATGCAAGCCGGGGCCGTCGACGCGGGCCTCAGGAGCGCCCGCGTCACGCGCACATGACCACTCGCCGATTGCCAGTCACGCGCGCGTGACGATCCGGGAGGGCCGCCGCGGGCCGGCGCGGTCAGTCGACGAAGCTCCAGCGCCGCTCCTTGAAGCGATACGAGGGGCGACCGAACGGCGGCACGGAGACCCAGAAGAGGCTCGCGTCGTCCTCGCGCGCGACCCGGTGGTACTCGAAGCGGCGGAAGGCGAAGCTCCACTTCGCGGCGGGGATGCTGGGGAGGTAGGCCGGCACGAGCGCGTCGAGGTCGGGGCCAGCTCAGCCGCGCCGCGGCACGAGCACCCAGCGATCGCGCGCGGCGTCGCGCCCCTCGACGCGCAGGCGAACCTCGTCGCCGAGGGTGAGCACGCGCTTGCCGTCGAGCGACAGCGCCGCGCCGTCGTGCGAGGGGACGAGGAAGCCGCCGAGCCCCTTGCCGACGTCGCCCATGTAGAGCTTCACGTCGATCGTCGGCTCGTCGAGCAGCACGTGCACCTTGCCGGGCGCGATGCCGACGACGGTGCCGACGTGGAGCGGGCGCGCGGCGAGCGGCTTCGCGAGGTCCTCGCCGAAGATCTGATCGAGCACCATGCGGTTGGCGGCGTCGTTGAGCCGCCGCTGCACGTCGCGCGCGCGGTTGGCCGCCTCGACGACGCGCGTGCGCAGCGCGACGTCGATGGTGCCGCGCCCCTCGAGCTTCTCGAGCGCCTCCTTGTGCACGAACACCCCGACGAGCTCGCGCATGGGCGCCGAGAAGCGCGCGTAGGGCTCGACGCCGACGCCGTGGTGCAGCCCCGGCTCGGTCGAGTACGACGAGCGCACGTTCACCAGGATGGCCTGCCGCTGGATGGCGGCGGAGAGCCTCGCGAGCGGCTCGCGGTGTGCGCCCTCGCCACTGGCGCCAGCTGCGCCGAGCGCGCCAGACGAACCGGCCGCGTGCGCCGCCGGGAGCGCGGGGAGCGACTCGAGGTACTCGGAGAGCCCCGCGGTGGTGCCGTCGGCGCGCCAGCGCCAGCTCTCGGGGAGGCCGAGCAGCCCGACGAGCGCGGCGATCATGGCCTCGAGCGCGCGCACGCGATCGGGATCGGGCGCGGGGTGCACGCGGTAGATCGGCTGGATTTCGGGGCTGTTCGCGTCGCGCAGGAACGCGCCCCCCTCGGCGTTGCAGAGGAGCGAGAGCTGCTCGTTCCAGCGCTCGACGTCGTGACGGATCCCCTCGAGCACGATGAACGAGAGCCCGGTGCCCGCGACCTTCACGTCGAGCTCGGTGCGCCGGTAGCGCACGACCTGCCGGAGCGCGGCGTCGCGCTGGCGCAGCCGGCCGATGACCGGGAGCAGCCGAAGCGAGGCGGCGAAGGGCTCTTTGCCATACGCCCCCTCGCCGCCCGCGACCCCGGCGCGCCCGGCCTGCGCGTCGAGGAACGCCTGCACGGCGGGGAACGAGAGCTTGGCGACGCTGATGACGCGCGCGTGCACGAGCGCGGTGCGGCGCACGGCGGCCGCGGCGTCGAGGTGGATCTCGAAGACGAGCGCACGGCGCGCGACGCCGGGGTTGAGCGAGACGATCCCCTCGGAGAGCGCGCGCGGGAGCATGGGGAGCGACTGCCCGGGGAGGTAGAAGCTCGCGCCGCGCAGCAGGCACTCCTCGAAGAGCGCGCTGCCGGGGCGCACGTAGTGGGCGGCGTCGGCGATGGCGTAGCGGAAGAGGAAGCCGTCGCCTTCGCGCTCGAGGTGCAGCGCCTGATCGAGATCGCGCGAGGTCTCGGCGTCGATGGTGACGAACGGGACGCGGGTGAGATCGAGGAGCCGCGGATCGTCGATGCCGGGCGCGGCGAGCAGCGCGTCGGTCTCGCGCAGCACGGCGTCGGGGAAGCCGAGCGGGACGCCGAGGCGCGCGGCGACGGCGCGCAGGCGCGCGCGCACGGAGCCGTCGGTCTGCTCGGCGAGGACCTCGAGGGGCGCGACGAGCTCGTCGCCGCGAGCGCGGACGGAGGCGACGAAGCCGAGCCCGTGGGCGGCGACGAGCGCGGGGAGCGCGGCGCGCGCGGTGGCCTCGTCGGTGGCGTCGGCGACGCGGAGCGACGGCGTAAGCGTGGCGGGCGCAGGGTGGAGCGCGCGGGCGAGCGCGTCGGGGGAGAGCGCGAAGAAGACGGAGTGCTCGGTCACGCGGGGGAGTCTACCGCGGGCCGGGGGCGGGGCCGGAAACGGGGGCGGGGGCGGCTTCGAGATCGCGAAGGCGGGGGTCAGTCGGGCGCGCCTGCGCGACGAGGTTCGCGGCGTCGATGCCGGCGCCGACGCGCCACTGCACATTTCGGCCGCGCACGACGTCGATGCCGCGCACGAAGCCGGAGGCGAGAAGGCCGCCGACGTGGTGGCGGTCTCGGGCGTCGGGGTCGTCGTGCAAGAAGGGAACGGGCATGCGGCGCGCTGCCCTCGTGTCGAAGGCGGAATACTCGCGCATCCTCGGGAGTTCGGCGGCGTATGCGAAGCCTGGCCGCCCTCGCGCTCGTCGCCGCGGGCACCTCGTGTCGGCCGCCATACGGCGAGCTCGACGCTGCACTCGACCGCGGCAAGGACGATCTGAGCTGCGCGCACGTCGAGGCGTATCGGGCAGTCGGGGGAACCGTAGTCACGAAGGGCTGCGGTCGCTGGATACGCTACGCCTGCGTCACCTCGGGCACGACGCGCTCCGACCCTGGGCACCCCGTGTGCACGAAAGAAGGCGGGCCCTTCGAGAGCGAGACGGATCGCTAAGCGACACCCCACACCAGCCCCACCTCCTCGAGCGCATCGACAGCTCGCGCCGCACCGCGACCGCGATCCCCCGCCCCATCGCGTCCGCATCCCCGCTGTCCGCGCGCAGTGAACTCGTAGGTGATCGACACCGCCCGCCGCGCCGCCGTGACGAGCGCCCGGCGCATCAGCCACGCGTCCGCGTCCGCGTACGCCTTCGCCCAGCAGTGAGTCTCGAAGTGCTGCGACGGCGTCGAGCGTCTTGGAGACGGCGTCGAACGGATCGAGGGGGGCGGCGTCCATCGAATCGCGCGGATATCGCGAAACGAGCGGTGGACGCGCCGCGCGGCGTCCACGACGCAACGTCGCGGGAGTCCCGACTACCCACCGGTGCCCGCGTCGGGGGGCACGAACGTCACCTGACACTGGTGAGATGCAGGATCGCAGACGGCGTGGGAGTAAGGATACGCCGCGGGATCAACCACCAGACACGCGCGGTAACCGTTCACGGCATCCCCGCCGCGCCGCGCGCGTCTACGCCGCCAGCGTGGCTGTCAGGTCGCGCTGCTGATCGGCTGTCATGATCAGCGACGGCGGCGCCGATCCTCGGAGCCTCGCAGCGCAGGCGTCACGCAGGAACGCGAGCACATTGCGCCCCTGCTGACGGAGGCTGGCGTTGGTCGTCAGGATTCGCTCGACGAAGCGGCTGCCCAGCTCCGAATGCGTTCCTTGGCACATGCGTCGCCACAGGACGGCGTGACGAACGCTGCGCTCG
>CAIXWQ010000249.1 GCA_903923175.1 uncultured delta proteobacterium | reverse complement strand
GGCGCCAGGCTTCGGCGGCGCCACGCTCGGGCGCGCGGCGACCACGGCGCCAGGCCTCGCGACGCTGGCGGGCGGGCGCGCGCTCGTGCGCTGCCCGCTCACCGCGACCCCCCGCGGAAGCAGCGCTTCACGAGCTCCTTCGACGTCACCTCCACGGCGCCGGCCGCCACCGCCTCGGCGCGCCGCTCCGGCGTCAGGTCGTAGTGCGGGTGGCGAGGGTGCGCGTGGAACGCGAGGCGCGGCACCCCCATCGCGGCCGCGAACACGTGCAGCTCGTCGATGGCGCCGTCGGTCGCCAGGTGGCACCAGGTCTCGCCGACCAGGCGGGCAACCAGCCGCGGCGTCGTGTGGTGGATCCGGAGCGCGTCGACGAAGACCACCCGCGAACGATGGGCGGAAAGCCGCGCGAAGGAAAGGCGGATCACGAAGGCCGCACCGCCGCGCGACGCGCCCGCGCGAGATCGCGTACGCTCGGCCGCGTGAGCTCAGACGGTCTTGCGCGCGCGTACTCCGCCCATGAAGCTGCCGAGGTCGTGAAGCGCATCCGCGCCGCCATCGGGCGCGTGATCGTCGGGCAGGACGAGGTCATCGAGCAGGTCCTCTGGGGCCTGGTCGCCGGCGGCCACGTGCTGCTGGAGGGCGCGCCGGGGCTCGGCAAGACGCTGCTCGTGCGCGCGCTGTCGGCCGCGGTGAAGCTCAAGTTCGCGCGCATCCAGTTCACGCCCGACCTGATGCCGAGCGACGTCACCGGCACCCACGTGCTCGTCGACAGCCCCGCTGGGCGCAAGTTCGTGCTGCAGAAGGGGCCGCTCTTCGCGCAGGTGGTGCTCGCCGACGAGATCAACCGCGCGACGCCGAAGACCCAGTCGGCGCTGCTCGAGGCGATGCAGGAGCACGCGGTCACGCTCGCCGGCGAGCGGCACGCGCTCGAGGAGCCGTTCTACGTCCTCGCCACCGAGAACCCGATCGAGATGGAGGGGACCTACCCGCTCCCCGAAGCGCAGCTCGATCGCTTCTTGTTCAAGGTGATGGTCCCGTCGCCGAGCGAGGACGAGCTCGTCTCGGTGCTCGGCCGCACCACGGGCCGCGAGAGCAAGATGCCCGAGGCGGTGATCGACGCCGACGAGCTCATGGGCGTGCGCAACGCCTGCCGTGACGTCGCGGTCGCCGAGCCGGTGCTGCGCTACGCCGCGCGCCTGGTGCGCGCCTGCGATCCGACGATGCCCGAGGCCCCCGCGATCGTGCGCCGCGCGGTGCGCGTGGGCGCCGGCGTGCGCGCCGCCCAGGCGCTGGTGCTCGGCGCCAAGGCCGCGGCGATCAGCGCCGCGCGCATGCACGCGGCCTTCGAGGACGTGCAAGGCGTGGCGAAGCCCGCGCTGCGCCACCGCATGATCCGTTCGTTCGAGGGCGAAGCCGACGGCATCACCACCGACGCGATCGTCGACGCCGTGCTGGCGACGATCCCGGCGCGCCCCGCGGAGGTCTCGCGCGAGGTCGCCGCCTCACGCGCGGAGTGAGAGCGTGAAGATGCAGCCCCGCGCTCGGCTCGGCTCGCTCGGTCTCGCCCTCGCCGTCCTCTTCGCCCCCTCGCTCGCGCTCGCCGTGCCCGGCCTCGAGGTCGCGCACGTGCAGGGGCGCGACACCCCGTGGATCCTCGGCTGGAACGAGGCGGTGGTCACGCTCGACAACGCGCGCGGCGCGGCGTGGCGCGGCGAGGTCGCGATCGACGCGAGCTACGGCACCGTGCGCAGCGAGCGGCCGGCGGTGCGCGTGCCGGTCTCGATCGGCGCGGGGGAGATCGTGCGCGTGCGGCTGCCGGTGTGGCTGACCCCCGGCACGACGCCGACGGTGCTCCTCACGGCCGCGGGCGAGGGCGAGGTCGCCCAGCAGCCGCTCGGCCTCACGCACCTGTCGGAAGAGGTCGCGACCATCGTCGAGATCAACCCGACGCGCCCGCTCGGCGCCAAGCTCGTCGAGGTGCCGAGCTCGGCGAGCTCGCCGACGCCGAGCCTGCCGGGGACGGCCCCCTCGACCGGCGGGGGCAGCCCCTTCGACGACGACGAGGAGCTACGCCCGCGCCTCGCGCCGCCACGCATGGGCGGTCCGAAGGGCGGAGCCGCCGCGCCGCCGCCGCCCGCGCCGGTGGTCGGCGTCGCGCCAGTGCCGACGGTCGTGTCGGTGCAGGCCGCGCGCGAGACGAGCGATCCGATCCTCGCCGACTTCGCCGGCGGCTGGAGCGGCGCGGTGCTCGTCACGGTGCCGAGCGACGTGCTCGGCCGGCTGAGCGGCCGCGAGCTCGACGCGCTCGTGACGTGGGTCGCGTCCGGCGGCTCGCTCGCGGTCGCGGTCGTGCGTGACGAGGACCTGCGCACCAGCGCGCTCAAGCAGCTGGTCGGCGACGACGCACGCGTCACCGGCGGCGGCGGCAACGAGCGCGCGACGTTCGCGGGCGGCCACCTCGTCAAGGACGACGAGTCGCTCGATCGAGGCGATTTCGCGCCGCTCGGGCTCGGCGAGGTCTGGCTGCTGCGCCACAACCCGTGGGCGCCGAGCGTCGACGCGAAGTCGGGCAAGATCGTCTACGACCTCTGGCGCAAGGCCACCGCGCGCCGGCTGCGCCTGGTCGCCCCTCCGGCCGGCCTCGGCGTGCGCTGGTACGAGGACGACAACGTCCGCGCGGTGCTCGATCCGAGCGTGGAGTCCAAGCCGTCGCTCGGCCTCGCCGCGCTGCTCGTCGTCGCCTACGCGCTGCTCGTCGGCCCGATCGCGTTCGCGCGCGCGCGCAAGCTCGGCAAGCCGCTCTCGGTGCTGCGCGTCGCGCCGCTGCTGTCGCTCGGCCTGTTCGTCGGCCTGGTCGGCCTCGGCAAGCTCGGCACCGGCTTTCGCGGCCGCGTGCGCCGCGTCGAGCTGGTCGACGTCGCCGGCGGCTCGACGCGCGGCTCGGCCACCAACCTCCACTCGTTCTACGTCGGCGATCCCAGCGCCATCGAGCTCTCGGCCGCGAAGCCGACCGACGGCGTGCACCTGCTCGTCCCCTTCAGCGACAACGCCACCATCGAGGTCGATCGCAACGGCGTCGCCGTGCGCAACGTGCGGGCGCACCCGTGGCAGCCCGTGATCGTCCAGGAGGAGACGACCTTCGACGTGCAGGGGGGCATCGTGCTCGAGGGGAGCGGCGGCGGGCTCACCCTGGTGAACAAGACGCCGTGGGCGCTCACGCACGTGATCCTCCACCCGGCGTACGTCGGCGCGGCGACCCGGTCGCACTACTTCGCGAAGATCGCGCCAGGCGCGTCGGTGGTCGCGCGCGACGGCATCCCGGTCGAGCGCACCATCGCGCCGCACTCGCCGGGCGGCAGCGCGGGCACGGGCGGCGAGCCGTGGGCGGCGAAGGGCGAGCTCAAGAACCGCCAGGCGCTCGACGCCATCGCGATGCTCGTCGAGACCTCGGTGGGCGGCGCCGGCCGCGCGCTGCCGGGCGACGTGCCGGTCGCGACGATGCTCGTCGAGGTGCCGAGCACGACGACGAAGGAGTCCGGCTACCGCGTCGAACGCGACACCGTGTTCGTGCGCGTGATCGGCCTCGGCGGCGGCAAGGGGAAGGGCACGCTCGAGCCCACCGAGCCGCTCAAGCCGCGCGGCAAGGAGGGCGACCTGTGATCCGCGTGCGGCACCTCTCGCACCGCTTCGGCGATCGCACCGTCCTGCGCGACGTGAGCTTCCACGTGCGCAAGGGGGAGATCTTCGGCTTCATCGGCCCGAACGGCGCAGGCAAGACGACGACCATCCGCGTGATGGCGACGCTCCTCGAGCCGACCTCGGGGCGCGTGGAGATCGACGACATCGACGTCGCGGTCGACCCGCAGGCGGTGCGCCGGCGCATCGGCTACATGGCCGACAACCCCGGCGTGTACGACCGCGTGACCGTCGCCGAGTACCTGGAGTTCTTCGCCGCGGCCTACCGCGTCCCGCTCGGCGAGCGCACGACCACGGTCAACGCCGTCGTCGATCTCACCGACCTCGGCTCGCTGCGCGATCGCCTGGTGGCCGAGCTCTCCAAGGGGATGAAGCAGCGGCTGCAGCTCGCGCGCACGCTGCTGCACGATCCGAAGGTGCTCATCCTCGACGAGCCCGCGAGCGATCTCGACCCGCGCGCGCGCATCGAGATGCGCGATCTGCTCCTCGAGCTGCGGCGCATGGGCAAGACGATCTTCCTGTCGTCGCACATCCTCTCGGAGCTCTCCGACATGTGCACGAGCGTCGGCATCCTCGAGAAGGGGCGCCTGGTCGCAGCCGGCCCGGTCGACGCCATCGGGCGCGCGCTCGACCAGGGGAGCGGTGACGCCCGCAAGCGGCGCGCACGCCTGCGGGTGCTCGGCAGCTCGCTCGCGGTCGCCGACGTCCTCGGCGCCAAGGGGGTCGACGTCGAGATCCTCGGCGACGCCACCGCGGGGCTCTGCGGCATCGCGTACGACGGCGACGACGCCGCGCTCGCGCAGCTCGTCAAGACGCTCGTCGAGAGCGGCGTGCCGCTCATCGGCCTCGAGCCCGAGCGCAACGAGCTCGAGCGGATCTTCCTCGAGGTCACGCGCGGGGAGGTGCAGTGATGAGCGCGCAGGGCTCGCAGCACGAGCATCGCGCGCCGCACTCCACGCGCGCGCGCCCCGCCCCGCGCGGCGGCGGCTTCATCGGCGAGCCGAACCCGCTGCTCGTGCGCGAGCTGCGCCAGTCCCTGCGCCTGCCGCGCCTGCCGTGGACGATCGCCGCGGTGGTGGTGGTGGTGGGCCTCTCGATGCTCGCCATCGGCAGCCAGGCGAGCCAGGCCTCGCGCTCCTCGGCCGAGCTCGGCTCGACGCTGTTCCAGGGCTTCCTCGCCGTGATGCTGGTGTACGTCGCGCTGATCGGCCCGGCGACCGCCGCCACGGCGATCGCGAGCGAGCGCGAGGGCAAGACGCTCGAGCCGCTGCTGCTCACGAGCCTCTCGGCGCGCGACATCGCCCGCGGCAAGTTCGTGGCTGCGTACGCCGCGCTGGGGCTCCAGGTCGTCGCGATGCTGCCGCTCGCCGCGATCCCGTTCCTCTTCGGCGGCGTCGGCGCGGTCGAGCTGGTGGTCGGCGTGTTCTACGTCGCGGCCTTCGCCGCTGCGGCGGTCGGGCTCGGCCTCGCGGTCGCGTCGCGGGCCCACACGCTGCGCTCCGCGCTGGCCGTCGCCGTCGTGCTCCCCGCCTGCTCGCTGCCGCTGTTCTTCGGCACCGCGAGCCTGCTCGGCAACGACCTCGCGAAGCGGCGCTGGCCGTTCCTCTCGGGCGGCCCCTTCTGGTGGTCGGCCGCCTACGCGAGCGTCCCCTTCGGCCTCGACTACGTCCTCTGGCTGATCGTCTGGCCGCTGGTCGCGATCGGGCTGCCGATCTGGTTCTTCTACGTCGTCGCCGCCGCCAACCTCGGCGGCGCCAGCGAAGATCACTCGACGCCGGTCAAGCGCTGGTACGTCGCGGCCGCGCTCGCGCTCTCGCTCGCGATCGACTTCACCTGCCTGCGCGTCGAGGCCTCGAACGCGCCGACCATCGCGGCGACGGGCATGGTGCTCACCCTGTTCGTGGCGGTCGCGATGGCCGCTACGATCGCGGGCGAGCCGCTCCTCGCGAGCCGGCTGGTGCGCGCGCGCTGGGAGCGCACGAGATCCTCCGCGCTCTCGCGCGGGCTCGGCCCGGGGCTCGTCCGCGGCGTCGGCCTCGGCGTCGTCGTGACGCTCGCGATGGCGGCCGCGTGCTTCGCGGGCGGCACGGTCGGCGCGGCGCAAGGCCCGCTGCGCAGGCTCGTCGGCTGGACGGCGGGCGACGTCGCCTCGAGCGGCTCCTCGCTGGCCCTCACGGTGCTCGCGACCTACGTGGTGATGTACTCGATCTTCCTGTTCGGCTTCGCGGCCCTCCTGCGCACGCGCAAGCGCCCGATCGAGGTCCAGCCCGCGCGCGTGTGGGTGGTCGCGGTCGCGCTCCTCTCGGCGCTGATCCCGTGGCTGCTCTCGGCGATCGTGGCCGGCCTGGTCGACGATCGCAGCAAGGCGCTGCTCGTCGCCGCGCCGAGCCCGGTGTTCGGGCTCACCGCCTACGTCGCGCAGATGTCATTCGCCGGCGACGAAGCCGCGCAGGTCTTCGCCGCGTTCGCCGCCTCGCTCGCCTGGGGCAGCCTCGGCCTCGTGATGATCGGCGTCTCGTGGGAGCGCGCGCGCAAGGCGAACGCGAAGACGCTCGCGGCCGAGGGCTCCGAACAGGAGCAGCTCGACGAGGAGTCCGACGAGGACGCCGCCGAAGAGGAAGCCGCGGAGCAAGAGGACGCGAAGCCTTCGCCGCCGCCGGTGAAGTAGAGCGGCGCGGAGATGGAGGCCTACTTCGCGTCGGCGCAGCAGCGGAAGCCGACCGAGTAGTCGACCTGGTTCAGGCCGTGCGCGTCGGTGTTGTAGAGGCACCCCTCGCCGTTGAGCTTCGTGTCGTTGTAGTAGCCACCGCGAAAGTCGACGCCCTTCGTGGGCGAGGTCAGGTTCAGCGGGTCGTAGATCCAGTCGTGCACGTTCCCCATCAGATCGAACACCCCCTCGGCGGTCACGCACTGCGGGTGCGCGCCGGTCAGCGAGAGGGTGTTCGGCTGCTGATCGATCCCCGCGTACGCGATCTCGGAGTAGATCCAGCTCGCGTTGGTGCCGAAGCACTCCTCGGGCGAGTACACGGGGTGGAGCGACTCGTCGTTGCAGACGCCGGGCTTGCGCGTGTTGCCGTACGGGTAGACGAAATCGTCGAGCCCGCGGCAGGCGCGCTGCCACTCGACGTCGGCGCAGAGTCGCTTGCCCGAGGCCTCGCAGGCGCGCTTGGCGTCGTTGCCGCTGATGTACGCCTGCGGCACCGCGGAGCGGAGCGACACGGCGCGGTACGCGTCGCTCGCCCGCGGCTCGTAGTACGGCGTCCACGAGGACTCGCTGCCGTCGGCGCTGCGCACGACGATCGACGCCTCGAAGCGATCGATGCAGAAGCCGACGCCGTGCGTGTGCCCCGCCGCGCAGACGCCGCTCGCGGGGCGAGAGATGTCGACGTTGTTGCGCCCGTCCGGCGCCGAGGCGCAGTACTCGCTGATCGGCACCATCCCCGAGGGGCAGCCGCCGACGCCCGGCTCCTCGACGAGCCCCGCGTTCGGCCGCGCGGCGGGGTCGGTCGGGCACCAGCCCGAGGTGTCGGTCGTCGACGGGCCCGTGTCCGACCTCGGCGTGCAGCACTGGATGCTGGCGGCGCCGGGGCAGTGACCGGGCGTGGCGACCGAAGCGCCGGTGCACATCGAGACGTCGATGCAGACGCCGTCGACCCCGAGAT
>CAIXWQ010000248.1 GCA_903923175.1 uncultured delta proteobacterium | reverse complement strand
GGCCCCACGCCGCCAGCGAGGGCTCGTCGATCGGCGACACGTCGGGGCTCGCCACGCGCAGATCGATCGGATAGCCGACGACGCGCGCGTGCGCCGCTGCGCGCGCGGCGTTCTCGGCCACGCGCCACCCTCCGCCGGCGATGCCGAACGCCTCGAGCACGCGCCGTGACGACGGTTCGCTCAGCGTGCGGCTCGGCCCGAAGAGGATGGCCCGTGCGCGCGCCTCGGCCTCCACGGGGAGATCCACCGCCGCGTGCGCCGACGGCGGCTCCAGCCGCGCGCGCGCCTCGCGGATCGCGGCGTCGGCCTCGGGCGGCTCGCCCAGATCGACGCGCGCGCCGTGGATGCGCAGCGACACGCGCCCGTCTCCCTCCTCGGCCAGCAGCGGGGCGTCGGCCGGCGCGTCGCGCTCGATCCAGGCCGCGAGCCAGCGGAACGCGCGCGCCGAAGCGCCCGGTGCGAGGCGCAGCGCGCCGATCCCCTCGCCGACCAGCGCCTCGACGCGGAGCGCGTGCGCGATCGTCGTGGCGTCCGGGATCGTCAGCGGAGCGCCCGTCGACGACGCGACGATCTCGATCCCCAACCGCGCGCCGGCCGCGACGATCTGCGCGCGCAGCGCCGCGTCGGGGACGTGCAGCCGCAGTCGTGGCGGCGCGGGCTCCTTCGCGCGCGCGACGGCCTTCGCTGCCCGCGCGGGCTCGCGTGGGCCGTCGGGCTTGGCCGCCGACTTCGAGCTCATCCGACGCTTCGCCAGGTGCGCGCCGCCGCCGTCGCCGCCGTCTCCAGCTCCGCGCGGTGGGCTGGATCGAGCTTGGTCGCCGCGGGCGTGACGGGCGCGCCGTCGAGCAGCGCGCGCGCCGACGCGGCGATGCACGACTCGAGGCCGTGCAGATCGTAGCCTCCCTCGAGCACGAGCCCGACCGGGGCGCCGAGCGTCTCGGCCTCCTCGACCAGCCCGCCGACCATCGCGCCGAAGCCGGCATCGCTGACCAGCATCGACGCCAACGGATCGTTCACGAACGCGTCGTAGCCCGCCGACAGCAGCAGCAGGTCGGGCCGGAAGTCGCGCACAGCCGGGCGCACGATTCGGCGGATGGCCTCGCGATAGACGAGATCGTCGGCGCCCGCGCCGAGCGGGACGTTGAGCGTGAACCCGACGCCGGCACCTTCGCCCGTCTCCTTCACGCCGCCGGTCCACGGGTAGAACGGCCACTGGTGGAGCGACACGAAGAGCACGTCGGGATCGCTGTAGAAGATGCTCTGCGTCCCGTTGCCGTGGTGCACGTCGAAGTCGACGATCGCGACCTTGCGGGCCCCCGCCGCGAGCGCTGCCCGGGCGCCGATCGCGACGTTGTTGAGCAGGCAGAAGCCCATCGCCCGATCGGGCTCGGCGTGATGGCCCGGGGGCCGCACCAGCGCCATGCCGCGCGACGCCTCGCGCCGCACCAGCGCGGCCGCCAGCTCCGCGACGCCGCCGGAGGCGCGCACCGCGGCCTCGATCGAGCGCGGCGACACGAACGTGTCCGGGTCGAGCATCGCGCTCTCGCCGCGCAGCCGGTCGAGCGAGTCGAGGTAGCCCGGCACGTGCGCCGACTCGAGCTCGGCCCGGGTCGCGTCGCGCGCCGGCAGCTGTCGCACGCGCACCCCGGCGCGCGCGACTCCGACACGCGCTGCGTCGAGCCTCGCCGGGCGCTCGGGGTGGTTCGAGCGGGACGCGTGAGTCTCGAAGAGCGCGTCGTCGACCAAGAGGATCTCCGACGGCATCGCGGTGGGACGATGCCGCGTCGTCGCGCGGCTGTCATCCGCGGGCTTCCGACCCCCCGCGAAGACCGCGTCCGCCCGGGTGGCGCACCCCGGAGGGAGGCCGGCAGACCGCCAGAAATATCTCGCATCCGGGCGAACTGCCGAGCGAAGATACCTCGGCAATCGACCTAGAGGCGTCCGTCGTCGCCGTGGCGCGGGGGCCTCGGGGTGACCGGTCCGCCCTCGTGCGGTCTGGAGGAAGCAACCGTCATGCGCGTGAAGATCATCCTCCCCCATGCGATCGTGGTCCTGTTGGTCGGCCTGATCTCGTTCTACGCGGTGCGTGCGCGCCTCGCCGGGACGCAGGACACGGCCTCGCTGATGTCGGGCCTCGAGCGTGGCGCCAACAACGCCGCCGGCGCCTTCCAGCTCCAGCTGCTCCGTGCCGAGCGATGGCTCAACGAGCAGGCCACGGCCGACTCGACCCGCGTCGCGCTCCAGAACGGCTCGGCCACCGACGCCGACAAGCGCCAGAACGCCAGCGAGGCCCTCGAGACCCTCCGCCGCGGCGCCGCCGAGTCGAAGGTCATGTCGCAGCCCGACCTCGCGTTCTTCGTCGACGAGAACGGCAAGGCGGCTGGCCGAAGCGCCCAGGCGCAGACGTACCACGGTGAGGATTTCGGCGCCGAGTACCCCGCCCTCAAGACGGCGCTCGCCAGCGGGCACAGCGGCTCCGACGTCTGGCTCTCGCCGAAGTTCGCGCACCGCTACCTCGTCAGCTACGCGCCGGTGCGCGACTCGGCCGGCAAGGTCGCGGGCGTGCTGGGCATCGCCTGGAACCTCAACGACCAGCGCATGGCCGAGATCGGCGAAGGCGCGACCTTCCTCGCCGTCCTCTCCGGCGGGACCTCGACCACCGTCGCGAAGGCCAACGCGGGCATCGCGCCCACGCTCGCCGACGACCTCGCCTCGAGCCAGAAGGACGTCGTCACCCGCGCCCTCGCGAACGGCAAGGACACCATCGTGAGTGGCGACATCGTCATCGCGGCCGTGCCGCTCGCCAGCGTCGGCGACGGCAAGCGCGCCGTCATCGTCCTCGCCCGCAAGGCCGACGTGGTCGCCGACCCGAGCTCGATCGTGTGGCCCGTGCTCCCCGCGATGGGCATGGGTCTGCTCTTCGTCGTGATCGCCGGCTGGCTCCTCGGCAGCTACATCACCGAGCCGGTCGCGCGCATGGAGGAGACCCTTCTCCAGGTCATCAACGGCAACACGAACCAGCGCGTGCAGACCGAGCACGCGGAGCTCGGCGGCCTCGCGTTCCGCATCAACCAGCTCCTCAACCAGGTCCTCGGAGTCGAAGAGGACAACACCGACGAGGAAGGGCGCCCCTCCGCGCCGCCCGCGCAGGATCACTTCCAGGAGGCGCTCGGTGTCGAGGAGCGCGCCACCGACGCGGGGCAGGTCGCGGCGCTCGCCGCCGAGCCCGAGGCGCAGTACTACGCGCGCATCTATCGCGAATACATCGACGCGAAGAAGGCGAACGGCGAGGGGGTCGACGGCATCACGCACGACGTCTTCGCCAACCGCATCAAGGGCATGGAGCGCGACGCGGCGGCCAAGCTCGGCAAGCCGGTCCGCTACGCCGTCCAGCGTCGCGAGCGACAGGTCGTCCTGCTCGCCATCCCGCTCGCCTGAGCGGTTCGTCGCGGAGTCTCTCCGAAGGCGCGGCAGCCCCCAGGCGCCGCGCCTTCGACGTTTCGAAGCACGAAATGCTACGGTCCCCGCCGCCGCTGCTGGCCGAGGGCGTGCATGGGCCCGAGGGCGACTTATGTTGGCGGCCGAGCGGAGCGCCAGCTCCACGGCAGCGCGCCTTTCCGCGCGCACGAGGCGACGTCGCGATGGGCCTATTCGACATCTTCAAGTCCAAGAGCAAGGCCCAGGTCGGCAAGGCCGGGGCGAGCGAGCGCCCCAAGCCGGTCGAGAAGGAAGTCGCCCGCTGGGCCGACGCGGTTTCGAAGCGCGCTCAGAATTACGATCGGCAGGAGGCCATCGAGGCGCTCGCGAAGATCGGCTCGCCCGACGCCGCCGGCGCCCTGCTCAGGCGCTTCACCTTCGCGATCGAGCCCTCGATCACCGATCAGGAGGAGAAGGACTCGGCCTTCCGCGCCATCGTCGGCGTCGGCCCCGACGCGCTCCCCGCGATCCGCGAGTTCTGCCTGCGGGCCGAGAGCATCACCTTCCCGCTGCGCATCATGCGCGCGATCCTCGAAGACGACGCGTTCGTCGGCGAGGTCCTCGAGATGCTCGCGCGTTGGGACACCGAGTACGACCGCAACCCGGATCCGAAGATCCAGCTCATCGCGGCCCTCGAGGATCTCAAGGACACGCGCATCCGCCCCGCGGTCGAGCGCTTTCTCGAGGATGTGCACGAGCCGACGCGCTTCCACGCGGTGAGCACGCTCTTCGCGCAAGGCGAGCCCGAGGCCGCGCGCCCCATGGTCGACGCCTACCTCCGCGAGGAGGCCGTGCGCACCAAGAACCGCATCGCCGAAGGGCTCGTCGCGCAAGCGTGGCCCATCCCCGACGAGCTCCGCGAGAAGCTCGATGGCGCCCTGCCGCGCGGCTTCGACGTCGTCGACGGCGTCGTCCGTCGCGGCTGAGAGCCTCCGTCGCGCCCCCCTCTCCACCCGCGGAGAGGGCGAGGGGGCGACGTTAAGCAGCGAAGCCCCGGCATCTGCCGAGGCTTCGTCGCTTTCGAACCGAGTCGCTCAGTCGGTGATCTTCGGCTTCTGCGGGAAGGAGAACCCGAGGTAGATCGACATCATCGAGTTGAACTTGTAGGTCGAGTCGCTCGAGTCGACCTTGCCGTCGGGGAACTTACCCGACGAGCTGAGGTTGCCCGCAGCGTCCTGCCCGCGGCTGTCGAAGCCTGCACGGTTCCACGAGAACGGGACCATGCGGTACTCGACGCCGAGGCCCAGCCACTTGTTCATGTAGAAGTTGAAGCCCAGGCCCCACGTCGGAGCGATGTGCGACTTCGACACGAGCGCGTGGGCGTTCGCGCAGGAGACGACATCCGCGCAGTCGGCGCGCTCCTTGGTGCCGACCATGCCGGCGCCGAGGAACACGTACGCGTCGACGTCCGCGAAGATCGACTGGAACAGGGCGAACTTGCCGCGGAACGGGATGGCCGTGATCTGCGGCATCGCGATGTAGCTGATCTGCGCGACCTGGTTGGGGAACGCCCCCTGCGGCCCGACGTTCTGGTTCACGAGCCCCGCATCGCGCGGAGCATTCGTGTCGATCTGGCCCGTCAAGCTCGTGTTGACGCCGATCGCGCCGAACGCGCCCCAGACGCCGATCCCGAGCCAGTCGGTGACGCCGTAGTTGATCCGCGCGCCGACGAGCATCGTGCGGCGATACTCGTCGAGGATCGTCGCCGAGAACGAGGGGGCGATCTCGATGCGCCCCTCGCGATACAGGCGGAGGTTTCGGGCCGCCGGCGCGTGCGCCAGGGGACCGGTGAGCTGGATCTCTTGGGCCGACGCATCGGGCGTCGACGCGAACGTCGCGACCGCCGCCGCGCCCGTGATCGCGAGACCGACGAAGAGATTCTTCGTACGCATGGCAGACACTTTCCGATTCCGCGCCATGTCTTGCCTCGCCCTCACTTCGGGAGCTTGTAGGTCCAGCTGAACGGCAGGAAGATGCTGATTCCGAACTGCGCCTGGACCGCGTTCGTCAGCGAGCTCTCGCCGATCCACGTCTTCGAGTCCTTCGCGGTCCCGGCCGTCGCGCCGCCGACGTAGGGGCGTGCGACGCTCGTGGCCTCGAGCTGCTCGTTGTAGACGTAGTCTCGAACTTCGAGGAACGCCGACATCCAGCGATTGATGAAGACGCGCAGCCCGACGCCAGCGTTGAAGGCGACCTTCGTCTTCCACTGGAAGTTGCGGTTCTCCGCGTCCACGACCGCGATCGGCCGCGTCGACATCGCGCCGATGCCGCCGACCACGTAGCCGTCCCAGTGGAAGATGAAGTCGCCGAAGCCGGCGAACTTTCCGTACAGGGGGACGTACGTGAAGTTGAGGTTCGCGCCGAACTGGTACTCGGTGATCGGCACCGCGAGTCGCGTCGACTCGCGATTCAGCTTGTTGAACTCGGCGTCCGAGTTGAACGGCTGGTAGTAATTGAAGTTGACCCCGACGGCGAGGACGTTGGTCACGTAGTAGTTGATCGCCAGCCCGGGCCCGGGGTGCCCGACGAACTGGTCGTTCAGGGTCGCGCTCCAGTAGGGCGAGATCTCTACGCGGTGCCGGCGGAGAGCGTAGATCTGCTGGACCGCATAGACCTGCGAGTCCTTCAGCTCCTTCTCCGAGAAGTCCTTGATCAGCTTCGGGACCTGGCAGGCTTCCGGATTCGCTTCACAGATGAAGCTTTGAGGCCCGGTGTCGCCATCGGTCAGGCCGCCGCTCGCGACCGGAGGACCTCCGGGAACGCCAGATTCCTCCGGTTCGGCCTTCGCAGGCTTCTCGGTCTTGGCTCCCGCCTTGTCGTCCTTCGCATCCTTCTTCTGCGCGTAGGCCGCCGAGGGGAGCGCCACGAGCGCCGCCACCAGGAGGAGCTTCAGCGGAGACTGCTTCATCGCGAATCCTTCCGTATCCTCGAGCGCGAGGCCTGCGCCCACTCGGGGCGTCGAATCGTGAAACGAGCGAATCTCTGACTGCCAGGTCCTGCTCGGCGCGACGGGGCACCGACCGTGAGCGATTCGGATCGATGTCCCCCAGGAGCGAGGGAGGGACATCGCGACTGCCCGAGCCCGAATCTCCGCGCCGGTCGAACTACCCCGGCTGGCGACCCACACCCACCGAGCGATTGGCGGCGAATGCCGTTCTCTCGTTCGATGAAGCGCCCCGCGGCGCAGGCCGCAGGGAATTTCGTGCCCAGAACCGCCCGTGAAATCCGACGGCCACGAATGGCCGCGGACTGTAACACGCGCTTTTTCGTCCGTTCAACAACATTCACGGCGCGTGTTCGAGGGCGACGCGTGCCGCTTCAGACGTCCGAAACAACGAGAATGATCGGTCGTACGTGACGCTGCCGACGAATACAAGGGGCTGGATTATGCCGCTTCGGTCGAAATCGCGTCGCGCCCCGCGAAGAGCGCTTCCACGAACTCGCTGGCGTCGAACTCGCGAAGATCGGCGGCCCGCTCCCCGATGCCGATGTAGCGAACGGGCAGCTTCAGCTCGTCGGCGATCGCGAGGATGACGCCGCCCTTGGCCGTGCCATCGAGCTTGGTGAGCACGACGCCCGTGAGCTCGATGGCCTCCTTGAACTGCTTCGCCTGCTCGAGGGCGTTCTGCCCATTCGTCGCATCGAGCACCAGGAGCGTCTCGTGGGGGGCGCCGTCGAGCGCCTTGCCGATGGTCCGGCGGACCTTCTGCAACTCCTCCATCAGGTTCGCCTTGGTGTGGAGGCGACCCGCGGTGTCGCACAGCAGGACATCCGCGTTCGTCTCCTTCGCCATGTTGACGGCCTCGAAGAGGACGGAGCTCGGATCGGCCCCCTCCTTCCCCTTGACGACCGTCGCGCCTTCGCGCTCCCCCCAGACCTCGAGCTGCTGCACCGCCGCGGCGCGGAACGTGTCGCCAGCGCCCAGCACGACCGACTTCCCCTGCGCCTTCAGCTTCGCGGCGAGCTTGCCGATCGTCGTCGTCTTGCCGGAGCCGTTGACGCCGACCACCATCACGACCTCGGGCTTCTGCCGCAGCCGGAGCCGCCCGCCGCCGCCCAGGATGGCCTCGGCCTCCGCGCGCAGCGCAGCCCAGACCTTGTCGGCGTCGCCGAGCTCCTTGTTCTCGAGCCGCTCGTGCAGCCGCTGGACGAGCGCCTGCGTCGTCTTCACGCCGACGTCGCTCGTGAGCAGCACCTCTTCGATCTCCGCGAGGAGCGCGGGATCGACCTCGCGCCGGCCGCGGATCAGGTCCGCGAGGCGCGCGATCATGCCGCCGCGCGTGCGCGACAGCCCCTTGCGGAGCGTCGCCGGATCCAGGACCACCGGCTTGCCGAAGTCGTCGTCGATGGCCTTCGCCGCCGGCTTCTCAGGTTTGGCGGCCGCAGCCTTCTCCTCGACGACCGGCTCGACGATCGGCTTCGGTGCTTCCTTCTTCGCCGCCGGCTTCGCCTCGTCGCGCGGCCGCTCGGCGGAGGCGTCCTTCTTGGGCTCCTCCTTCTTCTTCTCGGGGGCGGGCTTCTTCGGCGCCTTCGCCTCCTCCCCCTCTTCGACGCGCCGCTTGTCGAGCTTCTTCGGCTCGGGCTTCTCGGGGAGCGCCGGCTCGGCGGGCTTCCGGAACAGGAAGAAGAGAATCACGGCGGCAGCGACCGCGATGAGGACGTAGACGATCGGGCTCATGGGAGGTTCGCTTCGCTCCTTGACGGACGACGGCGGACGCCGAGGGGGGCCACGGCGAGGGCGGGCGGGGGCGCGCGTCGCGACGGCGGCCCGGCCTGCGGTCCGGGCGCAGCATAAGGCTGCGTACCTCCCTTCCCAAGTGCGAATCCGCATCGAGGCGCTTTCCTGCCCGCGAAAAGGGTGCGTGACCCTCGGTTGCGGTCGACGGGAGCCCCGGATGAGGCCCCACGACCTCGAACGGACGGGCGCATCGCCACGCGCAGCCGCTCGGCCCGGGTCGAGCGCGGCCTGGCCCCTGTCGTTCAACTGGGGACGGTCGGCGGCGTCGTTGGGAGAGGGGGAGCCGGCGGCGGCGGCGGCGGGGGAGGGGGCGGGCCCGCCAGCCCGGCGGGGGGCGGCGGCGGTGGCGGTGGTGGCGGTGGCGGCGGAATCGCTGGCTTCGCGTGCGCCGCGAGCGTCCGCTCTTCGAGCGTCTGGACCCTGCGTTGCTCGCGCTCGTCCAGCTCGCGCGGGCCGAACGCGGCCGTCTCGACCGCGTCGCTCCACGAGGTCGCGGCCTCGCGCACCGATTCGCCGAGCTCCCGCTTCGCTGCCGCGCGGACGTCCGACGGCGTCGGTTGGTGCGGAAGCCGGCCTCGAATCGCCCCGCGCGCCCACTGCAGCAACGCGTCGAGCACGGCGTCGCGTCGTCGGGTGGCGAGCAGCTCGAGCTCCGCGGCCTTCGGCAGCTCCACGCCCAGCGGCAGGAACGCGCGATGCGTGAGGAGCAGCTGATCGCCCGTGCGGACGGGCGATGCGAGCACGAGTCGCAGCTTGCCGAGCTCATTCGTCATGCCATCGCCGAGCGACTCGACCGTCGTCGCGGCGGGCCGTGACACGCGCACGCGCGCTCCCGCGATGGGCGTCTTGCGCCGGCGATCGCGCACCGTGATCTCGACGACCTTCGGGGCGCGCGCCCGCTTCGAGATTCGCACGACCTCGTCCGAGGGCGGCGGTGGCGACGCCGCGTCGGGGAGCTTCGGCGGCCTGCGGCTGCGTGCGAGCACGAGCACGAGCACCACACCCGACACCGCAGCGACGATCCCGCGCCAGGGCCCCGGCGTCTTCACGCGCACGGGGAGATCGACCACCGCCGCATCGGCGATCCACTCCTCGCGTGACGGCGAGAACCGCAACGTGAGGGTCGCCGTCTCCTCCTTCTCGGCGCGCCAGCGCGCGACGAGGCGGAACGTTCCGTCCTGCACCTTCGCGGCGCCGACGCGATCGACGCCATGCAGCGCCTCGACCAGCCCACTCGCCGGCGTGCCGCTCTTGCTGCGCACCTGCCCGACGATCGCGATCCCTTCGGCCGCGACTCCGCCGGCTGGGTCCTCGGCGTGCACGTCGACGAGCCGCGCGACCGCGGTGCGCCGCGAGATCGCCATCGCCTTCGACTCCATGAAGCCGGGCGCACCCGCGAAGCTCGCGGTGACGTCGCGCGTGCCGGGCGGTCCGAGCGTCGCGGTGGGCAGCTCGAACGTCGCGGTGCCGCGGCTGCTCGCGGCGCGTGCGAGCTCGCGGTCTCCCTCCTTCAACACGATCGCGAAGCCGTCCTGCTCGATCCCCTCGGAGGTCACGCGCACCTTGAAGGTCACGCGCTCCGCCTCGAGATCGACGAGCCACGGCGCGGCCGGCGCGGCCGGGAACGCGAGCTCCACCGGCTGCTTGCCAGGCTCGAGGCGCAGCGTCTCCTTCGCTGCGGACGCCCAGGCGGTCTTCTCGCTGCGCACCGAGACGACGAAC
The DNA here is from genome assembly GCA_903923175.1 of uncultured delta proteobacterium. Lineage (GTDB taxonomy): Bacteria > Myxococcota_A > Polyangia > Polyangiales > JADJMO01 > CAIXWQ01. The sequence goes on along the minus strand of CAIXWQ010000248.1, from coordinate 4,642 downwards.
GCCTCCGAGGCGAGCGCCACGTCGACCGCGAACGAGCCGTCGCTGCCCGTCGTGAGCTGCAATTCGTCGCCCACCAGCTTGTTCGGTGGCGTCGGCGATGGAAGCGCGATGGGCTTGTCCGGCTCGCTCGCGCGCGCGACCGACAAGAAGATCGTGGCTCCACCGACGCCCGCGCCCGCGTCGTCCTGGAGCTTGCCGAACACCTTGACCGACGACTCGGTCTGCGCTCCGCGCACCTCCAACTTCGCTGTCGCGACGACGCGCACACGCGGCGACGCCGACACCGAAGCGGACAGCGCGACCAGCGCGATCCACGCGGTGATCAGGAAGGCTCGAATGCGCGCGGCGGTCGGACGTCGAACGGGCGTGCCGTTGCGCACACCGCCCCTGCGCACTCTCGCGTCGCTCGAAGGAACGTCCATGGACGAGGACCACCGTGATAGCATCGTTCCGATGTGGAAGCGCCCGCGTCTCGCACGCACGCCTTCGCTGGAAGCTCCGAGCCCGGCCCCGGAGCCGCGCGATCTCGTCTCGGGCTCGTCGGGGCGTCCGAGCCGCGCAGCGCGCCTCGCGCTCGTCGCCGTCGCGGCCGTGCTCGCCAGCGTCACCTTGGTCCACGACGTGTCGGCCGAGGGGAAGACCCCCTTCCTCGCCGAGCAGCTCCGCAAGAGCACCGACTATCGAACGCGCACCACGGCCGCGCTGTCCCTCGGCACGACCGACGACATCGCCGCCGTCAAGCCGCTCTGCGAGTGTCTCGGCGACGACAAGGAAGTCGAGTCGGTCCGCATCGCCTGCGCCGGCGCGCTCGGCAAGCTCAAGAAAGCTGGCTCGGAGGCGTGCCTCAAGGAGCACGTCAACCACAAGAACGCGAAGGTCAAGGAGCAGGTCGCCGCGAGCATCAAGGCGCTCGGCGGCGGTGCCACCGCGCAGCTCCAGTGTCCGAGCGCGCCCGCCAAGGGGACGCCGAAGTACTACGTGGGCGTCGAGATCGGGAACAAGACCAACCGCCCCGACTCGGACATCAAGCCGATCGTCGACAAGGAAGTCCGCTGCAAGCTGCAGACGATGGCGCGCTTCAAGATCGCGCCGACCGGCGCCACGAGCCCGAAGGACATGACCGACGTCGTGACCAAGGAGAAGCTCGATGGCTATCTGTTGCAGGTCACCGTCGACCCGATCAAGTACGAGTCGGGCCAGGTGAAGGTCAGCGTGAACCTGGTCATGCAGACGCACACGCGCAACATCACCGGCACGATGTCACGAAACGCGGCGATCCCGGGCGTCACCTCGCCGTCGAAGGTCGACGAGGACGACCTCATCAAGCTCCTGTCCGAGAAGCTCGCGAACGATTTTGCCGGACAGAAGCCGTGAGTCTACGCTCGGCCAGGTCCTCGCCGCGCGAGAGCCTCCGCCGACGAGGAGCGCAGAGGAGAGCGGGAGCCGGCGCTCCCCTTCGCGACCCGAGCGAGCCGGGTGATTCGAAGTTAGGAGGCCTACGTTGACGCCGTCTGCTGCCGCGCCCGCCGCGCCCAAGTTCAAGCGCTCCGCGAGGAACTACCTCCTCGATTCGCACTTCCAGCTCAAGTACACGAGCTACATCGTCGGCCTGACGGTCGCGATCAGCCTGGCGCTCGGCGCGATTCTCTACGTCCAGACGACCAAGACCGTCGCGCTGGGCAACGAGCTCTACGAGCAGTCGGCGAAGACGCTCGAGATTTCCAGCGAGGCGGTGCGCATCGGCAAGGCCGCCACGGCCGCCGGCGACGACTCCATCAAGCAGGCGAACGCCCTCAAGACGAACATGGAGATGTTCGCGAAGGCGAACTACGGCGACCAGCCGCTCGTCCTCGAGTCCGTCGCGAGCATCAACAAGGAGCAGATCGACGCGATCACCAAGCGCGCCGCGGAGCTCGAGGCTGGCCGCAAGGCCCTCGAGGAGCAGAACCGCCTCCTGTTGGATCAGGAGAAGGGGATGCGCGATCAGCACGTCGCCATCGAGCGGCAGCGCAAGATGCTGTTCCTCTCCCTCGCGGGCGTGCTCACGCTCCTCGTCGTGCTGGTCGGCATCGCCGGCATCATCTTCACGCACCGGGTCGCGGGGCCGATCTTCAAGATGAAGCGCCTGCTGCGCGAGGTCGGCGAGGGGAAGCTCGTGCTGCAGGGGCGCCTCCGCAAGGGCGACGAGCTGCAGGACTTCTTCGAAGTCTTTGCGACGATGGTCGAGAAGCTGCGCGACCGGCAGGCGGGCGAGATCGCCACGCTCGACGCCGCAATTGCGGAGGCGAAGGACAAGAGCGCCGACGCGGCGATCGTCGCGAAGCTCGAATCGCTGCGCGGGTCGATGCAAGCAGAGCTCGACGCCAAGTGAACGGGCCGGGCGGACACGTCGTCTCGAGCTCAGCTCCGACTAGCTCGGAGCGCTGATACGGCGCGATCGTTCGCGGTTCTCGCGCCGCTCACGCCTCGATCGCGCCTTCGACGATCTCGATCTGGGGCTCTCCCACGGCGCGCCACGTGACCGCAGCGAGATCGATGCGCAGCACGCGGATCGCCGGGTCGGCCGCGAAGCGCGACGACCAGAGCTTGCGCGCGGCCGTCGCGAGCCGGGCAGCCTTCGCGCCGGCGACCGAGTCGAACGGATCCACGCGCGCGCCTGCCCGCCGCCCGCGAACCTCGACGATCGCCGCGACGTCTCCACGTTGCGCGAGGATGTCGATCTCGAGCCGCCCAACGCGAAGACGCCGCGCGACGATCGTCCATCCCTCCGCGGTGAGGCGGTGGGCGACGAGCTCCTCGGCGGCGCCTCCAGGGGCCTGCGCGAGCGTGGCGCTCAGGGGTGCTTGTCGGAGCCGCAAACGCGGGTCAGATCCGAATCGATCGTCGAGCTGCCCGGCTGGAGACTCGCCTGCGAGTCTCGCACGCAGTACGAGCCCTGCTTCCCCACGGCCAGCGCCGGGTTCGTGAACAGCGGCACGCACTGGAAGCCCTTGTCGCAGGTGCAGAGTTTCACCTGGCTCTTGTCGACGCCCGCAGGGACGTCGCAGCGGCACGTGCAGTACACGGCGTCGGTGGCCGCGCGGTCGGCGCACTGGGCTTCGACCGGCTTGTTGATCGGCTTCTCGGCGGCGTCGCCGACGACGGGGCAGCAAAGATCACCGTCCGCGGCGCCGGTGAGCGTGAAGAGACCCCGCATGCCGGGAACCGGCAGGCACTGGGCGCCCGCGACCTGCTGACCGCCGCCCTTGTTTCCGTACGGGCACGTGATGCGCCCCTGGAAATAGTGCTGCAGGCAGACGCGGGTGTCGCACTGGGTCGAGTTGAGGTCGATCGCCAGGTCCTCTTTGACGGCGCCACCGCCGTTCACATCGAACTCGGACTCGGGCGTGCAGGGGTCACCGACCCCCGTGGACGCGCAGCCGATCTGGGACGATCCGACCACGCCGAAGAAGATGGCTGCCGCTGCGACGTGACGCTTCATGAACGTGTCTCCGGCTCCCCTCGACAGGATGGGACGACAATGGTGCACGACGTCGGCGGCTCCGCGAACCCACGCGCTCGAAGCGCCGACCGGGATGATCTTAGCTCCGAACTCGAAGTCGCGCTCCGACGAGAGCGCTCCCCGTGCCGGCCGCAACCGAGGTGCGGACACCGGCACAACTGCGGCTGGAGACGCTACTCGGCGCGCGAGGACCACGTCAACACCGACCGCGCGTGCGCGCGTGATCGCGTCGCGGTGGATCTTTGTGCGCGGGCTGAAAGTGCGTCGAGGACGCCGTGGCCCAAGGCCCACCGCCAGGGCGAAAAGTTCCGCGAAAACCCGCAATCCGAGGGGATTTCGCATCGTAGGGGTGCCAGGTTCCGGTTGACATCGTCGGAAGCCGCCTCCTAACATCGCGCTCCCCGAGGCAGTTTTTTACGGTTTTCGAGCGGTTGCGCGCCGGGATTCACGAATCCACGGCGTCGCGCGTCGGGAGCTCTCCTCGCACCACCTCTTCACCGGGAGAGGCGGCTGCGTGGGTGGCTGAGAGTCGGAGCGAACTAAGGTTTGCGAGGTCGCCAAGGAACGGGCCCTCGCGGCGTCAAACACGAAGGGGTCGCCATGCGAACGCGTTGGGGTCGTTCTTTGCTCTTCTCGACGATGCTCGGCCTCCTGGCCTCGAGTGGCTTCGCCGCGCCGAAAGACGCGAAACCTGCCGGCAAAGAGGAGCCGAAGGACAAGGGCAAGAAGGACGACAAGTCCGCCGCCAAGAAGGACGACAAGTCCGCGGCCAAGCCGACCACCGGCAAGCCCGGCAAGAAGGTCGACGACGCCGAGGACTCCGACGACGGCGAGGAGGCGAAAGCCGGCACCCCGTCGCCCGACTTCCAGAAGGCGAAGAAGGCCCTCGATCAGGAACGTTGGGGCGAGGCCGCCGTAGGCTTCCACAACGTCCTCCAGGGCAACACGGACGACGCCGGCAACCGCCAGCATGCCAAGTACTGGCTCGCCGTCGCGCTCTACCACCTGGAGTACTACCAGGCGTCTTACACGTACTTCTACGAGATCGCGAAGAACCCGAGGCACCTCGATTTCGAGAAGACCCTCGGCTGGCTGGCGCGCCTCGCGACGCAGCTGCCCGAGCCGGCCGACATCATCGGC
>CAIXWQ010000247.1 GCA_903923175.1 uncultured delta proteobacterium | reverse complement strand
TTCTGCGGGAGATTAAGTCCGAGAAGTAGCTTCAGTTTTCTTGGGCGACGAGCGGATTCAAGTTCGTTGCGCCATGCAAACCACCCGCAACAAACACCTCAGTCCTGACCACCAGACCGCCATGCGCGCGCTCGTCGCGCAGGACGGCAACACCGACACTGCCCGGCGGTTCGGCATCTCGCCGCAGACCGTGGCGAACCTGATCGCCGGTCTCCCCGTCCACCACGCGATCGTCGAGAGCGTCGCGCGTCAGCTCGCCGCGGAGATCGGGGGCGGCAATGGCTAGGCACGAGACGGCGAACGTCGTGGTCGTTGAGGGGCCGGAGGCGGAGGCAACGGCCGTCGTCGGTGCCACCGCTCCCCGCGCGAAGAGGGTTCGTCGGCCGGCGATCCGCGAGCAGCCCTGGGCGGCCGAGCCGACGGCGTACGACCTCATCGAGGAGATGTCCTCGCTGGTCAGCCTGGCGGCAAGCCCGTCGCAGGCCACGCCGACCCCAGCCCCGGCGGCTGAACCCCTGGCGCCGGTTACGCGGGAGACCTCGATCACGGGAGCCGCGGTCGCGCCGGAGGGCTCGATCCTGGCGGCTGCGATCGAGCCGCAGACCTGCATCGTCGAAGCGGCGGTGCCGGACGGCTCCTTCGAGGGCATTTGCGCAGACATCCGTCATCGGGTCGATCAGCTCGAATCGACGATCGTCCAGCAGACGTTCGAGATCTCAGACCGCCTGGTCGCCGCGAAGAAGCAGTACGAGGTGGAGACGGGCACAGGCCACGGACGGCGGAATCCCGCTCGCGCGGAGGCATTCGTCTCTGCCACCGCGAAGGAGATCGGGCGTTCGCCGGCCTACGTTCAGCGGCTCCTGACGATCGCGAACATCGACCCCCGGACGCGCGGGCTCCTCGTAGGAAGCGAACGCCCGCCCAGCCAGAACATGCTGCTCGCCGTCGCACGAGAGGTCGATGTCGAGCGGCGGGCAGAGATGATCGGGGCGACCCACGACAACGCCGCGGTCAGCCCGCTGGTGAAGCGCGCCAAGCTCGACCCCGCCCTGGCTGGCGTGCTCAAGGCGCTCCAAGATCCGAAGAAGCTCGGTTGCCTGGACGACGCGATGCCTGTGCCCGCGAATCTCGCGACAAAGTTCCCGGAGCTCAAGGGATACGCCAGCCTCGGTGACGTCCGTGCCGACATGGCCGCCCCACAGATCGAGAAGGACGCGCTTGGCGCCACGGCTGCGTATAGGGAGAAGAAGCTGCTCGGAGCGCAGCGCACCACTATCCGCGCCGAACTCGGAGGCCGAGTCGAGCGCGAGAAGGTCTCGCGCGGTAGGGTCCACATCAAGATTCTCGATGTCACGATTCCGCGAGCCGTCATGGAGAAGGCATTGGCCGACACGGTCGACAACGGATCCGAGATCGTTGATGGCGTTCTGCGCGGCTCGAAGACCGATGTCGCGGCCAGGCACAACCACCCGCCGATCGGCGAAGCCGTCGTCACGGTCTTGATCGGGCTGAGCATCTGAGCGGCAAGAGCGGAAACAGGGCCGTCGAACATGCGGCGTTGATCGGCGGCCGGTACCGCTTGTAGACGGTTCGTGGCGACCTGCGATTCCGCAACCCTACGAGCTCCGACTGCGCCGACATGCCCCGTGTGCGGCCAGGCGCTTCGGTCCAAGAAGCCAGCGACCTACTGCTCGCCCCGATGCCGGATGGCCGCCCACCGCGCCCGCCGCGACGCCGAACTCCGGGGACGGTTGGACCGGGCCGAGGGCGCCGCCCACGCGCTGATCGCGAGCCTGGCGGTCCTGCGGGGCTCGTCGGCCTACGAGGGGGAGTCGTGACAGCCCCCGATCACGATGCCGGCGACGACGGGCTGCCGGCACTCACCGCGGACGTGATCGACGACGACGAGCTGCTGGCCGACGCCGTGGACGCCTACATCGCCGCGAACCCGCTGGCCCGTGAGCGGCAGGCGGAGATCGACTTCCGGCGCGAGGTGCTCCGCCTTCTGCCTCATGACACGGATGGCATGACCTGGGGCTACTTCGTGCAGCTCGACGAGCTGGTGAACGAGAGGTGGGCCGATCTGGCGCTCGATCTCGTTCGGCTCGGATACGCCGCCGGGAAGTCGCTGACGGGGGTCGGGCCGTGAAGCGCAGGACCACGAAGCCGCTGGACGCGCCGATGGCCCTCACTTCGGACGGCAGGGTGCTCTTCAACGTCACGCACCTCTTCGACGAGAGCGCACCGAACGCCCTCAAGATCGCCCTCGAAGCCGGTCTCCCGGTGTTCGTGGGCGTAGCGGTGGACCGGTCAACCGCGGAGAAGCTGATCGCGGACTTCGACGACGGCCTGGCCGAGATCGTTGCCCGCCGCGCCTCGGGCGTCCGGCGACGACGCCTGGGGGGCCGATGACCCGAACCTACTTCGCCCGCTTCTTCGCCGACGGCTTCCGCCCGGCTTTGGGCGCGGCCGACTCCGGCACCTGGGAGAGATCCACCGCAGCCCGGCGCTCGCCGACCTCCACGAGGTCCGCGACGCGGACGCCGAGGATCTGCCCGAGATCGAACAGCATCTGGAGCGATGGGTTCCGCGTCCCGCGCTCAAGGTCGGCGAGGTAGCGCAAGGTCACCCCGGCCGACGCGACCTCTTGCTGGGTCTTACCGGCACGCCACCGCGCCCGTCGGAGGTTGCGTCCGACCCGGCGGAGGTACGCGGCGAAGTCCACGCCCGCAACGTCGCCGAGCCCGCCACCGGAATAGAGGCCACCCGAATAGCTGCCGTTGTACGATCGTCGGCGAACGAACTTTCACGATCTCGAACCGAACCGAATTCGAAGGAGCTGCGGATCATGG
>CAIXWQ010000246.1 GCA_903923175.1 uncultured delta proteobacterium | reverse complement strand
GCTTGTCGCCCGCGAGCAGGCCGTCGAGCTCGAGATCGAGCGAGCGCTCGAGCCGTCCCTCGTCCGCTCGGTGATCGTCGTAGCCCTGGGACATCGCTCTCGACCTGCGTTCGCCTACGCGCGCGGCGCGATCACGCCGCGCTGCACGAGGAAGCGCGCCATCGCCGAGAACCCCTCGCGACGGCCGAACTGGAGCAGGTGCGCGCCCGGGAAGTGCACGATCGGCGCGCCGAAGTGCGCCGCGAGCCGGTCGGCGTGCGAGGTCTGCGTGATGCCGTCGGCCGCGGCGGCGATGACCAGCATCCGCTCGCTCGGCACCACCGGCGCGCGCGCGAGCGGCCGCACCATAGCGAGCGCTCGCTTGCCCGCCTCGATCAGCGCCTCGGGGACGAGCACCCCGCGCAGCGCCTCGTGCTCCACCACGACGTCGGTGAAGTCGGCGAGCGGGATGAACGGCACCGCGAACGCGAGCGAGGGCTCCACCGTCGCGAGCAGCGACGCGGTGTAGCCGCCGAGGCTCATCCCGGCCACGCCGACCGAGGGGGCGCCGCGCGCGCGCAGCCACTGCACGAGCTGCCGCAGATCCCACATCGCCTGCCCCATCGCCTCGTTGGTGCGGGCCACGTCGGCGGTGGGGAACAGCGGCGAGCCCTTGCGGTGCGCGGGCGAGCGCAGCGCGTGGAACGGCAGCGTGAAGAGCGTCACGTCGAGCCCGAGCTTGAAGAGCCACTGCATGGCCCAGGCGCGCTCCTCGAACGAGAACGTCCCGGCGCGGTAGCCGTGCACGCACACGATGGCCGGAGGCGTCGCCTGCGAAGCGCCCGCGCGAGGCGCGTGCCGGAACATGCGCACGTGCGCGGTGTGGTTCTCCTGCCAGCGCAGGTACTTCTCGCGCTGCTCGGCGAGGCGCGGCTCGAAGCCGCTCGGGTACTCGAGGTCGACGACCGTGCCGCCCCCCTCGAGATCGCGGACGAAGCGCTCGGTGACCTTCGCCGGCGCGGGCGGCGCGGCGAAGAACGCGGCCGGATCGAGCGCGCCGTACTTGGCGGCGATCTCGTCGAGGTAGGCGAGCCGCGCGTGGAAGTCCTGCGCGCCGCTGCTCTGCCGCTTCGCCAGCTCCTGCGCGACGCGCACGACGGCGCGGTCGAAGCCGCCGCCGGCGCGCGCGAGGACGTCACGGAGGATCGGCTGTCGGGCGAGGCGGGCCAGCATCGCCGCCAGCGTAGCAGCCGCGCGGCGAAGTCGATCGCGCCCCGCCCGCGACCCCGCGGACTCTCAGAGGAACTCGCAGAGGTACGCCGAGGGGAGCACCGCGCGCACGTCGAAGCCGCTCTTCTGCGGGACCTCGAACACCGTGCCGGCGGCGTAGCAGCGCCAGAAGGTGGAGCCGTCGACGCGGACCTCGAGCTCGCCGCTCACGACCGTCATGCGCTCGGCCGCGCCGGTCGAGAAGTGGAACTCGCCGACGTCGATGACGCCCGCGGTCAGCCGGCGGCCGTGCCGCTCGAAGCCGACGCTCTGCACTTTCCCCTCGAAGTACGTGTTGTGGGTGAGCATGGCTCCGGCGTACGCGCGCCGTCGCGCCGGGGCAATTCGCGAAAAGACCTCGCTTGTCCGGCCGAGCTGCGGGATCGACGATCGCGCGATGACGAGCGCGTCCGAGCAGGCCCTGCAGGGGCTCCGCGATCCCAAGAGCATGCAGTGGTACGCCATCCCGCTGCTCTCGATCGTGTTCTACGCCTACGCGCGCGAGATCGGCGAAGCGCGACGCAGCCGGGACTGGAGCGCGATCCACGCGGGGCTGACCCTCTTCGGGATGGACTTCGTCAACGAGACCATCAACGGCTGGATCCTGAACCTCTCGCACCGCTCCGCGCTCTGGACGGCGCCCGGGCCGACCGCGCTGCGCGTCTTCGTCGGCTGGAACCTCGAGATCGTCTTCATGTTCGCCCTCTCGGGGCTCATCTTCTTCCGGACGCTCTCGCCCACGCCCTCGCGCATCCTGGGCCTGCCCGACCGCTGGTTCTGGGCGATCGCGTACTCGGCGTTCTGCGTGATGGTCGAGTGGTGGCTCAACCTCGGCGGGCTGCTCGTCTGGGAGTACTCGTGGTGGAACCGCTCGGCGCTCGGCGTCGTGCCGATCTTCCTCTTCGGGTATTTCACCTTCTACGTGGCGACCATCCTCGTGCTCGGCATGAAGTCGACGCGCCACCGCGCGATCGCGATCGCCTCGATCTACGGCCTCGCGATCCTCGGCAACGCCATCGGGCTCGGCGCGCTCGGCTTCCGCTACTGAGCGATCCGCGACGCAGCGGCGCGCGCGCACGCCGCGCGGCTCACAGCCGCCGCCCCGCCACGACGTGCGCGCCCATCGCCGCGAGGAAGAACGCCACCGGCGCGCACGCGACGCCGACCGCGACCCCCACCGGCGCGACCACGCCGAGCACCGTGAGCAGGGCCGCGAGCGAGATCATCGCGGAGATCCCGGCCTCCAGCGCGTACGCCCGCTGCTTCTCGCGCCCGCCGCTCGCCATGGCGACGATCGCCGCGGAGATCGGGAACGAGGCGATCACGCCGAGCGCGAGGAGCCCCGCAGCGGCGTCGTGCCCGGGGCCATTGCGATCGATCTCGCCGAAGTCGACCTTCGCGCTGCTCCCGAGCCACACCGCCGCGACGAACCCGAGCACGATGCCGCCGAGATCGACGATCGAGCCGAGCAGGATCCAGAGCGGTCGCACGCGGCCGCGGCTCAGCTCCGCGCGGGCGAAGGCGCGCAGCGTCTCCTGCCCGACCTCGGCGCGCGTCGACGGCGGCGCGTCGCGCAGGCGCCGCAGCCGGAACAGCCCGAGCACCGCGTAGATCGCCGAGAGCACGCCGATCGCGAGCGCGAGGCTCCAGTAGTAGCCTCCCGAGCGCGAGGCGACCTGCACGCAGCCGCGCAGGAAGATGGTCGCGAGCGCGTAGCGGCCGAACGGCGTGCCTCCGTAGCGGCCGTCGTTGAGCGCCGAGCGAGAGAGGCCGTAGGCCCAGGTCATGGCGAGGCCGACGTCGCCGAGCGCGACGATGCCGAGGCGGACGCCCGAGCCGAGCGCGACGCGCGCGAGGAGCACCTGCAGGAGCACGCGCCCGATCACGAGCCCGGCCGCGCCGGTGGCGGCGAGCAGCGGCGGATCGACCTCGTCGCGCTTGGCGTAATTGTGGAGCGCCGGCCACACCACGGCGGCGACGCCGAGCACGTGCAGCGGCCCGACGATGCCGAAGTCGACCAGCCACCGCCGGACCCACTCGACCTCGCGCAGCCGCTCGCCGATCGCGACGTCGAACACCAGCGACTCGATCACGCGGATCACGATCGCGGTGGTGACCCCACCGACCAGCACGACCGCGCCGAGCAGGACCGGCCAGCGCGCGGCCGACGGGCGCAGCCGCATCGCCAGCGCGACGCCGACCAACGCCGCGACCGCGACGAGGAGGGGCAAGATCGCGGCGACCGGCACGAGGCGCACGATGCCGGAAGGGCGCTCGTCGATGCAACTCGCGAGTGCCCGGGCGGCCCGATCGCCGGCGGGTACTACGGGTAGTGGTAGCCGACGTGGGCGACCACCGCGGCCGCGACGCCGGTGCTGCTCTCGTCCTTGGCGTAGCTCGTGTCGACGACGTTGATGCCGGAGCGCTTCAGGAAGAGCGCGTCGAGCGAGAAATCACCGCCGATTTCCCAGTGCGGCGAGACGTAATACTGCGCGCCGGCGCGCAGCGAGACGTCGACCCCCTTCACGTCGACGGCGCCGCACCACGTGCTGCACATCGTCTCCTTGAAGCCGTTGGCCGAGGCCCAGCCGACGCCGAGGCCGATGCGCGGCCAGAAGCGCCCCGAGCCCGGCTGGTAGGCGAATTCGCCGCCGACGGTCATCAGGTTGAAGTTCGGCGTCGGCATGTAGCGCAGGCGCGCGCCGAGCTGGAACGCGATGAACTCGAAGCCGGCGCCGACGCCGAGCACCGCGCCCGTGCCGCTGCGGTAGTCCTTGTCGGGGAGCACGGTGCCGAGGCTCGCCGTGCCGATGCCGATCTCGGGCTGCAGGTAGACGAAGTGGAGCCCGACGCCGGTGTCTCGGTCGGTCGACTCTTGCAGGCGCGCCTGGGTCGAGCCCGGCGGTGGCGGCGGCGTCGCGCTCCCGGGCTGGCCGGCCGAGGGCATGGGCGGCGGCGGTGGCGGCGCGGCGTTCGGGTCGCTGCCGTCGGTTTGCAGGTCCTGCGCCTGCGCGGCCGCCGGGAGCACGAGCGCGAGCGCGGCGAGCGCGGCGAGCGTGACCGACCGGATCGCGCCGAGGCGGAGCGGGCGGCGAAGCGAGGTACCGGGAGCGGAGGGGAGGGTCACGCGTCCTCGTCAGGGTCGAAGGGAAGAGAGTCGGGGTCGTCCCGTCTGACGGGCTCGCCGGGAATTCGATACGACTCGGAGAACCAGCGGCCGAGGTCGATCGCACGGCAACGGGCGGAGCACAGCGGATATGCCCGGTTGGTGTGCGGATCTCCGACGCTGTTTCCACAGATGGGGCACGGGCGCGACATCGCGCTGGAATTGTAGCCTACGAGCGGACAACGGCCGAGGCGGCACGAGCTTACGTGCCCGCAGGCCGGGGGATTCGATCGATTCCGCCGATCGCGTCGAACCCCGACAGGAGGGTCGCCTGCTTCGCGGCCCGTAGGGCTACGATCGGGCGATGCGGCTCCGCTCGGCCCTCGCTCTCACGCTGCTCGCGCTGCTCGCGGCTGCGTGCGGCCCCGCCCAGCGCGCGCGCGCAGGCGGCGGCGAGCGGCGCGCCAAGGCGTTCGTCGAGCCGGCCGTGCCGCCGGGCTACGTCGCCGCGGTCGGGCCGCTCGTGCTCGAGTCGGTCGACGTCGTGCGCAACGAGATCGGCTGGGACGTCGACTTCGTGCGCGGCACGCGCGTGGTCGCGTACGACGTCGTCGTATCGCAGCGCGGGGCGGCCTGCCGCGGCGCCAAGGTCGCCGAGGCCGTACGCGACGCGCGCGGGTGCGAGGGGCTCGAGACGTTCCCGGAGGCGTGCGAGGCCGGGCCGCCGATGCGCGCGCGCTTCGAGGTCACCGTGCGCTACGGCGTGAGCGTCACGCAGCGCTGCGGCGGCGATCCGGCCGCGTACGTGGTGCGCGAAGGCCACGACCCGCGCGCCGAGCTCACCGCCGGCGGCGTCGCGTGCTTCCGGCAGCGCAACAAGCTCCGGCCCGAAGCGAGCTGGACGTCGGTCTACGCGCTCACCGAGCTGTCGTTCCAGGAGTCGTTGCAGGGGGTCACGACGACCGCGCCGCGGCTGCTCGCGCAGCTGCTGGAAGCGAAGGCGGCGGCGTTCTGCCGCGACGACGGCGCGTATCTGAGCGGCCGCCCGGGCGCGCCCGCGGGAGAGCCCGACGCCGCGAGCGACGGCGCCGCGCTCCAGCCCTCGCAGCCCGTGCAAGCGCTGCAGGTCAGCCTCGCGCGCGCGCTCTCGGAGCGCGTCCTCGCCGGCAAGCCCGCGTCGACGGTGCCGCTCACCCCGGCCTCGTGGAAGAGCGAGCACGATCTCTGGGAGGCGTGCAACGCGAAGGACGCGCGTGACGACGTCGTCGCGCAGGAGCGCTGCCAGCTGCTCCGACAGCTCGATCGATTCCTCACCGACGTCGAGACGGCCGCGCGCCAGGAGACGCCGCGCGGGCTCGTGCCGGCGCCGGCGGAGACCTCGAGCGGCGCGGGCGCGACCAGCGTGACCAGCGCCGGCGGCAAGAGCGCCGCGTCGCCGTGCGCGGAGCCGAAGCCGAGCAG
>CAIXWQ010000245.1 GCA_903923175.1 uncultured delta proteobacterium | reverse complement strand
TGAGCGCCTTGCCGATCTTGTGCGTCAGGCCGACGCGGTCGGCCGTGCCGCCAACACCGAGAGCTCTCGTCAAGATCAAGAGGTCAGCCGTGATCGCCTGCGCGGTAAGCTTGCCCTTCTTCGACGTGCGCGTCGTCGGCGTCGCTTGGTCGCACGTGCCCTCGGCCGGCTTGCGCGGCTGGCTCGGCGTGAACCGCGCGAGCCACCCGCAGAGCTTCTCCAGCTTGGGACCATTTGCGCGCAGCGCCGCGAACGCCCTCGCGTCGCCGGGGAACGCGTTCGCCAGTTGCTGGAGCATCGACGCCGCGAGCACGAAGTCGGTCCGATCGTAACTAAGCGAGGGATGCGGCGCTGGCGGCGGCTCGGTCGCGCGCGCAACCACCTCCTCCGCCGTCGCTCGAACGATGCGAGCAGCCTTGGCGAAGTCCGCGAGGTCGCTATCGCCGGAGGTTGCCCGCATGACTGCAGACATGCGTCGGCCAAGCTCGCGCCCTCGCTCCGTCGGGTGCAAGAGGATCCCGATCAGCGTGTCGATGCATTCGAGGATGTGCCGCGCCTCTGGCAGCAGCGGCGATGCAACAGTAGCGAGCGTGTAGGCGGCAGGTCGTGCGCGGCGAAGCTCAGCGACGAAGCCGACCACCTCTTCCTCGGTCAGCGGCCAGGTCGATTGCGTTCGGAGAGCGACCAGCAGTTCGCGATCCTCGATCGACGTGGCCTCCTCGACCTGCTCGACCTGCACGACCTGCTCGATCGGGTCCGCGGCGACCGTCGGCGGCGCGACGCGTTCGGGCTGCCCGTCCAGATCCTCGTCGACCATCGCGGGGAATTCTAACCGCAACGCGAGGCGACGCCAGGTGACGCCGCACGCGCACGACGACCCGGGTTCGCGAGCCACGATCGCCCCCGCTTAGAGGTCGATCGGTTGACGTGATCGATCGGGACGTTGAGACGCGCGACGACGTGCGATGACACGGCGAAACAAGCGCATTTCGCGCGTCGAACCCGCTGGCGCTCGCGCGGTCGGGCGCTACCGTCGACGCAGCGGACGCTCCGGTCCGCCCCCCCCAGCGGGCCCCTATTAGTTGGTACGTAGATTCGTAGGTTCCTATGGCGTACGTCTGCGTCGACTGCAGATCCTGGTTCGACCGGCACGTGCCGATGTGCACGGCGTGTTTCGCGTTCGGCCGCGTGGTGCTGCGGCCCGAGCGGGCTCGCTCGAACGCCGACTACCAGCCCGAGGTGGCGAACGCGCGGGACATCGCCCGCACGGCCTGGGGTGAGCTCGCGGTGCGGACCTACCCGAACCTGAAGCTCGGGCCCAAGTCGCTCGTGACGGTCGTGGGCGAGGCGGGCGCGGGCAAGTCGACGTGGTGCTGCCGCGCGCTGGATGGGATCCGTGGCCCCGTCCTGCTGGTGTCGGTCGAGGAGTCGATCGGCCCCTCGCTCGCCGCGCGGCTCGGGCGCGCCGCGGTCAAGCGCGCCGACTTCGGCGTGGCGTCCGCGTGCAGCGTTGACCAGCTCGTCGGGCTCGCGCGCCAGTACGAGGCGCGCGCCGTCGCGATCGATTCGGTGCAGACCTCGGTCTTCTCGTCGCGCGACCTACGTCACCTCGCCGCGATCTTGCCGAAGCTCGAGCTCGTCGTCGCCGTCTCCCAGGTCAACAAGCAAGGCCGGATCTCCGGCACCAACGAGCTCGAGCACGAGTGCGACGTCCTGGTCAGGTGCGAGCAGGGCAGCGACGGCTTGACGTGGCATCTCGAGAAGTCCCGATACCAGCCCGTCGACACCGAGCAGGCGCGCGGGCGCGTGCTCGGTCGCACCGTCGAGGCTCTGCCCGAACCCGAGGAGGACGCGAATGCTTGACGGCCGCACCTGCATCTTCTGCCTCGCGCCGCACAGCATGTCGGTGCGGTTCGACAAGAAGGGGAAGCCGTACCTCCGCTGCGGCGCATGTTCGACGAGGGCGTTCGTCGGCTCGCAAGGCGGCATGAACGGCGTTGCCGTGCTCTTGCCGTACGCAGAGGAAATCGTCGCCCGTATGCAGAGCGATCCGACGTACG
>CAIXWQ010000244.1 GCA_903923175.1 uncultured delta proteobacterium | reverse complement strand
GACGGGATCGGCGTGAGCTGCACGTTGCCGAACGGGAGCGCCGCCGAGGAGCGCGGCGACGCGGTCGCGCCGGGCGCGCCGGACGCCGCGGCGGCGGCGGGGAAGGTCGGGCCGATGCTCGGATCGACCGTGCGCACCTCCGTCCCCTTGGGCGGCGCGACGCTCGCGGGGGGCGAGCGGCGTGGAGGCGCGACGGCGCTCGGCGGCGAGGGCGCAGTGCCGGGGGGCGCGAACGCGGTGGCGAGCAGCCCGAGATCGGGCGCGGGCGCGTACGCCGGCACGCTCGCCGCCGCGCTCGCCTGCGAGAGCGCGGCGGGGGCCATCGTGACAGGCCCGCTGGTCGACGCGTGCACGACCCACGTTCCGCATTCGCTGCAGAAGCGCGCCTCGAGAGGCACCAGGGCGTGGCAGCGAGCGCAGCGCGTCACGGGCGCCGAGCATACATCAATGCCAGCCGCCGAAATCCCCCCGTGGCGGAGTCGGCGGGAGCGCGCGTTCGAGGCGAGGGCGTCCGCGCGACGCGGGCCCTTTCGCGGCGCAGATGCCGCAGTCCGTCTGCCGACCGCTGCCCGCGGGCGGTATGCGACGGCTCCGGCGCCGCACGCGCCGCTGCGATTCACTCCGTGCCTTTGCGCCTGCTCCCCGGGGGCCGCCGCCGGTCGCCGAATCCGCAGGCCGTTTTCCGATGGCCTGCTAGCTTGCCGGCGTGCAGCCCGGCGACTCGCAACGCTGCCCGACCTGCAACCGGCTCTCGACGCTGGGCTACCGCACGTGCCCGTGGTGCGGCGGGCCGCTGCCGGAGCTCCCGAGCGCGGCGCACGCGGTCGGGGCCGAGGGTGAGGTCCAGATCGACTTCGGCTGGGCGATCGCCGTGCTCGATCGCCAGCTCGGCGAGGGCGGCATGGGCGTCGTCTACCACGCGTGGATGCACGCTCGCGGCGCGGGGGGCGTGCAGCCGCCGCTCGAGGCCGCGGTGAAGATCCTCCACCCGACCTTCGCCCACCAGGGGCGCATGCGCGAGCTGTTCGACAACGAGGCGCGCGTGCTCGCGTCGCTCGCGCACCCCAACGTCGTGCGGTTCTTCGGCACCGCGGAGCACGCGGGGGCGAGCGCGATCGCGATGGAGTACGTGCACGGCGAGACGCTCGGTCACCTGATCGAACGCAAGGCCGCGCAGGCCGAGCAGGAGCGGCAGCACGCGGTGGGCACCGGCACCGCGGCGATGCGCAGGCTCCCGTGCCTGCCGTTCGATCGCGCCTGGCACTACTTCCAGCAGCTGCTCGGCGCGCTCGCCGCGACGCACGCGCTCGGCATCGTCCACCGCGACGTGAAGCCCGACAACGTGCTGCTGCGCACCGACGGCGTCGCGAAGCTCACCGACTTCGGCATCGCGCGCGTGCCGACCGATCTGCAGAAGGCCACCGGCAACCTCATCGCCGGCACGGTCGCGTACATGAGCCCGGAGCAGGTGCAGGGGCAGGCCCTCGACGGCCGCAGCGATCTCTACAGCGCCGTGATCGTGCTCTTCGAGATGCTCACCGGGAGGCTCCCCTTCCCGCTCGAAGATCGCAGCGACTGGATCGTCGCCGTCGACCACGTGCAAACCCCGCCGCCGCCGCTGCGGAAGTTCCTCCCGCAGGCGCCGATGGAGCTCGAGCTGCTGCTCACGCGCGCGCTCGCGAAGCGGCCCGAGGAGCGCTTCCAGAGCGCGGTCGCGTTCGGCGACGCGTTCCGCACCACGCTCGGCATGCCGGTCGATCGCGGCTGGCACGCGCAGCAGGTCATGGCGCATCAGGCCGGCCGGTTCGCCACGGCCATGGCGCTCGGCCAGGCCATCGCCGAGTCGCCCGAGCTGCTCCAGGCGCGCGCGGCGGTAGCGAACGCCTACCAGCGCCCCTGACCGAGGCCGACGCGCCCGCGTGAGGCGCGACAAAAAGCACGAAGGACCCCGTCGCGAGACGGAGCCCTTCGCAGCGACGAGCGCTCCCGCGGGCCGCACTCGGCGGCGCGCGCGAGAGCGAACCCGCTCAGCCGCCGTCGGCGACG
>CAIXWQ010000243.1 GCA_903923175.1 uncultured delta proteobacterium | reverse complement strand
CGCCTGCCACCGCGCCGGCGCCCGCGAGCAGCGAGGCTCCGCAGGCCGAGCCCGCCAGCGAGCCGGCGACGCCGTCGCGCCCGCAGGACGAGATCGTCGAGCTCCCCAGCTCGACCAAGAAGAAGCGCGAGCTGCCGCCCTGGCTGCGCGTCGTGAAGTGAGCGCCGCCGTCGGCGGAGCTGCCGCGCAGGGCCGCGCGGCGCGCCGTCGCGGCTAGCGCGCGTACTTCTTCGCGAGCGCCTCGGCCACGATCGGCGGGACGTAGCGCGACACGTCGCCGCCGTGACTGGCGATCTCGCGCACGAGCGACGCCGAGACGAACCCCTTCTCCACGCGCGTGGGGAGGAAGATGGTGTCGATCTCCGGGCACATGTCCGCGTTCGCGTGCGCGATCTGCAGCTCGTACTCGAAGTCGGTGGCGGCCCTCAGGCCGCGCACGATCGCGGTCGCCTTGCGGCCGCGCGCGAAGTGGATCAGCAGCCCGTCGAACTCGGCGATCTCGACGTTCGGGATGGTCACGGTCACGTGCCGCAGCATCGCGATGCGCTCGGCGTTGTCGAAGAGCGGGTGCTTGGTCGGGTGGAGGCCGATCGCGACGACCACGTGATCGAAGAGCGCGGCGGCCCGCTCGATGAGGTCGAGGTGACCCGCCGTCACCGGATCGAAGCTGCCAGCGTAGATGGCGACGCGCATCGTCCGCGGAGCTTACTCGATGGGCTCGCGCGCAAGCCCACTTCCTGACGCACCGGGTCTTTGCCGTGCGCTGGCGCACCGCAGAGGTCGACTGGCGGCCGGCACGGTCGGGTCGCCGCGCGGCGGGACGGCGGGATCGCGGCCCGCCCGTGGACTACATTGGCCGGCGTGGACCTCCCAGCCCGCGTGCTCGAGAGGCTCGAGTCGCTCCCGGCACGCCCGGGCTGCTACCTCTTCCGCGCCCGCGGCAAGGTCACCGGCGGCGCGGGCGCGGGCGACGAGGCGCCCGGCGAGGTGCTCTACGTCGGCAAGGCGAAGAGCCTGCGCTCGCGCGTGCGGAGCTACTTCCAGGAGGGGGGCTCGGACGCGCGCTTCTTCGTGCCGCTGCTGCAGAAGACCGTCGGCGACATCGAGACGCTGGTCACGGCCACGGAGAAGGAAGCCGCGATCCTCGAGAACGCGCTGATCAAGCAGCACCAGCCGCGCTGGAACGTGAAGCTGCGCGACGACAAGGAGTTCCTGTCGCTGCGCGTGGATCCCAGCCAGCCGTGGCCGCGCCTCGACGTCGTGCGCAAGCCGCAGAACGACAAGGCGCACTACTTCGGCCCCTACCACTCCGCGACCGCGGCGCGCCGCAGCCTGCACCTGGTGAACAAGCACTTCCAGCTGCGCACGTGCTCGGACGGCGAGCTCGCCTCGCGCACGCGGCCCTGCCTGCAGCACCAGATCAAGCGCTGCCCGGCCCCTTGCGTGTACGACGTCGATCGCGCCTGGTACGGCGAGCAGGTGCGGGCCGTGGAGCTCTTCGTCGGCGGGCGCCACGACGAGCTCTCGCGCGTGCTCGAGCAACGCATGGCCGAGGCGGCGCGCGCGCTCGAGTTCGAGCTCGCGGCCATCTACCGCGACCAGCTCAAGGCGATCGACTCGCTGCACATGGAGCAGCGCGTGGTGCAGACGGGGGCGGCCATCGACGTCACGCAGGACGTCATCGGCGTGCACCGCGAGGGGGACCTCGCCGAGATCGTCGTGCTCTACGTGCGCGGCGGGCGCGTCTCGGAGACCGCCGATTTCGGCCTGAAATCCGAGCTCGGCGACGACGAGCTGGTCGGCGGCTTCCTCGCGCAGCACTACGCCCCGCCGAGCGAGGGGGGCGCGCCGCCGCCGGACGAGATCCTGCTGCCGTGCACGCCCGAGGTGCTCGAGGGGACGCAGGAGCTCCTCTCGGAGCGCCACGGCAAGAAGGTCACGCTGCTGGTGCCGGTGCGCGGACCACGGGCGCACCTGGTGGCGATGGCGAACGAGAACGCGCTGCACGCCTACCAGCAGAAGCGCCGCGCCGGCGACGCGCTCGACGACCGGCTCGAGCAGCTGCGCGTGCGGCTGCGCCTGCCGACCGTGCCGCGCACCATCGAGTGCTGCGACATCAGCCACCTCGGCGGCGGCGACACGGTCGGCGCGGTGGTCTCGCTCGTCGACGGCGAGCCGGCGCCGAAGCGCTACAAGGCGTTCCACGTGAAGGGGGTCGCCGACGGCGACGACTACGGCGCGATGTACGAGGTCCTCGCGCGGCGCTTCAAGCGCGCGAAGGACGCCGCGGCCTCGCGCGGCGTGGGCGACTCGCCCTCGGAGCGCGTCGACTGGGAGCTGCCCGATCTCTTCGTGGTCGACGGCGGCAAGGGGCAGCTCGCCGTCGCGCTCAAGGCCGCGCACGATCTCGGGCTGCACCAGCTGCCGATCGCGGCGCTGGCGAAGGAGAAGGAGCAGCCCAACGCGCCCGAGGGGCTCGTCGTCGATCGCGTCTACCTCCCCGGGCAGAAGAACCCGATCGAGCTGCGCGAGCACACCGCGTCGATGTTCTTCCTCGCCCGCGCCCGCGACGAGGCGCACCGGTTCGCCAACCGCACGCGCGAGAAGCTCGGGCAGAAGCGGCGCCTCTCGTCGCGCGCCGACAAGCTCAAGGGGATCGGCCCCGAGCTGCGCAAAGAGCTGCTGCGACGCCTCGGCTCGATGCGCGCGATCGAGGCGGCCGACGACGCGGCGCTGCTCGCCGTCCCCGGCTTCACGCAGCGGCACCTCACGGCGCTGCGAAAGCTGATCCCCGCGCCGGCCCTGCCGCCCCCGCCCGGCCCGAGCGCCGAGCCTGCCTGATCGGCCGCGGTTTCGCGCGCCGCGACCGCCGGGCCGGCGGGGCCCGTGAGCCAGGCTACGATGGCGCGATGGACCTCGATCGGATGCTGGAGCGCTGCCTCGGCTCGCAGTGGCGCGCCGACGATCTCGACTGGACGCGGCGCCCGCGCGATCTGTCGCGCGACGACGAGCTCGCGATCGTGCAGCTCTTCACCGACATGGCGGGCATCGAGAAGCTCGCCGGCGCGATGTTCGAAGAGCAGGCCAAGCGCGCGCGCGACCCACGCCTCGCGAAGATCTTCCGGACGTTCGTCGCCGACGAGAACCGCCACTCCGAGGTCGCCGCGCGGCTCGCGCGCTTCTACGACGTCCACCGCTACAAGCCCTACGCGCAGCACCCGGCGCTGACGAACTTCACCAAGCACTTCGTGAAGGCCATCGCGTTCCTCTCGGACGACGTCGCGAACACGTACATCACCGCGGGCGAGCTGATCCTCGACATCGCGCTGCTCCGCTCCATCGACGACTACGTCCACGACGAGATGAGCCGGCAGGCGATGACGCTCGTGAACCGCGACGAGTCGCGGCACATCGCGGTCGACTACCACATGGTCGAGTTCTACGCGTCGGAGGCCTACGCGGAGCTCGAGCGGAGCAAGCCGCGCGCCCCCTTGCGTCGGCGGCTCGCCGCCGCGTGGACCTTCGTCGGCGTGCTCTACTGGGCGGCGCCCTTCTTCCGCGCCGTCTTCTTCCAGCCGATGGAGCGGGTCGATCCCGGCTCTCGGCGCATGCGCGAGGCGTTCAAGCGCATGCAGCTCCTCGGCGCCAAGGACGGGGTCAACGATCGGCCGTTCGGGCGCTTCCTAAAGGCGCTGCAGGATCTCTACAACCACCCGATCGCCGGGCGCTTCGTGGGTGGCCTGGCGGCGCGCCTCTCGGGCGTGGAGCCGCAGTTCATGGCGCGCCTGTACGACGCGGCGGAGTTCTCGCGCGCGGCGAGCATGTCGTTCGACGCCCTCGCCGACGAGGCGCTGGCGACGAAGTACGCCCACTGACGGCCGCGCGCACGCGCGCGCAAGAATCGCCGCCATGACCTCGCTTGCCGCTCCGCTGCGCGCCGCGCTCGCGGCCGCGCTGCTGATCGCCGTCCCCGTGGCCTGCAGCTCCACCACCGTCGCCGATCCGGGCGCGGGCCCCACGCTCTCGACCTGCCGCGACGGCGCGAAGAACTTCGACGAGTCCGACGTCGACTGCGGCGGCGCGTGCGCTTCGTGCGCGGTCGGCAAGCGCTGCGGCGGCGCCCAGGACTGCGAGAGCCTGGTGTGCGACGCGGGCGTCTGCGCCGCCGCCCCGAGCTGCAGCGACCACCTGAAGAACGGCGGCGAGAGCGACGTCGACTGCGGCGGCGAGGCCTGCCGGGCGTGCGCCGACGGCGCGGCCTGCGGCGCGGCGAGCGACTGCTTCGGCGGCCTCTGCACCTTCGGCAAGTGCGCGAGCCCGACGTGCGCCGACGGCAAGACGAACGGCGGCGAGAGCGACGTCGACTGCGGCGGCCCCTGCCCGGCCAAGTGCGCCCTCGGCCTGGGGTGCGCGCACGGCGCCGACTGCGCGACCGGCTTCTGCCTGAACTCGCTCTGCGTCGCCGCGTCGTGCGCCGACCGCCTGAAGAACGAGGACGAGACCGACGTCGACTGCGGCGGCAGCTGCCCGAAGTGCCCCGACGGCAAGGCGTGCCTCGCCGCGCCCGACTGCGCGAGCGGCGTCTGCAGCGGCGGAGCTTGCATCGCCGCGACCTGCACCGACGCGGCGAAGAACGGCGGCGAGAGCGACGTCGACTGCGGCGCGGTCTGCCCGACCAAGTGCGCCACGGGGAAGGCCTGCGCGCTCGGGGGCGACTGTCAGTCCGGGGCCTGCCTCAACGCCAAGTGCGTGGCGACGTCGTGCTCCGACGGCCTGCGCGACGGCGCCGAGAGCGACGTCGACTGCGGCGGGACGGGGTCCTGCGCGCGCTGCGCGAACGGCAAGAAATGCCTCGCCAACGCCGACTGCACGAGCGCGCTCTGCAACGCCGGCGTCTGCGCCACGCCCTCTTGCACCGACCTGCTCAAGGACGGCACCGAGACCGACGTCGACTGCGGCGGCAGCTGCGCGACCAAGTGCGCGAACGGCAAGAAGTGCCTCGCCAACGGCGACTGCGCGAGCGCGGTCTGCAACGCGACGGTCTGCGCCGCGCCGAGCTGCAACGACCTGCTCAAGGACGGCACCGAGACCGACGTCGACTGCGGCGGCGGCTGCGCGACCAAGTGCGCCGTCGGCAAGGCGTGCCTCGTCGCCGCCGACTGCGCGACGGGGAGCTGCCAGCCGTTCCTGCACACCTGCCAGTAGGCCGGGTCGCCCCGGCCCTGACGGCCTACTCCTCGAGCTGCTTGAGCAGGGCCTCGAGGCGACGGGCGGAGCGCTCCCAGCCCCCTTCGACGCGCATCGCGCGGCGCCGGAGCTTGCGGATGGCCGGCGTCCCGTGCGCGCTCACCGCGCGCTGGATGGCGCCGAAGAGCGACTCGGCGTCGATGGAGTCGGCGAGGAAGCCCGTGCCCGTGGCGAGCGAGGCCTCGGCGTCGACGATGGCCTCCTCGGCCGCCGGCGTGCGCAGCGCGATCGGCAGGGCGCCGTACCGGAGCCCGGCGCGCACGGCCGTCGCGGTGGCGCTCTGGGTGTCGATCGTGAGCAGGAAGTCGGCGCCGGCGACGATGCGGTGAAGCTGCGCCTCCGGGACGCCGAGGCGCACCGAGACGCGCCCCGCGTGGGTCTTCGAGAGGCGCTGCAGCGCCGCCTCGACGTCGGCCGGCACGCTGGCCGCGCCGAGCGCGATGACCGCGTGGACCTCGCCGCGCATCGCGCGACCGAGGGCGGTGACGGCGGCGGCGAGCCCGGCGGGCACGTCGCCCGAGACGAGGGCGATCAGCGGGAGGTCGACGTTCGGCTCGAGCTGGAGCTCGCCCATCAGCGCCGACTTCTGCCGGGCCTTGCCGGTGAGATCGTCGGGGTCGAAGCGCGCCGTGAGGTGCGGGTCGGTGGCCGGGTTGTACTGCGCCTGGTCGATGCCGCCGCCGACCGAGACCACGTCCTTGCCGCGGGCGCGGAACACGCCGTCGAAGCGGTGCGCGGCGCCGGGCTTCACGAGCGCGTCGCGGAGCGGATCGCCGAGGGCGAGCACGCGGTCGGCGGCGAGCGCGCCGGCCTTGGCGAGCGAGGCTTCGCCGTAGAACTCGATGCCGTCGGGGGTGAAGAGCGCGTCGTCGACGCCGATCGACGCGAGCGCGGTGCGCGGCAACGACGGGCTCTGCGCCGGATCGAGCACCAGGTAGAGGCGCGACAGGCCGGCGAGCAGGCGCGGGCTCGGACCGCCGTCGGCGGCGGGGACCTTCGCGTCCTCGCGGATCGCGAGCGGGGTGAAGGCCGCCCCCTCGCCCACCGCCACGACCGCCTCGAGCTCGGCGTCGGTGGCGCCCGGGCGCGGCGTGACCGCCCCGAGACGGACGCGCGCGAGCGCGGCGACCGCGTGGCCGAACCAGGCGAGGCGGGCGGTGCGCTCGAGCTCGGTGGAGGCCTCGACCGGCGGCTCGCCGGCGAGGAGCACGATCTCGACGCCGCTCGGCAGGCGCGCGTCGTAGATGGTCCGCTCGCGCTTCTGCCCGCCGGCCGAGACGACCAGCGGCGTGAGGCGCCGCGCGAGCCCGAGCGAGCCGTGAGCCTCGGGCTCGAACGGCGCGACGAGCGTGACGCGGTGGCCGAGCGCCCGGAGCCCCTTCGAAAGGCCGAGCGCGGCGTGCGCCGCGTCGCCGGCCGAGGTGCCCCAGGTTGCAATGCCCGGCGCGGGAAGGAAGGAGCTGGTCGCGATCATCAAGTCCATGCGGAAATCCTCGGGCGCCCTCCTAGCACGGGCGGCGGGCGGGGGGGCGGGGATCGCTGCCGTGCGCGCCCGCAGTGGCCTCGCGCCTCGCGACGACGCCCTCGCCGCTCGCGACCGCGCGCGCGGCGGTCCGCGGCCGGATCGGCGCACGGCGGCCGGACCGGATTGCGCATCGCCTCGTCCTTGCGTCTGATGGGCGTGCGATGGGCGACCGATGGCGTCTGCTGGCGGCGACCGAGGGCCGCCGATGCGCGCGTCGGCGGAGGACCTCGCTCGGGGCGCTCGGGGCGCTCGGGGCGCTCGGGGCGCTCGGGGACCGAGGATGCGCGAAGCGCCCCTTCCCCCACCGCGCGGCGACGCGCGCGCCGCCGGGGGCCGCGCGTGAGCGGCGACCTGCTCGGCGGTCGCTTCCGGCTGCGCCGTCGGCTCGGCGAGGGCGGCGCGGGCGTCGTGTACGAGGCGGAGGACACCGTGCGCGGCGAGCGCGTGGCGCTCAAGCGCGTGCGGCTCTCGTACGAAGGCGCGCTGCGGGCGCTGGAGCGGGAGTTCCGCCCGCTCGCGGAGGTGCGCCACCCGAACCTGGTCCGCCTGCACGAGGTCTTCGCCGAGGAGGACGAGCCCTTCTTCACGATGGAGCTGGTCGAGGGGGTCGACTTCGTCACCTTCGCGCGCGGCGGCGCCGCGAGCGCCTCCGCGCCGCGCGACGAGGGCGCCCTGCGCGAGGCGCTCGGTCAGCTCGTGCGTGGCGTCGGCGCCATCCATCGGGCGAGCAAGCTCCACCGCGACCTGAAGCCCTCGAACGTGCTCGTCTCGCCCGAGGGGCGGGTCGTGATCCTCGACTTCGGCCTCGTCGCGAGCGCGATCGCCGCCGAGCAGGAGAGCGATCACGGGCTCGCCGGGACGCCCGCGTACATGTCGCCCGAGCAGGTGCGCGGCGCGCCGCTCACCGAGGCGAGCGACTGGTACGCGGTCGGGGTCATGCTCTACGAGGCGCTCACCGGCCGCGCGCCCTTCGCGGGGCCCGCGATGCAGATCGTGGTCGACCAGCAGCGCCGCGAGCCCGCGCCGCCACGCGCGCTCGTCCCCGGGCTCTCGGCCGACCTCGACGCGCTCTGCGTCGGGCTGCTGCGACGCGACGCCGAGGATCGGCCGCTCGAGCGCGAGATCCTCGCCGCGCTGGGGCTCGCGGCCGTCGATGGCGTCGATGGCCCCTCGGCCGCGGAGCACCGCCGACAGCTCTCGCGCCCGACCCTGCAAGCGCGGTTCGTGGGGCGCGAGGGGGCGCTCGCGTCGCTCCGCGAGGCGGCCCGCGACGCGCGCTCGAGCGCGGTGCTCGTGCTGGTGTCGGGCCCGACCGGCGTCGGCAAGACGCGCCTCGTCGAGGAGCTGCTCTCGGAGCTCGGCGACGACGTCCTCGTGCTGCGCGCGCGGTGCCACGAGGGCGCCGTCGCGAGCTACGCGACGCTGGCGGGCCCGCTCGAGGAGCTGACGCGCGCGCTGCAGCGTCTGCCGCGCGCGGAGCTCGAGCCGCTGCTGCCGGCGGGCCTCGGCGCCGCGACGCGCGCGTTCCCCGCGATCGCGCGGCTCTCCCGCAGCGCGCCGCACGTCCCCGCCGGCGTGCACGTCGAGCCCGTGCAGGCGCGGCGACGCGCGACGCGCGCGCTGCGCGAGCTGCTCCATCGCGTCGCCCAGCGCAGGCCGGTCGCCCTGTTCCTCGACGACCTCCACCACGGCGATCTCGACAGCGCCGCGGTCCTCGGGGGGTTGCTGCGCCCGCCCGACGCGCCGCCGGTGCTGGTCGTCGCCACGCACGCGGAGGGCGCCGGCGACGCCGCGCCGCTGGCCGCGCTCCGAGGGCTCTCGGCGTCGTACGGCAGCGACTTCCGCGTCCGACCGCT
>CAIXWQ010000242.1 GCA_903923175.1 uncultured delta proteobacterium | reverse complement strand
TCGCAGCCGCCGAGGCCGCAGGCGAGCACGAGGAGCGCGCCCAAGAGCGCGGCCGCGCGGCGCCGCGGAGGGCGGGCGGCGAGCGCGCCAGCGGCGGTCGCAAAGAGCATGTCCGCTCGTGGGTCGGCGATCGCCAGGCGTCGTTCCCGCGCGCTCGGGTCGCGCCACCCCGCGGCCGCGCGCGTGGCCGTCCACTCCCCCTCGCGCACGAGCCCCCTCAGCGCACGACGACCCACCAGGCGCCGCTCGCGATGGCGCCGGCCACGACGATCGCCGCCACGAGGAGCACGATCCACTTCGCGCTCGGAGGACGCGCGTTCACAGGGGCGCCGTCGTAGCCACTGGCTTGCAGCCTCGGCGCCGCCCCCTCCGAGCGCTCGGCCCCGCACCCGAGGCAGAACTGGTGGTGCGGAGGGTTCTCACGGCGACACGCCGGGCAGGCCCACGCCTGCGCGACGGGCGATGCCTGGAACGGCATCGGCGCTTGGGCGTACGGAGGTTGCGCGAGCGGCGCGGGCGAGGCGAAGACGCCGGCGCGTGGAAGAGTTTGGCCGCATCCACGACAGAACCTGTCGCTCGGCGGGTTCTGCACGCGACACGAAGGGCACGTGACCGGCATCCCGCCCGACGACCCGGAGGCGACGGCCGCGGGCGCCGCGGCGTACGGATTCACCGGCGGCGCGATCACGGCGCCGCACGCGCTGCAGGGTGCACGGCCCAGGGCAGCCTCGGTCGACAACGGCGCCGAGCACCGCGAGCACGACGCCGTGGACATGGTTCGAGTGTGGCAGCCTAGGATTCGAGGAGCTGCGCGACGGGCCTTCCACCGAGCAGCGCCCGCGCGCCGAGGCTGGGCGTTCTTTGCCAGTTCGAGGCCGAGCATCCGCGCGATGGCTCGGGCCTCGCGAAGACCGGTGTCGTCGACTCGGCCCCTCGCAGGCCGCGCCGGCTACTGCCCGATCGTGATCGTGACCGTGGAGCTCGGCGGCCCCGAGCTCGTGCTCTTCTTGCGCGAGAGCAGGATGCCGCCGAGGATCGCGCCGCCGACGATCGCTGTGGTGCCGGTCCAGAACCACCACGTGCCGAACACCGAGCCGGTGTCGCCTGCGACCGCGACGCGCAGCGGCGTGTCCGCGTCGCCGCGGTTGGCGATCGGGATGCCGCCCTCGTCGAACGCCTCGAGGTAGTACTCGACCAGCGGCGGCTTCACCGCGACGGCCGGGATCTTCGAGCTGAAGGTCGTGCCGGTGACCGACGCATCGACCTCGGTGAACTTGCCGGAGGTCCCCGCGCGGTAGAACAGCGACATCTTCGCGACGCGTTTGTCGGCGTCCTCGAAGCTCCCCGCGATCGCGATGGAGCTGTCGTGGGGGACCTCGGTCGCAGGCGAGTGCTTGATCGCGACCGCGGCCGGCGGCTTCTCGGCGGCCTTCGCCTGGCCGGGCTTGCCGTCGTCGAGCCACTGCTTCTTGAACCTGACGAAGGGCTCCTTGAAGCGCGGCGACTCCTTCTTGCCGAGCTCGAAATCCTCGTCGAGCACGTAGATCTGGTAGGCGGCGGCGCGCGCGGAGTCTTCCTGGTTGCGGACGATGTAGTTGTACGCGAGCAGGCGCAGCGCCTCGATCTTCTGGTCCTTCGTGATGTCCTGCTTGAGGATCGCGGCGGACAGCTTCTCGATCGACTCCTCGTACTGCCCCTCCTCGAACTTCTCCTTGCCGTCCTTGATCAGCTTCTCGGTCGACGAGCCCTTGTCGGCCGCCTGCGCGAGCGCCGGCAGCAGGACGATCGTCGAGGCGATCGACAGGTGCGTCGTCGCGGCGAGACCGATGGTCACGGCGAGGCGAGCGGCGCGGCCGCGTCGGGCGAGAGAGCGCATCACGGCCATGCTACCCGGAGCGTGGCGCCGCGTGGAAGCGCTCCAGGCGAGCAGTGGTCCCTGCACCCTGCCCCGAGGCCGGAGAAGCTCACTCCTCTTCTTCGCGCCAGGCGTCGCGCGCCCGGTTCTCGAAGCGCGTGTACTCGTCGATGAACGTCACCGGCACGCGCCCGGTAGGCCCGTTTCGCTGTTTGGCGATGATGACCTCGGCGTACCCCTTGAGCTTCTGCGCCTCGGCCGAGCTCTTGTCGGACAGGTAGTACTCGGGCCGATAGATGAAGAGGATCACGTCGGCGTCCTGCTCGATGGCGCCCGACTCGCGCAGGTCGCTCAGCTGCGGCCGCTTGTCCTTGGTGCTTCGCGTCTCGACCGCGCGGTTCAGCTGCGAGAGCGCGATGACCGGCACGTGCAGCTCCTTGGCGAGCTGCTTCAAGCCGCGGGAGATCTCGCTGATCTCCTGCTCGCGCGACTGCACCCCCTCGCGCCCCTTCATGAGCTGGAGGTAGTCGATGATCACGCACCCGATGCGCTGGATCCACTTGCCATCGGGGCCCTTCTTGTCGAACTGATGCTGCTGCCTTCGCACCTTCGCGCGCAGCTCCAGGACGCCGAGGCCGGCGGTGTCGTCGCTCCAGATCGGCATCTGCGACAGCTCGCCCGCGGCCTGCACCAGCCGGTCCCACTTGTCGCCGCCGACCTGCCCCTTGCGCACGTCCGAGAGGTTCACGCGCGCCTCTGAGCACATCATGCGGTTGGCGAGCTGCTCCTTCGGCATTTCGAGCGAGAACACCATCACGCCGAAGCGCGTGTCGGGCGCGACCTCCTCGCCCTGCACCTGCTGCGACTGCCCGGCGGCGATGTTCGTCGCCATGTTCATGACGAACGACGTCTTGCCCATGCCGGGGCGCGCCGCGATGATCAGCAGCTCGCCCTCGTGCATGCCGCTCGTCTTCTCGTCGAAGTCGGTGAAGCCGCTCGGCACGCCGGTGATCGTCTTGCCGCTGTCGAACGCCGCCTGCAGCTGCCGGAAGGCGGCGTGCACGACGTCGTACATCTGCGTCACGGTCGACGACTCGGGCGTGCGCGCGAGCTCGTAGATCTGCTGCTCGGCCGAATCGATGAAGCCCTGCGCGTCGCCGTAGTCGCCGAACCCCTCCGCGGCCACGAGCTGGCAGGTGTCGATCAGCCGCCGGATGCGCGACTTCTCGCGCACGATGTTGGCGTACGCGTCGACGTGCGCCACCGCCGGCGTCGAGTCGATGATCTTGGCGAGGTAGCTGATCCCGCCGATCGCCTGGAGCCAGTCGCGATCCTTGAGCCACGCCGCGACGGTCTGCAGATCGACCGGGGTGCCCTTGCGCGCCAGCTCGAGCGCGGCCTCGAAGACGCGTCGGTTCGCGTCCGAGTAGAAGTGCTCCGGCAGCAGGAGGCCGGTGACGGCGTCGAGCTTGCGGTGGTCCGAGAGGATGGCGGCCAGGACGGCCGCCTCGGCCTCCAGGTTGTGCGGCGGCACGCGGCCGCCGATGTCGACGACCTGAACCGGCGGGCGGAAGCGCCCCTTCCCGCCGCGATCGCCGTAGCCACCCGAAGGCTGCGTCATCCTCGAACCCTCCTGTCCCCGGATCCTCGGGGTCGATTTCCCACATGCCGCGCCCACGCGTAGGCGCTCGTCACCGCCGCGCTGTCCACAGGGCGGCTCCTTCGATTTGTCTCGGAAAAAATCAGGCGCAATCGCGCCGCGGACGAACAACGTCCACACGTCCTCCACGGCACGTGGCGCGTCGTTCATCCACAGCTTTTCCGCAGCCTCTCGCCAGCGCGTCGCCGACGAAACGCCAAGCTCGCCCGGCGCTGCGTCGCCCCCGCGACACTGCCCGAGCGTGCTCTCACGCCACCGTGCTCACTCGTCCACCCCGACCCGCCCCCGACCCGCCATCGGCTCCACCAGCCGCCCGGCAACGGGGAGCGCCGTTATGCATCGAGACCGTCCGTCGAAACTACGTTGCATCGCCGCCACGATCGCGGGGGGAGTGTGGAAAAGCTCGGATCGATAAGGGGACGATGCTTGAAGTCGAAACCCTGCGGCGCCAAGTCCAGCGGAATCGGGCGCGCGTCGGCCGGGTGACGGCGCGCTTCCGCCCACGACGCCAAGCCGAAGCGCGCGCGTCGCACGACTGTCAGCGATGGCAGCAAGCCGAGCGCGGCGACGAAGGCTTCGAAAAGACGACGCCCCACACCGGACGAGCCGATGCGGGGCGCACGCGTGACGAGCGTCGCGCGCTTACTTGCGCGTGACTTCGACCTTCACGGTCGCCGTGACGTCGAAGCCGAGCTTCACGACGAGCGCGAAGCTGCCCAGCGCCTTGATCGGCTCCGCGAGCTCGATCTTGCGGCGGTCGACGTCGACGCCCTTCTCCTTGAGCGCCGTCGCGATCTCCGCGCTGGTGACCGAGCCGAAGAGCTTGTCGCCCTCGCCGGCCTTTCGCGCGAGCACCACGGGGGTCGCGTCGATCTTCGCGGCGAGCTCCGTGGCCGCGGCCTTCGACTTGGCCGCGCGCGACGCCGCGGCCTTCTTCTCGTGCTCGAGACGGTTGATGTTCTTGATGGTCGCGGCGGCGGCAAGCTGCTTCGGGAGCAGGTAGTTGCGCGCGTAGCCAGGACGAACCTTCACGACCTCGCCGGTCTTGCCGAGGTTCGAGAGGTCCTGCTGGAGGATCACGTTGATCGTCGTGGGCATGACTTCCTCCAGCTCACTGCGCCTGGGTGAAGGGCAGCAGGGCGATGTTACGAGCGCGCGAGATCGCGAGGCTCACCTTGCGCTGATGCTTGGCGCAGTTGCCGCTGATGCGGCGCGGGACGACCTTGCCGCGATCGGTGATGAACTGCTTGAGCGCCTGCGGATCCTTGTAGTCGACGACCGCCGTCTTGTCCGCGCAGTACTTGCAGACGCGCTTGCGGGTGCCACGACGACGGAGACCCTCGTTCAGGTCGGGGGTGCCGTCGCGATCGATGGAAGGTGCGCCACGGGGGCCGAGATCGTCTTTGTCGAAGTTACGAGCCATGTTCGTTCTCTCTCGTCAGTGAAGGTGCTTCCGGGCCGCGCGACGGGGCGCGGCGGTGTTCGGAGGCGCGGGGCGGTGCGCTCGGGCTCTCCCCGTGCGCGCCGCGAACGCGCTCAGGTCGCCTCGGGCTCGACGACCTCGGGCTCGTCCTCGTCGCGCGGGCCGAAGTCGTCGGCCTCTTCGCTGCGGCGCTCCTCGCGACGCTCGCCCTCGACCAGGCCGAGCATCTTCTCGCGGGAGATCTTCTCGTCCTCCTCGGCGGGCAGCTCGAGGCGGCGGAACTTGATCTCCTCGGGGTCGATCGTGACGGTCTCGACGTCCACGTGCTCGGCGGTGAGCACCGTGAGGTGCTTGATGACCGCGTCCGCCATGCGGAGGTTGCGCTCGAGCTCCTGAACCAGGCCGCCCTTGCCGAGGTACTTCACGTAGACGTAGACGCCCTTGCGCTGCTTGCCGACCTCGTAGGCCAGCTTGCGGCGCCCCCACGTCTCGAACTTCACCAACTTGCCGTGCTCGCGCTCGACGACCTCGCCGATGCGGTGCGCGACCTTGTCGGCCGTGTCCGCGTCGACGTCGGGGCGCAGGACGTAGATCGTCTCGTACTCGCGCAGCTGCTGCGTGCTCGTAGCCATTCGAATTCCAGTTCCTTTCGGGCGGGCGTCGCGTCGTCCGAGGACGGCGAGGCGCTGACACGGCCCCCCGGGAGAACCCGAGGAGCAAGGAGCGCGAACGTCGCAGGAAGGCTTCGTTCGCGAGCCCCGAGCCGGCGACGCCGAGCGCGGGGGGCGGGGTGTATACATCAGATTCGCCGCGTGCGCTCGTGATCGGCGGGAGAATTCGCCTTCGGAACGGGCGTTCAGTCCGCCGCCGGCCAGCTCAGCCCTTCTTGCGACCGCGGGCGTTGGTCTCGTTGGCCGCGAGCGGCCCCTTGGCGATCCAGCGGCGCACCGCCTGGACCGACCTCGAGACCACGTCGCCGATGCTCGCGCTCTCGACCGGATCGAAGTCCTGCAGCACGAAGTCCGCGACCTCGCCGCGGAAGTCGGGCGGCGGCCTCCCGATGCCCACGCGTACGCGGGCGAAATCGGCGCCGAGCGCGCCGATGATCGAGCGCAGGCCGTTGTGCCCCGCGTGCCCGCCGCCGACTTTGAGGCGCACGTCCGCGAACGGGAGATCGAGCTCGTCGTGCACGACGAGCAGCTCGGCGCCCCCCTGCGGCGCGACGTGGAAGAACGCGATCGCGGGCTGCACGCTGCGGCCGCTGTCGTTCATGTACGTCTGCGGCTTGAGGAGCACGACGTCCTCGGCGTGCCCGTCCAGCGAGATGCGCCCCTTGGTGAACTCTCCCGCGAACTTCTCGCGCCACTCGGGGAAACCGCCCGCGCGCGCGAGCTCGTCGACCACCAGGAAGCCGACGTTGTGGCGCGTCTTCGCGTACCGCGGCCCGGGGTTCCCGAGGCCCACCACGAGTTTCACGATCTTCCTCCGTGCCTACAAAAAGCAGCGTGCCGGAGCCTCGCAGCCCCGGCACGCGCGAGTGCGCTCGAGGCGCGACTACTTCTTCTTCGGAGCGGCCTTCGCGTCGGCCTTCGCCGGCGCGGCAGCAGCGCCGGGCTTCGCAGCCGCAGCACCCGCGGCCGGAGCCGCAGCCGCCGCACCCGCGGCCGCCGGGGCGCCCGGAACGGCCTCTTCGACGACTTCCTTCTCCGGGGCGACGATCGAGACGATCGACTGCTCCGCGGGGAGGCGGACCGAGACGCCGGCGGGGAGCGGCACGCCGTGGGCCTTCATCGAGTGACCGAGCTCGAGGCTGGTGATGTCGACCGACACGTACGCCGGGATCGCCTCGGGGCGGCAGCGCAGCGGCAGCTTGCGGTAGATCTGGTGGAGCACGCCGCCCTGCGCGAGGCCGAGGGGCTTGCCGGTCGTGTTGAACGGCACCTCGACGTCGACGTCCTCGTCGAGCTTCACCTGGATGAAGTCGGCGTGGAGGAACTTGCGCGTGATCGGGTGGTGGGTGAACTCGCGGATCATGACGAGGAGATCCTTCTCCCCGCCGTCGACTTCGAGCTTCATCACGGTGTTCAGGCCGTTCGGCCCCTGGAGGTTCTTCACCAGGGCGGCCGGATCGACCGAAATCGGCATGTTCTTGAGGGTGCGGCCGTAGGCGACGGCGGGGATCATCCCCTCTTTGCGCACGCGGCGGGCGTTCCCCTTGCCGTTGGCGGTGCGCGGGGCGGCGTTGAGCTTCGCGAATTCCATGACGATCGATCTCCTGTTGCTGAAACTTGACGAGGCGCGCCCCCGCCGACGGCGAGCGCGCGCAGGGAGGTGCCCGGACCGCTCAGACGAAGAGCGAGCTGATCGAGTCCGAGTGGTGAATCCGCTTGATCGCCTCGGCGAACATCGGAGCGACGCTCAGCGCGCGGATCTTCGCGCACGCCTTCGTCTCGGGACGCTGCGGAATCGTATTGGTGGTGATGAGCTCGTCGAGCACGCTGTTGTTCAGGCGCTCGATCGCGGGCCCCGAGAGCACCGCGTGGGTGCAGCACGCGACCACCCGGTTCGCGCCGCGCTCCTTGAGCGCCTTGGCGGCGTTGGTGAGGGTGCCGGCGGTGTCGACGAGATCGTCGACGAGGATGCAGTCCTTGCCCTCGATGTCGCCGATGACGTGCATGACCTCGCTGACGTTCGCCTTCTCGCGGCGCTTGTCGACGATGGCGAGCGAGCCGTTCATGCGCTTGGCGTAGGCGCGCGCGCGCTCCACGCCGCCGGCGTCGGGCGAGACGAAGACCGCGCTCGAGTCGAAGTTCTTGCGCAGGTAGTCGTTCAGCATCACCGGCATCGCGAAGATGTTGTCGACCGGGATGTTGAAGAAGCCCTGGATCTGCCCGGCGTGGAGCTCCATGCAGAGCACGCGCTGGACGCCCGCGGTCACGATCAGATCGGCGACGAGCTTGCTCGTGATGGGCGTGCGCGGCGCGACCTTCCGGTCCTGCCGGCCGTAGCCGTAGTACGGGATGACCGCGGTGATCGACGCCGCCGAGGCGCGCCGGAGCGCGTCGGAGATGATCAGCAGCTCCATCAGGTTGTCGTTCGCGGGCGCGCTGGTCGGCTGGATGATGTACGCATCGACGCCGCGCACGTTCTCCTTCACCTCGACCCACGTCTCGCCGTCCGAGAATCGCGTGACGCTGGCCTTCGAGAGCGGAATCTCGAGGTGGTGCGCGATTTCGTTCGCCAGCGTGGGATTCCCGTTCCCCGCGAACAAGCAGACCTTCTTGAACAAGAGCGCCTCCTTGGCGTCGCGGACCTTCTCGCGAAGGGGCGCGGGCCGACCGCTCTAGCTCGACCCCCCTCACCCGCCGGCGTGGCGAGTGCTCAGGGTCGACACGCTACGAGCGGTCCGACGGGAGGGCGGGCTCTTAGCACGACGACGAGGGGTGTCAACCGGACGGCCACGCGCGCCGCCGCGACCCACGCCCCGGCTCAGCGCGCCGGATCGCGCTTCTTCAGCGAGCCGATGAGCATCGCGATCTGCCCGAGGCAGAGCACGCCGGCCAGCATCGCCACGATGGCGCTGGGCGCGCGCAGCGTGGGGGCCGCGCCCTGCTCCAGCAGATAGGTGTTCGCCGGGGCCGGCTTGCCGCTCGCGCGCTCGATCATCGCGCGGACGTGGGAGAACCGGGCGCCGCCATCGTCGATGGGGACGAGCCGGCCGTCGACCCGCGTCGGCGGCACGAAGCGCGCGGGGTCGACGCCGTCCGGGAGGCGCAGCTCGACGTAGACGTCCGAGCGATCGACCAGCGGGGCGAGGCGATACACGCCGTCGCGCAGAGGGCGACGGTAGTCGATGGCCCCCACGCCGCCCGGGATGCCGTCGATCGAGACGTGGCGGTGCGTGGCCGCGGCGAGCTGCGCCGAGGTCGGGCTCGCGCCCAGCACGACCGTCTCGTGCGGAGCGAGCGCGTAGCGGAGGTCGACGCGCAGCGCGAAGACGAGCGCGGCCGAAGCGGCGATCGCCAGCAGCCGTGCGACGTACGCGGTGCGGGCCGCCGGCAGGGCGCGCAGCTCGGCGATGGCCTCGAGCTCGGCGTCGTAGGCGTCCTCGGCGACATGGGGGAACGGCACGCCGGGCACGTCGGGGTGCCCGGGGGCCACCCGCGAGGGCGGGGCCGCCTCGTGGTCGAGCTCGTTCAGATGGGCGCCGGCGGTCGTCACGCTCGAGACAGACTACCACGGTCTGGAAAGGTTCCCGAGCCGCCGGGCCGAGCGGAGAAATGACCTGCCTAAGCCCAGCCTTTTGGATATCTTCGGGGTCCCGAGCGCGGCCCCCGCCGCGCGGCCCCGTTGCCGGGGCGCACCCGAGCCACACGTCCGCCACGGCGGCGCCGAAGCAGGGCCGGTTCCACGAGGAGATGACGCTCATGACGGACACGACGACGTCGCAATCGCCGCACGCGCGGCGCAGCCCGTGGACGCGCGGCCTCTCGGCCACCCTGGCGATCACGTTGATCGGGGCCTCGCTCGGCTCGACGACGGCCGCGATCGCACAGCAGAAGCCCGCGCCCGCGAAGTCGGCTGCGCCCACCGTCGCGCCGAAGGCGGCCTCGTCGGCCAAGGCCGCGACGTCGGCGAAGGCCGAGAAGAAGAAGACGCCGCCGAAGGATCCGAAGAAGGAGGCCGGCGTCCACTTCAAGAAGGGCGAGGACCTCTTCAAGAAGAAGCAGTTCAAGGAGTCGAAGGCCGAGTACGAGGAGGCGGAGGAGCTCTTCCCGGGCGCCACGCCGAAGTACTGGATCGCGCGCAACGCCGAGGAGCTGGGCGAGTACGCCGAGGCCGCGGCCTGGTACGACAAGGCCATCGAGCTCGGCAAGCTCAAGCCCGAGACGCAGAAGGACGCGCAGGATCGCGTCGCCGCGCTCAAGGCGAAGCCCGCGAAGGTGAAGGTCACCAGCGATCCCCCGGGCGCCGTGATCATCGTCGACGGAAAGGCGATCCCCGAGAAGACGCCGACCGACGTCGAGCTCGCCCCTGGCAAGCACAAGATCGCCCTCTCGGCCGACAAGAAGAAGCCGTTCGAGCGCGAGGTCGACGTCGTGCCCTTCAAGGGCGCGGAGCTCGTCGCGACGCTCGAGGCCGTCCCGGAACCGCCGCCGCCGACGACCGCTCCGCCCGCGGTGATCGCGACCACCGGCCCTGCGAACCCGGGCACGGCGCTGCCGCCCGGCCAGGACGACGTGCGGATGCGGCGCGACAACACGTGGGTCTACGTGACCGGCGCGGCCGCGATCGTCGGCCTCGGCGTCGGCACCTTCTTCGGCGTCAAGGCGCTGTCGAACAAGAGCGACTACGACAAGAACCCGACGCAGGACCTCCACGACACCGGGACGCGCAACGCGCTCATCTCGGACATGGGCTTCGGCATCGGCGTGACGCTGGCGATCACCAGCGCCGTCCTCTTCTTCACGGCCCCCGCGGGTGAGCCGGCGAAGAAGGCGGCGGGGCTCACGGTCACGCCGGTGGCGGCGCCGGGCGCGGGCGGCATCGGCTTCGCGGGCGCGCAGGCCTCGTTCCACTTCTGAGCGGGCGACCACCACTCCCCGCCGCGCCGCCGTTCGCGGCGCCTTCGCCCCGTCGAGCCTCCGTGCCCGGCGGGGCGTCGTGTTTTCCGGGCCCGAGCGTCCGAGCGCAGCGCGATTTCCGGCAGATCCCGTGCTAAGAGCCGCGCCATGTTCGACGCGCTGGCGAAGGGGTTCCGCAACGCCAAAAACCGGTTGGCCGGTCTGACGGAGCTCGACGAGAAGAACATCGACACCGCCTTGCGCGAGGTGCGCCTCTCGCTGCTGGAAGCCGACGTCGATCTCGGCGTCACCAAGAGCTTCCTCGCGGCCGTGAAGCAGACCGCCCTCGGCCAGACGGTGCAGACGGCGATCAAGCACCAGGGGCAGAGCCTCAAGGTCACCGCCGGCGATCAGTTCGTGAAGATCTGCCACGACGAGCTCGTCGCGCGGATGCAGAACGACGGTCAGCCGATCAAGTGGGCCGAGAAGGGCCCGACCGGCATCATGATGGTCGGCCTGCAGGGGTCGGGGAAGACGACCTCGTGCGCGAAGCTCGCGCGCCTGCTGCAGAAGGACAAGAAGAAGGTCCTGCTCGTCGCCGCCGACATGCAGCGCCCCGCCGCCGTCGAGCAGCTCAAGGTGCTCGGCACGCAGCTCGACATCCCGGTGTTCAACATGCCGGCGTCGCCCGTCGAGATCTGCCAGCGCGGGTGGGACGAGGCGAAGAAGCTCGGCTACGACGTCGTCATCTTCGACACCGCCGGCCGCCTCGCGATCGACGAGCTGCTCATGCAGGAGCTCTCGGCGATCAAGGACGCGGTCAAGCCGAGCGACATCTTCTTCGTCGTCGACTCGATGATCGGCCAGGACGCGGTGAAGACCGCGCGCGCGTTCCACGATCGCCTCGCCTTCGACGGCGTCATCATGACGAAGCTCGACGGCGACGCCCGCGGTGGCGCGGCGCTGTCGGTCAAGTCGATCACCGGCGCGCCGGTGGTGTTCGTGGGCCTCGGCGAGACGACCGACAAGTTCGAGGAGTTCCGCGCGGAGGGCATGGCCTCGCGCATCCTCGGAATGGGCGACGTCGTCGGCCTGATGAAGGACTTCGAAGAGGTCATCGACACCAAGAAGGCGGAGGAAGACGCGCTCCGCATGCTCAAGGGTGAGTTCACCCTCGAGGACTTCCTGAACCAGGTGCGGATGATCCGCTCGATGGGGCCGCTCAACGAGCTCGTCGACAAGATGCCGGGCATGGCGGGGATGATCCCGCCGGGCGCGAGCCTCGACGACAAGGAGCTCGACAAGGTCGAGGCGATCATCTGCTCGATGACGCGCGCCGAGAAGGACGACCCCTACGTGATGATCCGCGAGCCCGGGCGCGCGAGCCGCATCGCGAAGGGCTCGGCCCGCAAGCCCGAGGAAGTGCAGGCGCTGCTGCAGCAGTTCCTCATGATGAAGCAGATGATGGACGCGATGTCGCAGCAGGGCGGCATGATGAACTCGCTCCTCGGCGCGCTCCCCGGCGGCAAGCAGCTGCAGATGGCGCGCGCGCTGAAGAAGATGGGCGGCGCCGGCGGCGGGATGCCCGGGATGCCCGGGATGCCCGGCATGGGTGGAATGCCCGGCATGCCAGGCATGGGATTCCCGGGGATGTTCCCGGGGATGGGAATGCCCGGAATGGGGATGCCCGGGATGGGCGCGCAGAAGCCGAGCATGACCAAGATGAAGCCGCTGAGCGAGGCGGAGAAGAACGCCGCCAAGCGCAAGCGGAAGGCCGAGCGCGAGGCGCGCAAGAAGACGCGCCGGTAGCCGCCGCTAGCCGCGACTCGGGCGTTCGTCTAACCGGAATCGCGCGCCGCGCGGGCGCGCATGGCACTTCGAGAAGAGGGGACCAGCGATGCTTCGGTCGGGATTCGCTTCGGCGAGCAAGTTCGGGTGGGTGGCCCTCGCGGGCCTGATGATCCTCTGCGTCGAGACCGGGTGCGTGAAGCGCAAGGGCGGTCTCTCGAGCAAGGAGCGCGACCAGCTCAAGGAGCACGTGCTCGACGAGCTCCCCGGCGACGTGCCCCACAAGGTCGACGTGAACTTCGAGGACAAAGTGCACCTCGTCGGCTGGAAGGCCGAGCCCGAGGTCGCCGCGCCCGGCGCGAAGATCGACTTCACCCTCTACTGGAAGAAGTCCGGAGACCTCGATCCCGACTGGAAGCTCTTCACGCACCTGACGACCGACGACCCCAAGCAGGCCCTCGGCAACGCCGACTGCGTGGGCGCCATTCGCGCGTCGAAGGTCGCCGACTGCGGCCAGCAGCTCTTCGGCCCGAGCGACTGGGAGAAGGGCAAGTTCGTGAAGGACACGTTCGACTGGACGGTCCCCACCAACATCACGACGCCGAAGATCCGCGTGCTCGTGGGCGTCTGGAAGGGCAACTCGCGCCTCCAGATCAAGAACCTCGAGGCGGCCGACGCCGAGAACCGCGCAAACGTCATCGTGCTGAACACCGGCGTGAAGCCACCGGAGCCACCGGTCGACAAACCGGTGCCGAGCACCACGGCGCCGAAGCACACGACCAACACGATCAAGATCGACGGCAAGCTGGACGAGCCCGAGTGGCAGAAGGCGGGGGCTACCGGCCCTTTCGTCGCGCCGGTTGACGGGAAGACGCCTCCCGATCATCCGGTGAACGCGACGGCGAAGTACTGCTGGGACGACGCGAACCTCTACTTCGGGTTCGTCGTCGACGACAAAGATCCCCAGAGCCCCTTCAAGCCGGGCGACAAAGACCCCCACATCTGGGCGAAGGCCTCGGGGGTCGAGATCATGCTCCAGCCGGGCGATCCCGGTGACAACAAGGACTACTACGAGCTCCAGGTCGACTCGAACGGTGCGGTCTACGACACGCACTGGGACGACTTCCGGCAGCCGGAGTCGGGCGGCCCCGACGACGACACGAAGGTCTTCGGCCACATGGACTGGGCGAGCAACCTCAAGGCGGCGGTGAACGTCGAGAAGGGGGCGCGCTACACCATCGAGCTCGCCATCCCTTGGGCCTCGTTCGCGAAGCCGCGGATGGGCACGCTGCCGCCGACGTCGGGCGACGTGTGGCGGATGAACCTCTACTCGTTCCGCGACGGCCAGCGCTCCGCGCTCGCGTGGTCTCCCCTCTTCAAGGAGGGGAGCTTCCACAGGACGTCGAAGTTCGGGAAGATCGTGTTCGTCGATCCGACGCTGGCTCCTGCGCCGAGCGCGAGTGCCACCGGCAGCGCGAGCGCTGCACCTTCGGGCAGCGCGCCGATCCCAGCGGGTTCGCTCCGCATCGTGCGCCCGACGATGCCGCAACGGCCGCCCACGCCCCCCACGCCGTAGACCCGCACACACCGCGCGATCCCCTCGCGAGCGGCTGGGGGGAGCGCGCGGAGTGCACAGCAAGTTCGGGCGGAGCGGCGAGCTGCCGCCACGGTCGCTTCCGACGGTTGGAGGCCTCGAGTGCCACCACGCCGAACGCGTTCAGTTCGCGACGGTGAAGCGCACGCGCGTCGTCTCGCCAGCCTTGACGCTCGCGCCCTGAGACTGGCGCACGCCGTTGGCGTCGGTGCACGACACGGAGTGCGAGCCCGCGCCGACCTCGATCGCGCCTGTGGGCGTCGGACCTGCGCCGCGGCCGTCGACGGTGGCGGTGCACCAGCCACCCCCGCCGGCGATCACGATGATCTTGCCGGTGCCGCCGGCGCCGGTGGTGGTCGTGGTCGGCGTGGCAGTGGAGGTCGACGCCGTCTTCGCGGGCTCGGGGGCGTTCGGGTCCTTCTCGGTGACCTTCTTCATCGCGCCGTCGAGCTTCTTCGACTCGCCGACCTCCGCCGTCGCGAGCTTGACGATCTTCATCTCGAAGCCGGTCGCCACGAGCACGAGCGTGTGCGGCTCGCCCGGCGTCACGTCGAACTTCGGGAGCTTCGCGGGCTTGTTGTCGACCTGCGCGGTCGCGTTCGCGGGGGCGTTCTCGACCTCGTAGGCCACGACCCCCTTCTTCAGCGTGAAGTTGCGCTTGGTGGTCTCGCGGTCGGAGACCGGGACCTTGTCGACCATGCTCGCGTACCCCTCGAGCCCGACCTTCACGTCGAGGGTGCCGATGGGGAGGTCGTCGATGGTCGCCGGGGTGACCTCCGCGCGCATCTCGCCGTTCAGCCAGATGTGCGCGCCGGGAGGATCGCTCTCGACGGTGAGCTTCGCCTTCGCCTTCTTCGCGGGCTCGGCGTTGGTCGTGGGCGACTGGTTCGTCGCCGAGGTGGCCTGCTGCGGCCTCCCGCGCAGGCCGAAGAAGAGCCCGAGGCCGAGCGCGGCCAAGCCGATAGGGATGGCGACGAGGGGCCACTTGCTCGCGGCGCGCGGCGGCGGCTGGCTCCCGAGCGCGATCGCGCCGCCCGCGGTGACCGTGGTGGAGTAACGCCCCGACTCGACGCTGCCGTTCTCGGTGCGCTCGCCGTGCACGATCTCGGAGGCGATGATGTCGGCCAGCTGGCGGCCCTGCATGAGGGCCTCCTTCTGCGCCGCCAGCTTCTCCTCGAAGAGCATCTTCATGAACTCCGCGAGCGCGATGCTGCTCACCGGCAGCTTCTCGTCGCGGACGAAGGCCTCGAGATCGCCCTGCATCTCCCGCGCGCTCTGGTAGCGCTTGGAGGTGTCCTTCTCGAGCGCCTTCATGACGATCGCCTCGAGCCCGGCCGGGTAGCCGGTCGACACCCACGAAGGCCGTGGGTAGTCGCGCTCGATGATCATCTTGAGGGTCTCGAACTCGGTCGAGCCCTTGAAGAGGCGGCGGCCGGTCGTGAGCTCGAAGAGCATCACGCCGAGCGCGAAGATGTCGCTGCGGTGGTCGACCTCTTCGCCGCGCGCCTGCTCCGGGGACATGTAGGGGACCTTCCCCTTCAACTGCCCGGACTTCGTCTGCTCCGCCGTCTGCGTGCCGCTCTTGGCGACGCCGAAGTCGACGATCTTCACGTCGCCCGCGAAGCCCACGAGCACGTTCTGCGGCGAGACGTCGCGGTGGACGATGTTCAGCGGCGTGCCGTCGAGATCACGGCGATCGTGCGCGTAGCCGAGCCCTGCGCACATGCCGAGGATGACGGCGATGGCGTGCTCGAGGGGGAACTCGGTGACCCCCTTCTTCTTCATCTGCCGCACGATCGAGCGCAGGTCCTCGCCGTGGACGTGCTCGAGCGCGATGAAGTAGGCGCCCTCGACCTGCCCGACGTCGATCGTCTGGACGATGTTGGGGTGCGAGAGCGTCGCCGCGACGCGCGCCTCGTGGAGGAGCATGTCGATGAAGCCGCGGTCGGACGTCATCGCGGGGAGGATCCGCTTGATGACGATGAGCTTCTCGAACCCGGCGACGCTGCGCTGGAGGGCGAGGTAGATCTCTGCCATCCCGCCCGTCGCCATGCGGCGGAGCAGCGTGTACTTGCCGAAGCGGCGCGGCAGGACCTCCTCGGGCCCCGGCTGCGACGGATCGGACTGGGTTGCTGCGCTCATCGCCGGGAACCTTCCAACAATGCATCCGTCGCACGAGACGGTTACGAACACGTGAACGCTGCACGTGCCGTCGTGAGTACGACTCTACGAGACTAGCACCATCCGGACGGCCCTGAGCGAGCCCTGAGACGCGCGGGAGGGGCGCTCGGGTACCGGCGCGCCGTCACACACGGTCGCACATGACCTCCGTCCTCGCGCGCGAACGGCGGCGCGACGAGGCTCAGGCGGTCTCGAGCGCGCGGCGGAAACGATCGAGCGCGGCCTGCACCTGTCGCGAGGTCTGCTCGTGCGCGCGCACGACCTCGTCGAGCCGATCGACGAACGCGAGCAGCTGCTCGTTGCCGCGCGTCTGCCCGCGGTGCGCGACGTTCAGCTGGTTGACCATGTTCGAGATCTGCTCGATGGCGGAGGTGATCTGCCGACCGCCGCGGGCCTGCTCCTGCGAGCTGCGCTCCACGTGCTGCGTGATCAGGCGCATCTTCTCGGCGCTCTTCACGATCAGCTCGGAGCCGCGCGCCTGCTGGGCGGTCGCGGCGGCGATCTGCTGCACCGTCTCGGCGATGCGGCCGATCGCGTCGGTGACCTGCTTGCTCCCCTTGGCCTGCTCGACCGTCGCGCGGGCGATCGCGCGGACCATGGTGGTCGACTTCTGCGAAGACTCGAGGATCTTCTTCAGCGCGCGCTCGGCCTCGTTGGAGACCTCGACGCCGCGATCGACGTTGTGCGCGCCGCGCTCGACGGCGGCCACCGCGTTCTTCGACTCGGCCTGGATGGTCTTGATCAGCTCCGCGATCTCCTTGGTGCTGGAGCCGGCGCGCTCGGCGAGATCCTTGATCTCGTCGGCCACGACCGCGAAGCCCTTGCCGTGCTCGCCGGCCTGCGCGGCGATGATCGCGGCGTTCAGCGCGAGCAGGTTCGTCTGCTCGGCGACGTCGTCGATGACGCTCAGGATCTGGCCGATGGCCTCGATGCGCGAGCCGAGGTTCGAGATGACGGCGACCGCCTCCTGCGACGACTCCTTGATGCGGTAGATCTCGCCGATGGTCTTGAGGATCGACTCGGCGCCGCGCTCGGCGTCGCTCGCGACCTCCTCGGAGAGCTTGGCCGTCTCGTTCGCGTTCGACTGGACCTGGTCGATGGAGACGTCCATCTCGTTCATCGAGGACGACGTCTCCTCGGCGGTGAGCGAGAGCGCGTCGACGTTCTTCGCGACCTCCTTGATGGAGTAGGTCATCTCCTCGATCGAGCTCACGGTCTCGCGCACGCTGCTCGCGAGCTCGCCGACGTTCTCGGCGACCTCGTCGTTCGTGGCGGTGAGCTCGAGGATCGACGAAGACGACTCCTCGGCGGCGCTCGCGAGCTGCTCGACGCTCGACGCGATCTCCTTGAGCGCCTGGGTGACCTCGCGCACGCGGCGCCCGGCGTCGTCGGCGATGCCGAGCTCGGCCTGGGCCGATTCGGCGAGCTTGCGGTTCTGCTCGTCGAGGCGCGCCAGCACGTCGTCGAGCTCGGCCTTCCGGCGGACCTCGAGATCCTTCACCTGCTGGGTCTG
Organism: uncultured delta proteobacterium; assembly: GCA_903923175.1. Lineage (GTDB taxonomy): Bacteria > Myxococcota_A > Polyangia > Polyangiales > JADJMO01 > CAIXWQ01. The sequence continues at coordinate 3,210 of CAIXWQ010000242.1, read as the reverse complement.
CTGCGAGGACTGCTCGCGCGCCGCCTGCACGTCGCTCTGCGCCTTGCGCACGTCGTCCTGCGAGCGGCGCAGCTCGTCACGGAGGTTGCGCAGCTCCTCGCGCAGCTCCTCGCGACGGCGCGTCTCTTCTTCGCCGCCGCGGCGCAGCTCGTCGCGCGCCTTGTCGACGTCGCCCTTCGCCGCGCGGACGACCTCGGCGAGGCGGCCGAGCTCGTCGAACGTCGCCGTGATCTCGGGGCCCGCGTCGACCGGTGGCGCCGCGCGCTCGCCGGTGCCGGCGCGCCGGACGGCGTCGACGAGCCCGGCAGGGACTGCGGAGCTCCCCGCGCCGCCGAGCAGGATGGCGAACGCCGCGAGGAACGCGACCCCTGCGATCGCGCCGATCGTGTGCAACGACGGCGTGGACGCGACCATCAGCCCCGCCGCCGCGACGATGGCGGCTGCAACGAGCTGTCGAGTGGAGATCTGCAGCGGCGCCATGCGAATTTGGCGTCGAGCGTAGGCCGCCGGGCGAGCGCGCGGCAATCTATCGTGTGTTTTGCGCCTCGTGGCGCCACGAAGGCCCGCTTCGCGCGAGCGGATCAGGTGCTGCGCAGCACCAGCTCGACGATCTCGGGAGCGGCCCCGAGCCGGATGGCCGGGCCGGTCGTCCCGAGGCCGGCGTGCACGAAGAGCCGCGCCTCGCCGCGCGCGAAGAGCCCGGCGGCGAAGCGGGTCGAGAGGTGGGCGAGGCCGAAGCGCTCGACGAGGAAAGGGAGCGCGACCTGGCCCGCGTGCGTGTGGCCGGCGAGCACGAGCGCTGCGCCGGCGTCGGCCGCCGCGGGGAAGAGGTCCGGGTTGTGCGCGAGCAGCAGGGTCGCGTGCACGCCGCGCCCCTCGAGCGCGGCCTCGACGTCGACCTGACCGCGCCACAGATCCTCGACACCGGCGACGAACAGCGAAGGGGCCCCCGCCGCGCCGACGAGGAGCCCCTCGTTGCGCAGCACCCGGACGCCGACCGCGCCGAGGCTGCGGCAGAGCGAGTCCTCGTCGTAGTAGTCGTGGTTGCCGAGGCAGGCGAAGACGCCGTCGCGCGCGCGCAGCCCCGCCAGCGCCTCGACGACCTCGCCGTGGAAGCCGGCCCCGGTCGAGAGCAGGTCGCCGGTGACCGCGACGAGATCGACGCCGAGGCGGTTGGTCGCGTCGACCCACGCGCGCGCCTGCGCGGCGCCTGCGAGCGAGCCGATGTGGAGGTCGGAGAGGTGCGCGATCCGATAGCCGTCGAGCGCCTTGGGCAGCGCGGACAGCGGGATCTCGAGCCGGCGGACGCGCACCCAGCGCCGACGGACGAAGACGCCGTAGGCCGCCACGCAGGCGCCGAGGAGCGCGCCGAGCTGGAGCGCGGTGACGAACGCGAGCCGCCCGCCGAGCAGCCACGCGGCGGGGAACGCGACGAGCGCGGCGAGGAGCGTCGTGGCCGACGACAGCAGCCCGGCCGTCCAGCAGGCGTCGAAGATCGGCGCGGCGAGCCGCCCGATCCAGGGCGCGCGCGGCGCGTCGTGGAAGCCGAGGCGCACGCGCGGCCCGACCCCGTACACGACGAGGGACAGCGACGCCGCCGCGAGCAACGCCGAGGGACCCCGCGCGCCGGGCGGTCCGGCGAGCGCGATCGCGGCGACGGCCGGCGCGGCGAGCACGGCGGTCAGCAGGCGAGCGGCGCGGACGAACTTGGCGACCGTGGGGGGGCGGCGGGGCATGCGCGTCGGGTGATGACGTAGCAGGCCACCCGGACGCCGCCGCCGCAAGGCGCCATCCGGGGCCGCGTCGCGCGCGTCGCGCGCGGCGATCGGGGCGCGACGGTCGGGCGCGACGGTCGCGTTCGGCAGGGCCTTTGGCCGCGGAGGGCGCGACCTGATAACCCTTGCGCGATGGCGGGAGCGGTCGTCGGGATCGACCTCGGCACGACGAACACCGTCGTCGCCGTGGTGCGCGGTGGCAAGGCGACGGTGCTCGCGGACGAGCAAGGCAATCGGCTGTTGCCGAGCGTCGTGTCGTTCCACCCGAACGGCGAGGTACTCGTCGGCCACAAAGCGCGCGAGCGAAGGCTCGTCGACGCGCGCAACACCGTCTACTCGGTGAAGCGGCTCATCGGGCGCTCGTGGGGGAGCGACGAGGTCGAGCGCGCCCGCAAGCGCTTCCCGTTCGAGCTGCGCGAGGGGCCGACCCACGGCCCGCTCGTCGTCGCGCGCGGCGAGACCTACACGCTCCCCGAGATCAGCGCGTTCGTGCTCCGGCGGGCGAAGCAGATCGCCGAGACGGCGCTCGGCGAGCCGGTCGAGCGCGCGGTCGTCACCGTGCCCGCGTCGTTCAACGACCTGCAGCGCGCGAGCACCAAGGTCGCCGCGCGCGAGGCCGGGCTCGAGGTGCTGCGCATCCTCAACGAGCCGACCGCGGCCGCGCTCGCCTACGGCTTCGGCAAGCAGGGCAACGAGCGCATCGCCATCTACGACTTCGGCGGCGGCACTTTCGACCTCACGCTGCTCGATCTCTCGGGCAACGTGTTCGAGGTCATCGCCACCGCCGGCGACAGCTTCCTCGGCGGCGACGACGTCGACACGGTGATCGCCGATCGCATCGCGCAGGAGGTCATCCAGCGCACGCGCTTCGATCCGCGCGTCGACGTGCAGGTGATGGAGCGCCTGCGCGCAGCGGCAGAGCAGCTCAAGGTCGCCCTCTCGACGCAGCAGGAGATGACGATCGAGCTCAAGGAGCTCGGCTACGGCGCCGGCGGCGTGCCGATCGATCTCACGTTCCGCATGGGACGCCCCGAGCTCGAGCAGCTCGCGGGGCCGCTGGTGGAGAAGACGTTCAGCGTGTGCCGCGACGCGCTCCAGCTGGCGCGCCTGCAGGTCGACGCGTTCGACAACGTGATCCTCGTCGGCGGCTCGACGCGCATCCCTCTGGTGCGCCGCAGGGTCGAGCAGGTCTTCGCGAAGAAGCCGATGGACCGCGTGAACCCCGACGAGGTCGTCGCGATCGGGGCCGCGATCCAGGCCGCCGCGTTGACCGGGGCCGAGCGCAGGCGACAGCCGACCCCGGCGCCGATCCTCCAGGCCGACGCGGTCAAGGCGACGCGCATGGTCACGCTCGGCGGCGTCGGGCAGAAGCCGCCGCCCGAGCCGCCGCAGCGCGCGGGCGCGCGACCGCCGCCGCCGCAGCGGACCACGGGGC